>JBHENJ010000037.1:0-104636 GCA_046262115.1 Candidatus Limnocylindria bacterium | reverse complement strand
CCTTATCGTCGTCGCTGACGCGGCCCATGAATTCGACATCGCGCACCCGCCGGGTGGCCACGTAGCGGCGGTACTGGCCGCGCTGCGGGCCGTCGCCGACCACGATCAGGCGCGCGTCGACGTGGCGTTTCTTGAGGCGGTCGTAGCCGCGCAGCAGGTACATCAGCCCCTTGCGCTCCTCGAGACGACCCACGAACAGGATGTTCAGCGTCCCGTCGCGCAGCTCCTCAAAGGGCTGCGCGGTTGTGAAGCGGTCGAGGTCGACGCCGTTGGGGATGATCCGGTAGTCGCCGGGGAAGTACTTGGTGATGAAGTGCCGCGCCGCGCCCGACACCGCGATGCGCCCGTGCAGCCGCCGAGCGTACCCGCCGAGCAGCCGCTTCCCGATCTCGTAGCTTGGGCTGAAACCGCCGAAGGCGTGGAAGGTGGCGATGTTCACCGTGCGCGATTGCCGCAGCACCAGCGGGGACAGGAACGGCACGAACGGCTCGTGGAAGTGCAAGACGTCGAAGCGTTCGCGATCCAGGAGCTCGCGCGCCTGCTCGTTGAACCGCGTGCCGAAGGTGACGCGACCTATGCTTCCGTTCGACGGGAAGGCGAATCCCACGCCCAGGCGGAAGACGTCGCCCTCGCTCTCGCGCTCGCGGCCGTAGGCGCTGGTGATGATCTTCACCTCGTGCCCCATCCGCCGCATCGCCTCGTACGTGTAGCGGACGTGCTCGTTGACGCCGCCGGGATGCGGATAGCCGTACGGGCTGACGATCCCGACCTTGAGCAGCTCGCTCACCGCCACTCTCCAGTCGGGACGAGGGCGTGGCGCAGGTGGCGCGCCTTGGCCGCCAGCTGGCGGCGGTAGATCGCGACGTTCTGCCACGTGGTCCAGTGCGCGCCCTGTGGCTCCACCTCTCCGGAGCCGATGGCGGCGCGATACTCGTGCGCCGTCGTGCCGGGGAACCACGTGAGTGCGGAGCCGATGGCGGGCAGGACGTGCGCGTCTGAGTTGCCGATGCCCGGCAGGTGGAGCACGTCGTCGTTGTAGCGGCGCACGGCCGCGCGCGCGCTGCGCCCAGCGCCCGACGGGTTGATCAGCTCGATAGCGTCGAGGTGCACCCCGGGGCGCTCGTCGCGAAGCAGCCGCCGGAAGCTGCCGCGGCCGATGCTCAGCGTCAGCTGCGACATAGGGTGGGGGGCGATCGCCAGGCCGCCCTGCTCGTGCACGGCCTGGAGCGTGTACTCGAGCGAGCGCAGCGGTCGCACCCGGTCCTCGAGGAAGAGTGCGAGGAGGTGTCCGGATCGGGTGGTTATCTCCTCGCCGACCACGAGCTCGAAGGAGTAGTCACCGGCGGCGTGGATCTCACGCGCCCGCCGTGCGCCGTCGATGCGCTCGTGGTCCGTGATCGCGATCACGTCCAGCGCCGTCTCGCGCTCGACGTGGTCGAGTATCTCGCGGATGCGCATCGTGCCGTCGCTGTACAGCGAGTGGACGTGCATGTCGGCCATGCCGCGCTCACCGCCCGAGCGAGGCGATCGTCGCGCGCTCACGCCGCGAGGTCCGGCCAGATCTGCTGGAAGGCGCCGAACCACTGCTCGGGTCGCTCGCGGATGTACGACTCGAGCCGCGCCGCGATCCGCGCCGTCAGTGCGGCCACGTCGGCGCGCCGATCGCCGCTGGGCTGCCACTCGAGGACCTCGCCGCGGATCTCGAAGCGGTCCGGCCCGATCCGCAGGCTGCGCCCGGTGATCAGCCGCGCCCCGGTGAGCAGCGCGAGCGCGGCGGGACCCATGGGGATAGTCGTCGCGTGGCCGAAGAGCGGCATGCGCAGGCCGTTGCCCTCCAGGTCGCGATCGGCCACCAGTGCGATGGCGTCGCCGGCCTTGAGCGCCGCCACCAGCCGGTGACGTGCGGACGACAGCGGGATCACCTCGAGCGCGCCGCGGCCGCCACCCCGGCGGGCGAGGAGGAAGTCGAACAGCGCCCGCGGCCGGATCTCCTCGACCGGGGCGACCACGCGCAGCCGGTATGCGGCGAGCCAGTGGCCCATCGGCTCGAAGTTCCCCAGGTGCGCGGTGACGAGCACGACCGGGCCGCCGTGGAAGATCGGCTCGATGACGTCCCAGCCGACCACGCTGACGTGCGATGCGATGCGATCCGCGGCGTAGCGCGGGACGCGCAGGATCTCGAGGTAGTAGCGCGCGTGCTCGCGAAACGCCTGCCGGACGACGGCCGCGTCCACGCCCCCGCACGCGCGCGCGAGGTTGGCGCGGACCAGGCGCCGCCGGCGCGGTGCAAGGCGGTACCAGAGGTCGCCGGCGAAATCGGCGAGGGCGTACTGCGTGCCGGCCGGCAGCAGGCGGGTGAGCAGCTCGGCCGTGCGGAGCGCGATCGGCAGCACGGCGTCAGCCGGGCCGCAGCCGGGTCCAATCGTCTCCCCGGCGAGCGGCCTCGAGCGCGGTTCGCGCGAAGTCGCGCTCGACATCGGTCTGTGGCCAGATGTGGCGGAAGATGTACCACTGGCCGGGATCGGCGGCGATGACGCTCGAGAGGGCGTCTGCAAGCTGCTGCGTCGCGCGGTACAGCTCCGCCGGATCCGTCGCCGCGGCACGGACGAGCGGGAGGCCGCGCGCGACGAAGCGGTCGTCCCGCGTGCGTCGAACGTGGACCGGCAGCATGGGCGCTCCCGACTTCGCGGCCAGCGTGGCCGGCCCCGCGGGGAAGGTTGTCGGCTCGCCAAAGAGTTCCACCGGGACGTCGCCCGACCGGTAGCCCCAGTCGCAGAAGAGGACGAGGTTCTCGCCGTCGCGGAGGGCGCGGAACAGCTGCCGCAGATTGCGCCACGGGATGAGGTGGATCTCGTGGCGCTGACGGACGGCGCGGAGGTGCTCGAAGAGGCGGCCGTAGCTGGTGTCGTCGGCGACGACGTGCATCCGCTGGCCGTGCCGCTTCAGCGCGGGACCGATGACGTCCATGCCTCCGACGTGAACGCAGCACAGCAGGACGCCCTTGCCGGGGGCGCGTGCCTGGGTGAGCGACTCGATGTTCTCGATCCGCACCAGGTCGTCGACTGCCGCGTCGTCGAGCGCGGGCAGCCGCATCATGTCGATCAGGTACTTGCCGTAGTTGCGGAATGCGCGGAGAGCGGCGCGACGGACCCGCGGGTGATCGGCTGGCAGGCGGAGCGGTCGCGCGAGGTTGTCCTGGGTCAGCGCGCGCTTCTCCGGGGCGATGGCGAAGACGCCGGTCGCGGCCGCCGCGCTCAGCGGGAGCAGCGCCGCTCGCGGGAGCCGCTGAAGGACAGCCTCCGCGGCACGGTATCCCCAGTAGGCGAGTCGCTCGCGTTTGCGCTCGCCGGGCGTGGTCGCGAACGCACCCGCCGCCGGCTCACGGGCGACCGGCTGGAGCGGCCTGTCGCCGACGGCTGCACCGGTGGTCACGTCAGCCCCCCCCGCTGGCCGCCGTTTCCGTCTCCGCGCTCTCCTCCTGGCGTTCGCGTTCCTCGTCGAGCGCCTCGAGCGTGTCGCCCAGCCCCAGACTGCCGACCTTGCGCACGGTCGAAGTCTGCTGGCCGTCTACGGCCTCATTGTCGTCGCCCCGGATGAACGCCTCCACCCGCTGGCGGGCCTCATCGTCGTGGTACTGGATCGGCGGACTCTTCATGAAGTACGCCGATGGGCCGGCGAGCGTGCCCGACAGCCCGCGATCGAGCGCCAGCTTGGCGCAGCGGATCGCGTCGATCACCACTCCCGCCGAGTTCGGCGAGTCCCAGACCTCGAGCTTCAGCTCCGCGTTGAGCGGCACGTCGCCGAAGGTGGTGCCCTCCATGCGGATGTAGCACCACTTGCGGTCCTCGAGCCACGGCACGTGGTCGGACGGGCCGACGTGCACGTCGTCCAGCGGCAGGTCGTAGTCGAGCTGGCTGGTGACCGCGTTGGTCTTGCTGATCTTCTTGGACTCCAGCCTCTCGCGCTCGAGCATGTTGAGGAAGTCGGTGTTGCCTCCGAAGTTGAGCTGGTAGGTGCGCTCGAGGCGCACGCCGCGCTCCATGAACAGCCGCGTCAGCAGCCGATGGGTGATCGTCGCGCCGACCTGGCTCTTGATGTCGTCGCCCACGATGGGGAGGCCGCGCTCCACGAATCGGCGCTGCCAGTACGGCTCGCGCCCAATGAACACCGGGATGCAGTTGATGAACGCGCAGCCGGCGTCGAGGACCTGCTCGACGTACCACTTGGTCGCCAGCTCGCTGCCGACCGGAAGGTAGCTGACGACCACGTCGACCTCGCGATCGCGCAGGATGTTGACGATGTCGGCGGTCTCGCCGGGCGCCTTCTGGATGATCTCGCTGAGGTACTTGCCCAGACCGTCGTGAGTCATGCCGCGCTCCACCGGGACGCCGAGCTTGCCCACCTTCTGGAAGACGTACGTGTTGTTCGGCTTCTCGTAGATCGCCTGGCCGAGGTCCTTGCCGACCTTGTTCTTGTCGATGTCCAAGGCGGCCACGAACTCGATGTCGCGGATCCGGTAGCCGCCCAGGTTGACGTGCATGATCCCGGGGATGAAATCGCCGACCTCGGCGTCCTCGTAGTAGTAGCGCCCCTGGACCAGGCTCGAGGCGCAGTTTCCGACGCCGATAATGGCGACGCGGACCTTGCCGTCGCGCCTCTTGCGCCCATCCGACGAGGGGCGAGCCGCCTGCGAGGTTGCGGTCCTGCCGTTCGTGTCAGTCACCAGGGTCGATCTCCTCTCTCGGGCTCTAGCGGGCTGCCTGCCGCCAGACGTGCCAGATGCGCTGCAATACGGTTGCCGTGGTGAGCAGCGCGATGAGCCCGAGGGCCGCGGCGAGGCCCCACGAGACGCCCAGCCCCGTGACGATGAGCCCGGCGCTGACCAGGACCAGGCGTTCCGGCCTGGGCGCAAGGCCGATGGAGGCGACGTAGCCGAGCCCCTCGGCTCGCGCGCGCGTGTAGCTGACCATGAACGATCCGGTCATCGCCACGAGCGCGAGGACCATGGGCAGGACCGGATCGGGCGCCTGGAGATAGTAGACCGCGATGCCGGTGAAGAGCACGCCCTCGGAGGCGCGGTCGAGGGTGCTGTCCAGGAAGCCGCCGAACGCGGTCGTGCCGCCGCTCGCGCGCGCCAGCGCCCCGTCCACCGCGTCGAGCAGCGAGCCGGCGATCAGGATCGCCGCGCCGGCCAGCAGCGCGCCGCCGGCGACGAGCACCGCGCCCATGGCGACGACGAAGAGCCCGACCACCGTGATCGTGTTCGCGGAGATGTGCCAGCGCAGCGCAAAGCGCACGACCGGCGCGAGGAGGGCGCGGACGCGGTCCTTGACCCAGGGCGGCAGGAACGAGTCGCCGGCGGCTAGGTCGACCCGCGCGCCGGGCTGGCTAGCCGACACGCGCCGCTCCCTTGTCGCCGGCGGAAAGGGCGACGTCGCGCTCGCGAGGCGCCCCGCTCAACAGCGCCTCCTCGGCGGCGTGAAGGTCACCGAAGGCGGCGGGGCGCAGCCGGCAGATTACCTCGCGGCCATGCCGCTCGGTGTCGATGAAGCCGGCCATCCGAAGGATGCGGAGGTGCCAGCTGATCAGTGGCTGCGACAGCAGCACGCGCTCGGAGAGCTTGTTGACAGGCATCGGTCCTGCCTCTGCGAGCAGGCGGATGATGCGAAGCCTGGTGAGGTCGCCCAGCGCGCGGTACAGGACGCGGAGGCGTCGGAGGTCGCCGTCGGCCTGGATCGGTTCGCCCAGCATCGGTGTCCTCGTAGAAACGGCCATTTATGAAAAGAACCGCTGATATAAGCGAGCGCTTATGCTATGGCCGGTCGCAGGACCCGTCAAGCGCCCGTGCTAGAATCGCGCCCCGTTTCGCGCCCGTCGCCCGAGGTAACCGTGAGCAGCTTGACCCGGGCTCGGGGCGTCTGCCTCGCGACGGCGATAAGCGTGCTGCTCAGCCCGGAGCGTCCGGGAGCTGTGGATTTCCTACCGGCTCCTGGCGGTGATCGCCCTGCTCGGGTTGATCGGGCTCGCGGCACCGCGCGCCGCGGTGTGGATCCCGGACCTGCTCCGCCCAACGCGCCGGTTACGGCGACCACGCAGTCGCTGTTCTGGTACGGCGTCTCGCTCGCCGCCGCGGCAGCGGTCGTGGCCACGATCGCCGCGCGGAGCTTCGCCGCTGACCGAATGCGCGGCACGAGGCAGTGGATGATGCCAGCGCCGATCTCGCGCGGCAGCTCCTTCGGCGGCTCGATGTTCGGCGTGGCCACCGCGATCGCCGGCGGCGTGCTGCTGTCGGCGCTCACGACGTGGTTCACCATCGGCTCGCTGGGATCCGCGCCCGATGGCATCCGCTTCATCGCGGCCGCGGTGGCCGCGGCGATGTACATCTTCTCTGCCGCGTTCCTCGGCACGATCGTCCTCGAGCGAGCGGACCTCTGACCGCGACCGCGACCACGTCGGCCGCGCGCCGGGTCCTCGCCGCCGCACCGGCCGCGCTGGTCACCGACCTCGACGGGACGCTCTCACCCATCGCGCCACGCCCCGAGGACGCCGTTCTGGCCGAAGGAGCGAAAGACGCGCTGGCCGCGCTGCGCCCGCGACTCACGGTCGTCGCAGTCATCTCCGGTCGCGCCGCGAGCGATGCGCGCCGCATGCTGGGTGACCCCGCGATCCTCTTGGTGGGCAACCATGGCGCCGAGTGGCTGGCGCCGCACGCAAGCGAGCCGGAGGTCGAAGCCGCGCTCGCCGGAGTTCCGCAGCAACTCGACGGTCTGGTTGCCGCGCTCGCGCGGCGTCTCCGGCGTCATGAGGGCCTGTCGTTCGAGCCGAAGGGCCTCAGCGCGACCATCCACTACCGCAACGTCGGTGACCCCGAGGCGGCGCGCGCCGACCTGCTCGGCGCGCTCGGATCGATGGGCGTGCCGCGTGAGCTCGAGGTGCGGGAAGGGCGCAAGTCGGTCGAGCTGCGGCCGCGCGGCGTCGACAAGGGCATCGCGGTGCGGCGCATCGTCGACCGATACGCGCTGCGCGGCCTGCTCCTCTTCGGCGACGACCGGACCGATATCGACGGGTTCCGCGTCGCCCGCCGGATGCGCGAGGAGGGCCGGCTGGATGCCTTCATCGGCGCGGTCGGCGGAGGGCCGGAGGCCGTACCGGAGGTCCGCGGGGCCGCGGACGCGGTGATCGACTCGCCGGTCGAGCTGGTCGAGCTTCTCCGCCGGATCGCGACCTAGGACGCCGCGGGCGCGCGCGTCTCCGCGACCTGCGCAAGATCGGTCAGCTGACGGCGCAGCCACCAGGCGATGTCCTCGCGCTCGACGCCGTCACGCAGCAGGCGAATCCGTCGCGCACGCTCCTCGGCCGGCATCGACAGCCCGGCCGCGATGGCATCCGCCGTCCCGATCACGTCGGCCGGCGCGACCGGCAGGGCACCATCGGACATCTGGTCGTACGCGCCCGCCGTCTCTGACAGGACCAGCACGGCGTTGCGCTGGGTGACCGTCACTGCCTCCTTGGCGACCAGGTTCATGCCGTCGATGAGCGGGTTGACGAGCACCACGTCCGCGATCGACAGACCGGCCAGGGCCTGGACGTAGTCGTTCTCGTAGAAGAGATGGATCGGCCGATGCACCGCCGACCCGAAGCGGGCGTTGATGCGGTCGACCACCTCCTGGACCCGGCGGCCGTAGTCGCCGTACTCGCGCAGGCTGGTCCGCGACGGAACGAGGAAGGCCAGGAAGTTCACTCGTCCGCGGTACTCGGGATGGCGCGTGACCAGCGCCTCGTAGGCCAGGAAGCCGCGCAGGATGTTCTTCGACGGCTCGAGGCGGTCGACGCGGACGAGCGTGAACTCGCCACCGAAGCGGCGGAGGTCCTCACGACGGTGGTCCGCCGCCGCCGATCGCGCGAGTGCGCGTGTCGCCTCGACGTCGATCGAGATCGGATAGCAGCGCGCCCAGGTCACGCGGCCTCGCCACGTCACCGAGTCGTTGGCGTAGTCGACCTGTGCCCCGGGCAGGAACGACTCGACGGTGCGCAGGAAGTTGTGCCGGTAGCGCTGCGTCTGGAAGCCCACGATGTCGTTCGCGCACAGCCCGTCACAGATCGCGGTCCGCATGAACGGCGGCATGACCTGCCACAGCGACGAGGGCGGCCACGGGATGTGCGTGAAGTGGCTGATCAGCGCCTCGGGCCGCTGGCGGCGGATCTCGGCGGCGGCGAGGTAGAGGTGGTAGTCGTGGAGCATGATCCGCGGCTGCTCGTCGTCGCCGCCGGCAGCGACGGCGGCGCGCGCGAACGCCGAGTTGATGGGCGCGTATCCCTGCTGCCAGGCGCGCATCACGCGCGCGTCGATCTGCGGCTGCTCGGGCAGGTTCCACATCTGGTGCTGGAGGAACCAGAGCAGCGGGTTGGCTATGACGTTGTAGCCGGCTTCGTAGGTCGCGCGGTCGGTGGTCACGAACCGCAGCCGTACGTCCGCCTCGGGCACGGCACGCTCGAGCATCCCCGAGCCCTCGGCCGCGCGCCGGTCCGCATCGGTCATGGCGGCGGCGACCCAAGTCAGCGGGACGTATCGGCCGATCTCGCCCAGCGCGGTGACCAGGCCCCCCGATCCGCGTCGCGGGCGCAGCGAGCCGTCCGAACCCGTCGAGAAGGAGACCGGTCCGCGGTTGGCGGCGATCACCAGCCGCCGGTCCCCCAGCAGCGTCCGCGCGGCATCCGCCAGCGCCTCGTCCGGGGCGGCGCGACGGCGCGTCCCGACGGTCACGTCAGCGGCCGGCGGTCAGGATGCTGCCGACCGAGGTGCGCAGCAGGTCCAGGATCGCGCTCGGGAAGATGCCGAGCGCGACCACGCCGACCACGCTGAGCACCAGGCCGAAGGTCGCGAACCGCGAGTCGTCGATGGGCGTCGGCTGCGCCTCGGGCTCGCGCATGTACATGTAGACGATGACACGCAGGTAATAGAAGGCCGATAGCGCCGCGTTGAGCACCATGATCACGGCCAGCCACGCCAGCCCGGCGTCGACCGCCGCCAGCAGGACGTACAGCTTGGCGAAGAAGCCGACCGTTGGCGGGATGCCGGTCAACGAGAGCAGGAGGACCGCCATGGCGGCGGCCCGCCACGGGTCGCGCGACGCGAGCCCCGCGAACGAGCCCAACCCGCCATATGTGCCCGGCTGGCGCTGCAGCATCGCCACCACCGCGAACGCGCCCAGGTTCATGACCGAGTAGCCCAGGCCGTAGAACAGGACCGATTCGAGTCCGCGGCTCGCGACGGACGCGTCGCCGGCATTCGCGAACGCGGCGATGCCGGCCATGATGTAGCCGGTGTGCGCGATCGAGCTGTAGGCGAGCATCCGCTTCACGTTCGACTGCGCCAACGCCACGATGTTGCCGCCGGTCATGGTCAGCACAGTGAGCACCAGGATCACCGCCAGCCAGTCGGCGCGGAGCGGCGCCAGCCCCTCGACGAACAGCCGGACTAGCAGCGCGAACGCGCCGACCTTGGGCCCCACCGACAGGAAGCCGGTGATCGGCGTCGGCGCTCCCTGGTAGGCGTCCGGCGTCCAGTAGTGGAACGGGACCGCGGCGATTTTGAACGTGGCGCCGACGGTGAGGAAGCCGAGCGCAACGATCATCCCCGGCGGCAGCGGGCCCGCCGACAGCGACGCGGCGATATCGCTGATGCGCGTGGTCCCCGTGAAGCCATACGTCCAGGCGATCCCGAAGAGCAGGATGGCGGAAGCGAACGACCCGAGAAGGAAGTACTTGAGCCCGCCCTCGTTGCTGAACCGATCGGTCTTGTGGAAGCCGGTCAGCAGATAGCTCGGCATAGTCATCAACTCCAGGCCCAGGAACAGCGTCACGAGGTCGCTCGAGCTGGCGAGGATGAACATGCCGATGAGGCTGAAGACCAGGATCGTGCTGAACTCGCCCAGCGGCAGGCGCCGCGTCTGGAAGTAGCCGGGGGCGAAGAGCACGGTAAAGACGCCGATCAGCAGCGTCAGCAGCTTGAAGAAGACCCCGAGGTCGTCCACCACGTAGAAGCCGTCGAAGACGTGGCGATTGACGTTCCACGTCAGAACGGTCGCCACGCCGACCATCACCAGTCCGACGACGGTGAGCGGGACGAGCAGCCACTTCTCCTGGAGCGGCAGGATCAGGTCGACCACGATCACCGTCAGCACCAGGACCGTCATCGCGATCTCGGGCAGGACCGCGTACAGCTCTCCGCTCATGGCCACCGCAGCAGTGAGACGTCCGATGGCGCCGCGTCCGCGAACCGCTCCAACAGCGCGGCGACGGGCTGCTCAGTCCGGCCGAGGACGATCCCCGGGAAGACGCCCAGCGCGATCACGAGCACCACCAGCGGGGCGACCGATGCCCACTCGAGCCGGGTCAGGTCGGTCAGGGACGGCCACCATCGGCGTATCCAGTCCGACGGGACGTGGAAGAAGACGCGCTGGAACATCCAGAGCATGTACACCGCCGAGGCGATCACCACCAGCATCGCGGGGAACGCGACCCAGGCGCTGTAGCGGAACGCGCCGAGCATGACCAGGAACTCACCGATGAAGCCGGACAGCCCGGGTAGGCCGATGCTGGCGAAGGTGAACAGCCCGAAGAGTCCCGCGTAGCGCGGGAGCCGCGCGTTCAACCCGCCCATGTGGGCGATCATCCGGTCGTGGGTGCGCTCGTAGATGACGCCCACCAGGAGGAAGAGCGCGCCGGTGGTGACGCCGTGGGCGACCATGGTGAAGATCGCGCCCTGCAGCCCCTGCTCGTTCATGACGAAGATGCCGAGCGTCACGAAGCCCATGTGGCTGACGCTCGAGTACGCCACCAGCCTTTTCAGATCGGGCTGCACCATCGCCACCAGCGCGCCGTAGATGATCGCGATGACGGCCAGCACGATGATCACCGGCGCGAACCGCGCCGCGGCATCGGGGAGCAGCGGCACGCTGAAGCGGATGAAGCCGTAGCCGCCCAGCTTGAGCAGCACGCCGGCGAGGATGATCGAGCCCGCGGTCGGCGCCTCGACGTGCGCGTCCGGGAGCCAGGTGTGGAAGGGCCACATCGGCACCTTGATCGCGAATGCCAGGAAGAAGGCGATGAACGCCAGCGCCTGGAGCCCCGGGGCGAACGGGAAGCCGCGCAGCGCCTCGTAGCTGAACGTGAAGTCGTTGCCGCCCGCCGCGTGCGCGATCGCCACCGCCAGGATTGCGACGAGCATGAGCAGCGACCCGACCAGCGTGTAGATCACGAACTTGACGGTGGCGTAGATCCGCCGCGGCCCTCCCCAGATACCGATGACCAGGTACATCGGGATCAGCGACAGCTCCCAGAAGACATAGAAAAGGAACAGGTCGAGGCTTACGAACACGCCGAGCATGCCGACCATCAGCAGCAGCATCGTCACGTAGTACTCCTTGACCCGCTTCTGGATCGGATCCCAGGAGTAGAGGATCGAGACGACGCTGAGCACGGTCGTGAGGAGCACCAGCACCACGCTGATGCCGTCGACGCCGAGCGTGTAGCGCATCCCGAACGCGTTGATCCAGCCGATGTCCTCGCGGAACTGGAACTCCTCGCCGCCGGCCTGGTAGCCGAGCAGCACGAGGCTGAAGCCGAAGCTCGCCAGCGCGGCCAGCAGCGCGACCCAGCGGATGGCGCGCCCGTTGTCGCCCGGGACGAGGAGCAAGAGGAGCGCGCCGAACAGCGGCGTGAAGACGACCAGGGTCAGCACGGGCAGGTCGGTCATCTCGCCGCCCTCATCGGGCCACCGCGAAGTAGATGAGGACGACGACGGCCAGCCCGCCCGCGATGCCGAGCCCGTAGTTCTCGACCCGCCCGGTCTGCGAGCGTCGCAGCAGCGCGCCCGACCGCTGACTCAGCCAGCCGGCGCCGTTCACCGCGCCGTCGATGACCTTCGCATCGAACCACCACAGCGCGTTCGCGAGCAGCACCCCGCCCCGGGCGAAGATCAGGCTGTAGAGGGCATCGACGTAGTAGAGGTTGACGCTGGCCCGATACATCCCCGGCCCGAGCCCGAACGGGATGCCCCGGACGATCCGGTCGTTGAGGCCGGGGCGCTGGACGTAGACCCGGTACGCCAGACCGGCGCCGACCACCGCGGTCGCCGCACCGAGCAAGAGCAGCGTGCCGCCGACGCCGATCAGCTGGAAGGCGTGCTCGCCGCTCGCCGCGATCGAGCCTGGCAGGATCCCGGCGCCGAGCTCCTCCGCGGGATGGAAGATCTCCTCCAGCCAGCCGTGGATCAGCCCGCCCTCCGGCGGCAGGCCCAGGACGAGCCCGATCAGCGCCGTGGGCACCGCCAGGATTAGGAGCGGGGCGACCATGGTGCCGGCGCTCTCGTGGATGTGGCGCCACGTCTCGCGCGGCCCCCTCCATCGGCCCCAGAAGGTCATGAAGACCATCCGGAAGCTGTAGAACGCGGTGAGCGCCGCGGTCGCCAGGCCGACGATGTAGAAGATCAGGTAGCCGCGGTTGAACGACTCGGCCAGGATCTCGTCCTTGCTCCAGAAGCCGGCGAAGATCGGGATGCCGGCGAGCGCCAGCGACCCGATGACCATCGTCACGTACGTCCACCGCATCGGCTCGCGCAGGCCGCCCATGAACCGCATGTCCTGCTCCCCGCCCGAGCCGTGGATCACCGACCCGGAGCCCATGAAGAGCAGGCCCTTGAAGAAGCCGTGGCTGACCAGGTGGAAGATCGCCGCCACCCACGCCCCGATCCCCAGGGCGAAGAACATGTAGCCGAGCTGGCTCACCGTCGAGTAGGCGAGCACCTTTTTGATGTCGTTCTGGGTCACCGCGATGGCGGCGGCGAAGATGGCGGTGAAGACGCCGATGGAGGCGACGACCCACATCGCGGCGGGCGCCTCCGCGAAGATCGGGTTCGAGCGCGCCACCAGGTAGACCCCGGCGTTGACCATTGTCGCGGCGTGGATCAGGGCGCTGACCGGGGTGGGGCCCTCCATGGCGTCCGGCAGCCAGACGTGGAGCGGGAACTGCGCGCTCTTGCCCACCGCTCCCGCGAAGAGCAGCAGCGCGATCACCGTGACGACCCCCTCGCCGTGCTCGCCGATGCGCTCGAAGACATCGGTGAAGCTCAGGCTGCCCACGGTCAGGAAGAGGAGGATCACGCCCAGGCCGAAGCCGAAGTCGCCGACGCGGTTGACGATGAACGCCTTCTTGGCGGCTCCGGCGGCCGATGGCTTCTTGTACCAGAAGCCGATGAGCAGGTAGCTGCACAGGCCGACCGCCTCCCACCCGACGTAGACCATCAGGTAGTTCGCGCCGAGGATCAGTAGCAGCATGCTGAGCATGAACAGGTTCAGGTAGGCGAAGAAGCGCCAGTACCCGCGGTCGCCGTCCATGTAGCCGATCGAATAGACGTGGATCAGCAGCCCGACCGTGCTGACGACGAGCAGCAGCATCGCGGTGAGCTGGTCGACGAAGAACGCGATCTCGATCCGGAAGTCGCCGGCGCCGATCCACTCGTACAGCCGCACCTCGTACTCGTTGCCGCCGAAGATCACGCTGCCGAACACGGCCATCGAGAAGACCCATGCGATCGCCACCATCAGGGTCGGCACGATCCACGACCGATAGCTCGGCGCGTCTTCGCCCGGCGTGACGTGCCCGGTCTGGCCAAGCCCGTCGTTGAACTCGGGCGGAATGACGCCGTCGGCGCCCGATGCGTTGGCCAGCACGTCGTCGTGCCCGGCGTGAGGCGACGAGGCGCGCTGCTCCTCTTCGGTGGGGATGGTGCGGAACGTGGAGTCGTCGACGTCGTGGTGCGCGGCCGGGCCCATGCTCTCGTCCGCGAGACCCTCGACGCGGTCGGGGTGCGCCGCTCGCGCCTCGTGCGGCTCGCCGCCGGTGGGAGCCGCGTCGCCGTGTGCCTCGCGGGGCGCCCCGTGGCCTTCGCCGCCGGGTTCCGCGTGGCCGTGCCCGCCATCGGTCCCGCGAGCACCATGCCTGTCCGCGGGATGCGCTCCTGCGTGAGGAGCCGGTGTGCGGTCGAGCCGCGGCCCCACCAGCACGGAGAATACGAACCCGGCAGCGGGAAGCGCCGGGATGAGAGCGATCAGCAGCTCCATGGGCGAGCCGCTATTCCTTGAGGTCCGAGTACTCGTCCACCTCGGGCGTCTGCCGCGTGCGGATGATGGCGATGACCAGGGCGAGCCCCACGGTGGCCTCGGCGGCGGCGACGGCCATCACCATCACCGCGAAGATCGCGGACGTCCCGCGCCCGCCGGGAAGGAACGCCCCGAACGCGATCAGGGACAGGTTCACTGCGTTGAGCATCAGCTCGATGCTGATCAGCATCAGGATCGCGTTTCGCCGCGCCAGAAAGCCGAACGCGCCGATGCTGAAGAGCGCCGCCGACACGAGGAGGTAGGACTCGAGGTTCGGCATCAGCCGGCGCTCTCGTCCTCTTCGGGCCGCCGCGCCAGAAAGATCGCCCCGATGATCGCCGCCAGCAGCAGCAGGCCGACGATCTCGAACGGCAGCGCGTACTCGGTGAACAGGAGCACCGCAACCGATGCGACCTGGAGCGGGATCGCGCGTCCCACGGCTCCCCAATCGGTGTTGACGACGGCGTAGCCGATGATGAACGCCGTGATCACCGCGGTCCCCACGGCGAACCAGACCTGCGGGTGGAACGGCGCGGGGAGGTTCGCGTCACCGGCCTGGGTCAGCATGATCGCGAACAGGATCAGCACGCTGATGGCGCCGATGTAGATCAGCACCTGCGCCGCGGCCACGATGGGCGCGCCGAGCAGGACGTACAGCCCAGCGAGCGAGCCGAAGCAGAACATCATCGCGATCGCGCTGTGGATCACGTTGCGCAGCGTCACGACCGCGAGGCCGCCGCCCACCACACCTATGGCGAGCACGAAGAACAGGATGCCGGTCACGTCTGGGTCGCGCCCCTCGCGACTTCCCTGCGATGCCGAGCGCGCTCGGCGGCCATCGTCATCAGGATTGCGCCGAACCCCGCGGCGGCTGTCGCATAGGAGGCTTCGTCACCGATGGTTCCCGACCACCAGAGGCCGATGAGTACGAACAGATACCCGATCGTGGACGCGCCGACGATGAGCGGAGGATCGCCTCGCCATCGGCCGATTAGCACCGATAGGAGAGCAGTTACTCCCAAGATTCCCAGAGGCACCGGGTCGAGCAGCCAGTCAAACATCGCGCATTCCTTCGCTGTGCTCGTTGCGTGCCCGAAAGATGGCGAGTCGGTGCGAGCGCCGCAGCGTCACGACCGCGAGGCCGCCGCCCACCACACCTATGAGGAGCACGAAGACCAGGATGCCGGTCATGTGTTGGGCTGCGCCTCCTGACGGGGGTCGCGCGCTCAAGCTGGCAGAGGCCCCTCGATTCTAGCCGATGCCTTCCGCACCCACGTCCACGCTTGCCTGGGCGCCGAGGCGGTCAACGCCGAGGCGGTCAAGCGGTCATGGGCTCAGGACGACTTCGATCTCCTCGCCGCCGCAACCATCGCACGTTACGTCGAGCCCGAGCCGGACGGTGAACCTGTCGCTCGGAGCTTGTCCGCGGTCGATTGCCACCAGGAACGCGTGGGGTACCGCATCGGTCGTGCAGGCGAAGTTCTCAGGGAGCGGATCGACAAAGAGCGTGGCGGGCAGCCCCGATATCTCGCCGAAGACGAGATTCTGCGCGTGATCGACTCCGATCCCGGTGAACGCGATCCACGGACACGTCGAGCTGACCGCCGGCACGAAGCGCACGACGAATTCCCGCGTGAAGTCAACGACTGGAGGTGGTCCGATGGACATGGATTGCCATAGGTCGCCGTACTCCGCGTCGGTCGTAGCCGCGGCGACGGTGTAGCCCCGAACGTTGATCGCCACCTGTCGCCAGTCCCGCGATGCCAGAAGGCGCCAGCCGTCACCTGCCTCGGGTTGCGTTCCGGGCGGCGGAGTCCAACTCGCCGGAGCGTCTGGCCCGGGCAGCGTCGGGTCCGGACCATCGCCGTGGATCTCGTGCACCACGAACTGCTGCTCACACCAGAGCCGCTGCTCCTCTTCCGGCATCTCGGGCAAACCTGCAGCGAAGGGGTGCTTTTCGGACGGGCGGAGCCCGGGCCCGAAGCTCCCGGTGACCGAGACACGTTCACCACGTTTGACGCGCGCGTCGATCAGCCAGGCGCGCAGCAGCTCATTGTTCGGCGAGAAGTGGAGCGGGAAGATCCTGTCGCCGGGCTGCTGACCCTCGACGCCGAGGCCGGCGATCGGCGCATCGGTCAGCCAGTGAGGCTCGCCGGCGTAGGCCGGCGGGCGCGTGTCCCACGCAGTGAGTTGTCCGTCGCGGGTGACCTTGCGATCGCGCGCGCACTCCCACCTGACTGGCTCCGGGAGACGCGCCAGGCCATTGTCGTTCGGCGGACACGACCATTCCCGTCGGGTGAGGACGGGTTGCCCTTCGGCACGAGAGTTGATCCAGCCGAAGATCCAGTCATGGTAGAGGGAGACATCGCAGCAGTACTCGAACTCCACCCGGTACCAGAGGTCGCGCCCCGATTCATGAGCTCCGGTGACGAGGACTGTCCGTGGCCACACGAGACGAGCAAATGCGACTCCATCCGGATCGGTGAGGACATCGGTCTCGCGGACCACGTCTGCGAGCTGACCCGGCTCGAGCTCATCCGGCTGAGGAGATTCCGAAGCGGCCCGAGAGCTCGCGCGTGGCGACCGTGTGTAAGTCGGCGGATCGGTGGGCGCCTCCGTCTCGACGCCGCCGGCACAGCCGACGATTGACCCCGCCGCGACGAGCGCGAGCAATCCTCTCGCCGCTCGGCGACTTGACGAGTTGCGCAGCCGCGCCGTCACGTATCCGGCTCGAACATCGACATCACGAGTCACATGACTCTCGCACGCCCCGCCAACCGCGGGTGGCACGCTGACCGTCGAATCGCACGAGGTCGCCGCTGCAGTCTCGCGGCAGCTCGGCGACGGGCCATGGGATGGATCGCCCGCGGCGCAGGGCTCGACCGGCTCCTCGTTCGTGGTGGCGAACGGTCGCCGCAAGGTCTTCGTCAAGGTCGACGCACGCGTTGAGGTGCTCCGACGGCTGGGTGAGCTCGGCGTCGCGCCGCCAGTCATAGCGGTTGGCGCGCTGGCGGGTCGGACCCTGGTGATCCAGGAGTGGGTGTCGGGTCGTCACCCCGACCGTCCGTGGTTCGCGCGACGGCTGCTCGACTGGGGGACGTTGGTTCGGACGTATCAAGACGACGAAACGATCATGCGCCTCCTCGCGAGCTCCACGCTCGCGCCTGCCGGATACGCGAACCGGATGCTGGCGCTCGCCACCTCGAGCGCACCCGAGATGACCGACGCCGCGCGCGGTCTGCATGAACTCGCCGTGCGTCTCGGATCGGCCGAACCCGTCCCGACGCACGGCGATCCGAACGCGTCGAACTTCGTGCTCAGCCGGCGTCGTGCGTACCTCGTGGACCGGGATGACGCGGCTCTCGCCGATCCGCTGCGGGACATTGGTCAGCTGCTGTGGTGGTACGTCGCGTCGACGCAGTGGCCGCGCTTCTTCGAGTGGGCAGAAACCGAGTTCGACGACGACGTGAGGGACCGCCTGTACTGGTGGGTCGCCGCCGAGTCACTCGACGTCGCGCTCCGGCTCCACGCCGAAGGCAAGCACCCGGATGCGAGGGCCTTCCTGACCGATGCCGTGGCGGCGCTCGAACATCGGCCGAATCCGCGAGCCTAGAGTCGCCGACCAGATCGAGGCGCAGCCGCCGCTACGAGATCCGGATGACCCGGCGCAGGGTGCGCATTTGACGACCGCTCGGCGCGGCCGCTATGGTCCTCGCGCACCAGGGAACAACAGGGCGGCCCCGCAAGGGGTGGGATCATTGCTAAAGATTCCACAAGTGTTCCGAGCCCCTGGTGCGTAGAAACGTCCGCTATAGCGGGCGTTTTCCTTTGTGCCGAGCGTCGGGTGGCCCAGGGTCAGTCGTCGGGGAACGCGGAGGGGTAGCGGGCGGCGCCGCGGAGATCCGGCGTCCAGGCGGGGAGGCGCAGCGCCATCCAGTTCGCGTCGCGCCACGGTCGCGGCGGTTGGATGCCGATTTCTCGCGCCGGCTCGAAGCCGAACCGTGGGTAGTAGCTGGCGTGGCCGAGCAGACAGATCAGCGGCTGTCCGCGTGAAGTCGCGAGCTCGATCGCCGCGCGCATCAGCGCCGCGCCGACGCCCCGCCGCTGCACCGCGGGGAGCACCGCCACCGGGCCGAGCATCCAGATCCGGCGCGCCGCGCCGGAATCGGTCTCGAGGTCGCCTTCGCTGAGCAGGAGGTGGCCCACGATGCGGCCACTGGCGTCCTCCGCGACGAGCGACCCGCCGTCGATCCATCGGTCCGTGCCACGGATGTCGTCGACGATGCGGCCCTCGACGGGCTCGCCGAAGGCAGCGTCGTTGACGGCGCGGACCGCATCGGCCTCGCCCGGGCGTTCGGGGCGGATGGTGACGTCGAGCATCGGTCTTCCATTCGACTGTGACTGCGCGCTAGACTCTCGCGCAACGGCGTCTCCCAGCCGAACCCCGAATCCGGTGCTCACGCCATCGGCCTCGCGGGAAAAGGGGAACTCGCTTCCCCGGGACGTGTTTCGCCCTCTCTCGACGGAGCAAGGGAGCGTGAGTCCGGAGCGCCGTCGCGGGAAGGAAGCGAATCATGCCCACGCAGAAGACCTTCAAGCGCCGCGTCCGCGCGCGCTCCGAGAAGACCGGCGAGTCGTACACCGCGGCTCGGGCCCAGCTGATCCGCCGAGCCGATGCAGGCGCCGGAGCGTCGGGAGAGACATCGGCGCCGGCCGTTGCGCCGGCCGAGTCCGCCGTCGAGATGCCGACGACCGATGAAGCCATCCGCAGCGCGACCGGCAGGGGCTGGACCGATTGGTTCGGCCTCCTCGACGAGTGGGGTGGCACGGAACGTCGCCACCCGGAGATCGCGCACTGGCTGCGCGAGGAGCACGGCGTCGACGGCTGGTGGGCGCAAAGCGTCACCGTCGGCTATGAGCGAGCACGGGGCCTCCGCGCCAAGGGACAGATGGCGACCGGGTTCACGATCACGGTCAACCGCACGATCAACGCGTCGGCGGACCGTGCGTTCGCCGCCTTCACCGATGCGGCGCAGCGGGCCTCTGGCTCGCGGGCGTCTCACTGCGACAGCGGCCGACGAAATCGGCAACATCGGTCCGCTTCGACTGGGACGACCCGACATCGATCGTCGTCGTCTACTTCACCGCCAAGGGCGACGCGAAGACGGTGGTCACGATCGGGCACGAGTGGCTTCCCGATGAGTCGACGGCCGACCGGATGAAGGCCTACTGGCGCGATCGGCTGCTGGAGCTCGGGAGGTGCTCGAGAAGGGCTGATCGGCTGCCGCGGACGCGTCTTCGCTCGTCGCTATAGTCGCGGACGAGATGAGCAGATCCCTGATGGCAGACGCGTTCGCCCACCACGTGTGGGCGACGCTGCGTTTGATCGATGCGTGCGTCGAGCTGAGCCGGAGCAGCTCGACAGCGTCGTGCCCGGGACCTACGGCTCGATCCTCGACACGCAGCGCCACTTCATCGGCGGCGACGCCGGGTACCTGTTCTATCTGACTGGCGATCGGACCCACGCCATCGACGACGAGCGCATGGGCCTTGCCGAGCTCCGGGGCGTCATGGAGCGCAACGGCGCCGCTTGGTCGCGGTTCCTGGCAGAGGGCCTCGATCCCGACGCCGTCGTGCGCGAGGTCGACGAGGACGACGGGTATCAGAGAGACGCGCCGATCGGCATCCGGCTCGCGCAGGCGCTGCATCACGGCAGCGATCATCGGAGCCAGATCTGCACTGCGCTCACGGCGCTCGGCGTTGAGCCGCCCGACATCGATGTCTGGGACTTCGGCGTCGCGAATGGCCGCGTCATCGAGGTGCCGCCAACGTCGTGACGACGCGGATCCAGGTCGCCAGGCGGACCTCGCTAGCACCGGATTCGGCTGGTGAATACGGTGAAACGGTCAAAGCTCGGTCGCCGATCCGTATTCGCCCGACGGATGTATCGGACAAGTAGATCGTCGCCGTGTGGCTCGGACGGTCCATTCAGCGTCAAGGCATGCACCGAGCGACTGCGGTGCGCGTCGGGCGGCGATCTACGTACCGATCGCGACCGAAGAATGGCCGATACATTCACCGCACGAACGCGCCGACGCCGATCGATACGGATCGGTCATCCATCGCCGACTAGCGTCAAAGGAGGAGAGCGTGAACTTCAACAGCATCCTGATCGGCTCCGAGAACCCAAAGGCCCTGACGGAGTTCTACACAAGGGTCCTCGGCAAGCCGGGCTTCGAGGACAGCGCGTACACCGGGTGGCAGCTCGGCAACGGCTTCATCAGCATCGGCGCGCACGATGAGGTCACCGGCAAGAATCCGCAGCCGGGCCGCCTGATCTGGAACATCGAGAGCGAGGACGTCAAGGCCGATTTCGACCGATTCGTCGCCGCCGGCGCGACCGTCGTCCGCGAGCCCTACAACCCCGGTGGTCCGCCGGAGTTCCTGATCGCCACGTTCAGCGATCCCGACGGCAACTACTTCCAGCTCATGAGCCCGATGACGGAAGCGATGTAGCCGAGGCCGTACACGGTCGGTTACCGGCCGCGATCCGCACCCTCGGCGTCGTACTCGGCGTCCGTAACCTGCTCGGCGAACTCGGTCTCGGGCCCTTCCGCGGGCGCCTCCCAGATCGCGACGTGGGTCATGAAGTGGTCGGGCCCAGCCCCGTGCCAGTGCCACTCGCGCGGCGCGGTATAGATCGTGTCGCCGGGCCGGATCTCGATGACGTCGCCGCCGCGCGCCTGGGTCCGCCCGAGGCCCTCGGTCACGTGTAGCGTCTGACCGAGCGCGTGCGCGTGCCAGGCGTTGCGCGCGCCGGGTGCGAAGCGCACGACGTTGACCCGGATGCGCGAGCCGCCCTCGCCCCCGGTGATCTGGTCGATCCAGACGTCGCCGATGAACATGTCGGAGCCGCCCTTCCTGGACGGCGGCTTCGGTCGGATCTCCACATCGGCCTCCTTGGACTTTGGCGCCCGTCAGATCCTGATCACGAGCTTGCCGCGCGCCTCACCCGCTGCATAGATGCGCAACGCCTCGGGCACCCCAGCGAGCGTGAAGGTGCGATCGATCAGCGGGACCAGCGTGCCCGCCCGCACCATCTCGCCCACGGTCGCGAGGTCCGCGGCGTCGTTCGGTCTGCCCATCACGACCCCGATCCGCCGCTTGCGCCCCACGGAGAGCAAAGGCCCGAGCGCCATCGCCTGGAGGAGGCCGCCGCTCGACCGACCGCCGTGGGCGCCGTAGACGCCGCCAGCGGTCAGGGCGCGGCGCACCGAGAAAACGGAGTGCATCGCGACGGCATCGAGGATGCGGTCGTAGCGTCGGTCGCCGCGCGTGTAGTTCTCGCGGGCGTAGTCGATGACGTCGTCGGCACCGATGGAGCGGACGAGATCGAACTTCCCGGCGCTCGACACGCCGGTCACGTGCGCCCCGGCTGCCTTCGCAAGTTGCACCGCGAAGATCCCGACCGACCCGGAGGCGCCGATGATGAGAACCCGCTCGCCCGCGCGGACGCCGTCGCGGCCGCCGAGTCCCTGGAGCGCGAGCACCGCCGACGCCGGCAGCGTCGCCGCCGTCTCGAAGTCGACGCCGTCAGGGATCGGGCGCCACGCCTTCTCCCGCGCGCAGGCGTACTCCGCGAAGGCGCACATCCCGTGGTAGAGCAGATCCGCGAACACCTTGTCGCCCGGCTTGAAGCGCTCCACGCCCGGCCCGACCGCCTCGACTTCGCCCGCGGCGTCCAGCCCAAGCCGTCCGTTGCGAGGCCTGCGCAGCCCCATGAACGCCCGATACACCAGCGGTCTGCCCGCGAGTGACTCCAGATCCGTTCGGTTGACCGATGACGCCCGGATTCTGACCAGCACCTCACCGTCACCGGGCTCGGGGGTTGGGATCTCCTCGAGCCGGAGGATGTCAGGCGTCCCGTACTCCGACCGAACGATCGCTTTCACGAGCCACGTTACCGTCGCAAGTCGCACATCCACGGCCGCCGCCGCCCATCGGATTCGGCCGACGAATGCGGTGCAACGGTCGACGCGCCGCAGGGGGTCGGTATTCGCCCGACGGATCTATCGGACAACGACGTCCTTCGATGCCGGATCGGACGGGCCATTCGTGATCACGCCATGCGTCAGGCGACTACGGTGAGCGTCGACGGCCAACCAAAGGACGATTGAGGCCCGAGGATTGACCGATACATTCACCGGACGAATACGCCTCGGCCGCAGGACGTGCACTTCACCACCCGATTCGCGCCGCGAATCCGGTGTCGCGGACGAGAGCCGCCGATCCGCCAAGGCCGTTCGGTCCGGAGATCAGCGCGTTGGCCGCTCCCGGTCGGACATCTCCAGGATGTCGAGCATCGGCAGGTCGCGCTGGTACTCGCTGAACTCGAACTCCGGCCCGCAGCGCAGGGCGTCGTACGGGCAGGCATCGGCGCAGATGCCGCAGAAGATGCAGCGCGCGACGTCGAGCTGATACGTCTCCAGGATCCGCGGCCGCGGCATGAGCGCGCCGACCGGACACGTCTCCGCGCACCGGCCGCATGAGACGCACGGGGTCTCGTTGAGCGAGACCTCATCGGCCGTCGTGACCAGTGAGTCGAAGCCCTTGCGGATGAAGTCGTAACAGCCGGCGCCCACGATGTCCTTGCAGACCTGCGCGCATCGGCCGCAGTCGATGCAGCGCGAGTAGTCGCGCAGGATGAAGGAGTGCGTCTCGTCCCGGCCGTAGCCGTGGTTGACCCCGACGTACGGGTTGTCCTGGATCGAGCGCTCGTCGATCGCCATGTTGAGCGTCGTCTCGTATTCGATCGCCGCCTCGCGGAGGTCGCAGTGGCCGATGGCCTCGCAGGTGCACTGGAGACATCGGCCCGCCTCGGCCATCGCCTGGTCGTGGGTGTAGCCGTGCTCGTACTCGCCGAAGTTCGTCTTGCGGTCCTCGGCGCCCAGCTTGCCCATGATCGCGCGCGGCTCCTTCACGTCGTCCGTGAAGGGCACGATGGTCAGGAACTGCGGCTGCGGCTCGGCGACGATGCGGCGCACCTGCGGATCGTCCAGGTCGTGGCCGCGCAGCCAGTAGTCCATGGCGTACGAGGCGCGCCGCGCCTCCCCGATGGCCTCGACCACGGTCGCCGACCCGGTCCGCACGTCGCCCGAGACGAAGATGCCGTCGACCCCGGTGCGGAAGGTGTCCTCCTCGGACTCGAGGGTGTTGCGCCGGCTCACCGTGAGGCCGTTGCGGATCTCTTCCGGCTCGCTCTCGATCCATGACAGCTCGGGTCCCTGACCGATGGCTCCCAGTACCACGTCGCATTCGATCACGAACTCGGTGCCCGCCATGGGCGTCGGGCGGCGGCGGCCCTTCTCATCGGGTTCGCCCAGCTTCATGCGCTGGAACTCCATGCCGGTGACGCGATTGCGCTCGTCGGTGATGATCCGCGTCGGCGCGGCCTGGAAGATGACCCGCGCCCCCTCCTCGATCGCCTCGTGCACCTCGTCCTGCGCCGGCATGTCCTTCAGGTCGCGGCGGTAGACGAGGTTCACCTCGGCGGCGCCCTGGCGGATGCTGGTCCGCGTGCAGTCGATCGCCGTGAACCCGCCGCCGATGACCACGATCCGCGAGTCGCGCAGCCGCGGGATCGGGATGCCGCGCGTCGAGTTGTAGAGGTTCTCGAGCGCGTTGATGACGCCGTCGGCGTCCTCGCCCGGGATGCCCAGCTCGTTGGGCTTGTAGCAGCCGATGCTCACGTAGATCGCGTCGTAGCCCTGGGCCTTCAGATCGGCGAGGTGGAAGTCGCGGCCCAGCCGCATGTTCGGGTGGAACGTCGCGCCCAGCTCCCAGACGTGGTTCAGCTCGCGGTCCATCCAGCCCTTGGGCAGCCGGTACTGCGGGATGCCGTAGCGCAGCATGCCGCCCTGCTCCGGATCGGCCTCGTAGACGTCGCACTGGTGGCCGCGCAGCTGGAGGTAGTAGGCGTTTGCCAGTCCCGCCGGTCCGGCGCCGATGACTGCCACCCGCTTGCCGCTCGGCGGCTCCTTGGGCCACGGGATCGGCGCCGGGGCGTCGACCTCGAGCACGCGGTCCGCGCAATACCGGTGGCTGTCGCGGATCGCGATCGGCGTGTCCACCTCCTCGCGCCGGCAGTGCGTCTCGCACGGCGCGGGGCAGACACGGCCCAGGATCGCGGGGAACGGCAGGGAGCGCTTGAGGATGCGCGTTGCCTCTTCCCAGTTGCCCAGCGTGTTCTGCTTCAGGTAGCCCGGGATGTCGACGCGGGTCGGGCACTTGAACTGGCACGGCGGCAGGCAGTACGCGTCGTGGTCGCTGAAGATGAGCTCCAGGACCATGCGCCTGTTCTCGAGCACGCGGTCGGAGTGGGTGGTGATGACCATCCCCTCCTCGACCTGGGTGCCGCAGGAGATCGGCGTTCCGGCGGCGCCCTCGACCTCGACGACGCAGATGCGGCACGCGCCGTACGGCGCGAGCTTGGGCTCGTAGCACAGCGTAGGGATCTCCACGTTCTGCACGCGGCAGAGCTGGAGGATCGTCTGCCCTTCCTCGGCGAGCACCTCCGCGCCGTTCAGGGTGACGGCAAGTGGCTTCGTGCCCGGGACCATCGGCCACAGGGGCGTGTACTCGTCGACGACCGATCGCGTGGCGTGGACGCCGTCGCCCTCGCGCGCGCCCACTCCGTCGCCGCCGGGTCCGCCGGGTCCGCCGGGGCCGCCGGGGCCGCCGGGGCCGTGACCGTTGGTCGAGCCGAACGTCATCGCGCCGCTATGGTACCGGCACTTTCGGCGAGCCGTTCATCGCGCGCCAAGGGTCCGTTTTGCCCGCCTGGCGGCGGTGTATGCACCGGGCGCCTAATCCAACGCTCCCAGCCGGGATCGGGGCGCAGATATGCAGTCGTGCCTTATTACTGACATGCCTCGCGCGATCGCGGCGCGAGAACATGGATGCCTGGCATATCCGAGCGCCCCCGGCGGTCGCCGACGTTACTAACTGGCATACGCTCCATATCTCAACCGGATGCAGCGACACGCGGGTGCCGTTATGCCGCCGGCTGGATGGAGTCATGCCGTATCGCGGCTCAGTACGAGTCGGCGCGGTGGCGCCGTTGCGGTCAGTTCGCGGGCGGCGCGGTATCGGCCTCGGTCGCGAGCTGCGGGGTGGGGTCGAGGTCGGTAAGCGGCTGGAGGAGCGGCGTCACGCCGCTCACGTCGCATGCGCCGGCAAGGCACTCGCCGCGCTCGGCGTGCGCGCGGTACTCCTCCGGGAAGAGAGCGAGCGTGGTGAGCATCGGCTGAGGCGCGAGCGCCTCGAGCTGGCAGAGGGCCGTATCGGCCACCTTGCGTGAGAGGGCTCGGAGGAGCGTGAAGTCGTCTGGCCGCGGGCGCGCAGCCAGCACGCGGTCCAGCGCCTCGACGAGACGCTTGGTGCCGATGCGACACGGGACCGCCTTGCCGCAGGCCTCACGCGACGAGAAGTTCAGGAAGAAGCGTGCCGTGTCGACCATGCAGGTGTCGGTGTCGGTCACGAGGATCGAGCCCGAGCCGACGACGGCGCCCGCCGCGGCAAGTGGCTCGTAGTCGAACGGCGTGTTGAGCCCCTCGTCGGCGATCGCCCCGCCGCCGGGCCCGCCCACGAAGAGCGCCTTGGTGACGCCGCTCCCGCCGCCCGCTGCCTCGAGGACTGCGAGCAGCGGCGTGCCCATCGCGATCTCCATCAGGCCGGGGTTCCGGACGCGGCCCTGGAGCGTGACGAGCTTCGTGCCGTGCGACGCCTCGCTGCCCACCGAGCGGAACGCCTCCTCGGAGTGCAGGAGGATCCACGCCACGTGCGCCAGCGTCTCGGCGCCCTGGATGACGGTCGGCACGCCCCACAGGCCGCGCTCGGCGGGGTAGGGCGGCCGGATCATGGGCATGCCTCGGTCGCCCTGGAGGGCGTGCATCAGTGCGGTCTCCTCGCCGGCGACGTAGGCGCCCGATCCCTCCCAGACGCTGACCGCGACGCTGACGTCGGTGCCGAGAATCAGCGGTCCGCCGAGATGGGCCTCATCGGCCTCAGCGATGGCGCGGCGCAGCCGCTCGATGGCGAGCGTCCAGTCGCGGCGCACCGCGATGATCGCCTCGCCGGCGCCGACAGCGAACGCCGCGATCAGCAGCCCCTCGAGGATCAGGTGAGGGTTGCCCTCGGCGAGCGCCCGGTCGCCCAGCGCGGCGGGATCGGCGCCCATCACGTTGGCGACGACGATCTTGCGGGCCGCCTCCTCGCCGCGCGCGACGCGCCACTTGGCCGCCGCGGGATAGCCGGCTCCGCCGCGGCCACGCAGGCCAGCGGCCTCCACCTCCGTGATGACCTGCTCGGGCGATAGTTGCTCGATCGCGCGCCGCAGTCCGGCGTATCCGCCGAGCTCGAGATAGCTGCCGATGGTGTCCGGGTCCACCCGACCGATGTCGGTCAGCAGCCGCGGCTCGCCGCCCGGCACGCTGGTGATGCCGGGCGAGAGGTTGGTCGCCACGGTCAGCTGACGGGCGTTGCGGTGCGCTCGTCCGCGGTCCGACGGCGCTCGTTCAGGATGTGCAGCGCCTGGTCCGGCGTCACGGGCCCGTAGACCAGGGTGTCGACGCGGATCGCCGGCGCGATGGTGCCGGCAGCGACATCCGAGTCGACCTCGAGCGTGAAGCGGCCGTCGGCGGTGGTCTCGCCCGGCGCCACGCCCAGCTGCTCGCGCAGCGCCGCCAGCAGGCGATCGCCGCCCGCGAAGCGGCACGCGGCGCAGTCGCACACGGTGATGACGTGGCCCTCGGCGGGGAGCAGGCGGAACCCGCCGAGCCCGGCGGCGCCGAAGACCTGCGCCCAGTGGATCGTCATGCGGTCGCTGATGATGCGCAGCGCCCGCTCGGGGAGGTACCCGAACCGCGCTTGCACGGCGTTGAAGATCGCCACCAGTGCCTCGGGACGCGCGTGATAGCGCGCGACGACCTCGGTCACGAACGGCGTGTCGATTCCCTCGTCCCAGCGGGCCGGGTTGCGCATCGGCCGCGCCGGCAGGCCCGCCCGGCGGTAGGCGTTGGGGTCCTTGCGCTCGTCGTAGATCTCCGGGACGCCGTAGCGGATCCGGTTCCCCTCCTGGTCGAAGCCGCTCATGTCGATCGCCTCGACCGGGCAGACCTGCGCGCACTGGAAGCAGACCTCGCACTTGTGCTCGCCGAAGGCGTCGTAGATCAGGTCGAGGCGGCCACGCCATCGGTCGGGGATCTCCGGCCGGACCTCGGGGTACTGGCGCGTGACCTTGGCCGCGAACAGGTTGCGCAGCGTCGTCGCCATGCCCTTGAGGATCCCGACGCCGACCACAGCCATTTGCCTATGCGCTCCTTGCGGTTAGAGCTCGAAGACCGCGACGACGATCGCGGTCACGAACAGGTTCACCAGCGCCAGCGGCAGGAGCACCTTCCACGCCAGCCCCATCAGCTGGTCGACCCGCACTCGCGGCAGCGTGGCGCGCAGCCAGATCGAGACGAAGACGAAGAAGTAGGTCTTGCCGAAGAACCACAGCAGCCCGTAGATCGAGCGCAGGATGCCCCATTCCGGGTCGAGCTCGGCGGGGAACGGCCACGGCGCCAGCCAGCCGCCGAAGAAGAGCGCCACCACGATCGCGCTCATGATGAACAGGCTCACGTACTCGGCGAAGAAGAAGAAGCCGAAGCGCATGCCGGAGTACTCGGTGGCGAAGCCGGCGACGATCTCCGAATCGGCCTCCACCAGGTCGAACGGCGCCCGATTGATCTCGGCCGTCGATGCGATATAGAAGATCGGGAAGCCCAGCAGCTGCCACAGCACCGCCCAGCCGTGCAGCCGCTGCCACTCGATGATGTCGCTGAACGACAGGGTTCCCGCGAGGATCACCACGCCGACCACGGAGAGCGTCAGCGGGATCTCGTAACTCACCATCTGCGCCGCGCTGCGCAGCCCGCCGAGGAGCGAGTACTTGTTGTAGCTCGCCCAGCCGGCGACCAGCAGCCCGACCACCGAGAGGCCGATGACGGCGAAGAAGTAGATGACGCCGATGTTGAAGTCCGCGGCGATCAGCCCGGGCGCGAACGGGATGACGAGCATGCTCATCGCCGAGGCCATGAACACCATCCACGGGGCGATGGTGAACATCGGCTTGTCGGCCTGGTCCGGACTGACGTCCTCCTTGCCGAGCACCTTGAAGCCGTGGATCGCAGCCTGGAAGATCCCATACGGGCCGACCCGGTTGGGACCGATGCGCAGCTGCATGAGCGCGATCACCTTCAGCTCGAGGTAGATGATCAGGAACGCGCTCGGCACGGTGAGCAGGAGCAGCAGCGTGGTCGCCAGGAGGAAGCGAAGGATCCCCAGGACGAGCTCGAAGTCCATGGGTCAGCCCGGGGGCGTGGCTACTTGTCGACGCCACCCATGACCGGGTCGAAGCTCGCCATGATCGCCATGGTGTCGGCGAGCAGGTGCCCGGGCATGAGGTGCGGGATGGCCTGGAGGCTGATGTAGCTCGGGTCGCGCATGCGGAACCGATACGGGTTGGGGCCGCCGTCGCTGATGACGTAGACGCTGTACAGCCCGCGCGGGCTCTCGATGGCCGCGTATGCCCGGCCGGGCCGCGGCCGGATGATGCCCGGCACCTGCGCCTGCACGGGACCGTGCGGCATCTTGTCCATGATCTGGTCGATCAGGTGGATGCTCTGCTTGATCTCGGCGATGCGCTGGAGGTAGCGGGCGTAGACGTCGCCGTTCTCGTGGGTGATGACGTCGAACTCGAGCTCCGGGTAGATCGAGTACGGGTGCGCCTTGCGGACGTCGAACGGCACGCCGCTGGCGCGCAGGTTCGGCCCGCTGACGCCCAGCGCGATGGCCTCCCTGCCGGTCAGCACGCCCATCCCACGCGTGCGGGCGGTGAAGATCTCGTTCTGTGTGAGTAGGCGCTCGTTGTACTCCACCGTGCTGAGCGCGTGGCTCATCCAGCGGCCCAGGCGGGAGAGGAACTCGTCGTTGGTGTCGAAGTTCACCCCGCCGACGCGGAAGAAGTTGAAGAGCATGCGCTGCCCGGAGATCGCGGACAGCATGTCGACGATCTCGTCGCGGTTGATGAAGCTGTACAGAATCGGCGTGAGCCCGCCCATGTCGAGCCCCAGGAAGCCGATCATCAGGCCGTGGCTGAAGCAGCGGTTCAGCTCGACCACCAGCGCGCGGATGTATTCGGCGCGCGGCGGGCACTTGACCCCGTAGAGCTTCTCGAACGCGATCGCCGGCGCGTGCTCGTTGTGCATCGCCGACAGGTAGTCCATCGGGTCGACGTAGGTCAGGACGGTGGTATAGGTCGCGTTCTCGCAGATCTTCTCGATCCCGCGGTGCAGGTAGCCCAGCACCGGGTCCATGTCGGTCACGACCTCGCCGCGGATCTTGGCGAGGAGCCGCATCACCCCGTGCGTAGACGGGTGCTGCGGGCCCATGTTGAGCAGCATCTCGCCCTCTCCGAGGGTGAAGAAGTCGCGCTCGCGTTCCGTCTGCGGCGGCCGATCCGGAAGCCCGATCTGCTCGAAGCCCGCCGACTCGAACGCGGGCCGCCGCCTGACCGCCGCCGCGCTCTCCGCCGCCGGCTCGAGGCCTGCCGCGCGGCGGAGCCGCAGGTCCTCGTCGCGGGCCTGGTCCTGCCGAGCGTCCGAGGTCTCCTCGGGCGGCGTCGCGGGTCGCGTCGTAGACTCGGTCATGGCGTCAGCGTGGCCGGCTCTCGTCGGCCAGCGTGGTCGAGTCCTCGACCGATGCCGCGTCGGCGGCCGGCCACGTGCCCGCCGGATCGACCGCGGTGGCGAAGGCGCCCAGGTCCCACGTTTCGGGACGCTCGAGCGGGTTGATCCCCGCCGCCGACGAGTCGGCGGCGTCATCGGGCAGTAGGAAGTCGCGTCGCTGCGGGAAGCTGCGGTAGTCCGGCGACATGAAGATCCGCCGCAGGTCGCGGTTGCCGTCGAAGACGATGCCCATCATGTCGTAGGCCTCGCGCTCGTGGAACATCGCGCCCTTCCACAGGTCGGTGACGCTCGGGACGTGCGGCTCCTCCCGGTCGACGCGGGTGCGGATGCGCAGCCATGCCGGATGGCGGTCCGAGTGGAGGTGGTAGACCACCTCGAACCAATTGCCCGGCCCGTAGTCGACCGCGGCGAGGTCGGCGAGGAAGTAGAAGTCGAACGCCTCCTCGTCGCGCAGCGCCTGCAGCACGGCGTGGATGCGGTCAGTGCCGATCTCGATCTCGACCTGCCCGCCGTCGATGCCTCCATCGGCCCAGACCTGGTCCGGGTCGATCTCGAAGCGGTCGCGGAGGAGCCGGATGAGCCTCCCCGAGCTCGGCGGAGCGGCGGTGGCTATCGGACGTCTCCCTCCCAGGACTGGCGCTGCGGGCCGCGATCGACGTACTCGCGCCACTGGCCGCGGCGCTGCTTGATCAGCTCCTGGAGCTTCATCATCCCGTAGATCAGCCCCTCAGGGCGTGGCGGGCAGCCGGGCACGTAGACGTCCACCGGCATCAGCCGATCCACGCCCTGCACGACGCTGTAGCTCCGCTTGAAGCGACCGCCCGACGTCGTGCAGGTTCCCATCGCGACGCACCACTTGGGCTCGGGCATCTGCTCCCACAGCCGGACCAGCGGCCCGGCCATCTTGGTCGTCAGGGTCCCGGCGACGATCAGCACGTCCGCCTGCCGCGGGCTGGCGCGGAACGGGAACATCCCGAATCGGTCGATGTCGTTGACCGCCGTCGCCGTGCTCATCATCTCGATCGCGCAGCAGCTCAACCCCGACAGCAGCGGCCATAGCGAGTTCGCGCGGATGAGGTCGAGGACGTAATCGGCCTTGGTGGGGATGACCTCGAGCAGGCCGTGGAAGCCGCCCCGGGGGTGGTCCTCCATGCCGAACTCGCGGAGCGCCGGATCCTCGCCGGCCTCGTCACGGATGACCAGCGGCCCGCCGCCGTTCCCGCCATTCGTCGACGACCCGGTGAGGGTCGTATCGGTCTGATCTAGTGCCATCGAAGGTCACCCTTCTTCCATGCGTACAGCTCACCGAACATCAGGATCGTGAGGAAGATCCCCATGAGCACGATCCCCTCGATCGAGATCGCCCGGATCACGGTCGCCCACAGGTACACGAAGATGATCTCGACGTCGAAGGCCACGAACAGCAGCGCGTAGAGGTAGAACGCGAGGCCGAAGCGCGACCAGGTGTCGCCGATGGTATCGATCCCCGACTCGTACGGCAGCCCCTTCTGCGGTCGCTGCCGCCGATGCGAGATGAGCCACGCGAACGCGATCGTGGCGCCCACGAAGATCGTCGTGGCCACCGCGAAACCGATGACGTAGAGCAGCCCGGTCAGATCCATCGTCCTGAGTTGAGTCTAGCATCGGGGGCGGTCCACGGCCGATGAGTGACCCGGCGCTTGCTCGCTCCTTCGGTCGGTTTTTGCGCCGGCCGGCGACCTGGCACGTGCAGTCCTAGCGCGGAGCGGACTCGGACAGGTCCGCGGCCTCCCAGGCGCGCTGGACGAGGATGCGCAACCCGTCGTTGACGAGCAGGTGAGCGCCGACGAGGACGGGGATCTGGCTCGCGCTCGCCGCCTCGGTCAGGTCTCGCAGCCAGGGTGTCTCGATGACGCTCGCGTCGAGGAAGTCGGACGCGAAGCGTTCCTCGGCCGGCGGCCAGGCCGCCGCATCCGACGAGCGGCCGATGGTCGCCATCAGCACGCGCGTGTCGAGCACGACGGCGTCACCGAGCGATCCGAGCTGCTCGATCAGCGCCGTCGCGCCGTGACGATCCAGCCACGCCGCCAGCAGCGATCGAGGCGCCCCCGGTCCGGCGCGCATGCCGCGCTCCTCGATGAAGAGCCGCACCCGGCACGCCGTCTCACTCTCGACGTAGCGCGCCGTGGACGTGGAGACTCGGCCCGCGACCACGATCTCGGCGTTGCGATCGCGAACAACGCGCCCGAGATCACCGACGCGCGGCAGCTCCGCGATCGACCGCGACGCGGTTGTCGCTCCGCCCAGGCGAAGCAGCTCGAGGTCCTGCGGCGTGTCCGCATCGGCGCTCGCGAATGGTCGGTCCGACAGGTCGGTGGCGGCGAAACCGGCGTCGGCAAGACAACGGACCGCGGCGTTGTCGCTCGCCACCTCCTCGAGGACCGATACGGCGCGCGCCACGTCGCCGCGCACCACGAAGGCATCGGCGCTGAAGCGGTTGTTCGCGACGACGACGACGTCGTCCGGTGAGAGCAACGCGCGCAGGAACTCGTCGTCGACGAGTGCGAGCGACCCCGCGGTCGCGTATCCGAGCATGTCGACGTCGCCCTCGGCGAGCAGCGGGCGCGCCGCGTTGGCGAACCAGCGCCCCCACCGGAAGCCCTCCTCGGGCGCGGCGGCGACTGGCACGACCCGAGCTCCAGCTCGCGTCAACCGCCGCGCCAGCTCGTCGCCCAGGAGCCTGCGTCCCTCGGCGGCCAGCGCGGTGTAGGGGCCCGTCACAGCCACCGCGGGCTCGGCGAGGAGGACCAGCGGCGCGCGATCCGGCGCGCCACGCGCGTCAGACACGAGCGGCGAGCGTCTCGAGCTGCTCCAGGTGCATGAGGTCGTGGACGCCGATGAACAGCAGCCACTCTCCGCAGCGCAAATGGCCGACCAGCGGGTGATCCATCGGACATGGATCGCTTTCGTGGCCGGCGATCAGCGCCGCGCTTTCCGCGATCGAGCGCCGGGACTTTTCGAGCAGCGCGAGCAGCATCTCCCGGTCGGCGTCACGGCCTGGGATGCCGGCGATCGGGGTCGGCGGGTCGTCAGCAGGCCAGCCGCCGGTCGCGGCGAGCGCGGCGCCGCGGGCGAGGAAGCGGCGTGCCGCCGTGGTGTGCGCGAACGTCTGCGCCACGTTCCAGTCGCCCTCGTTGCCGGGCAACAGCAGGGCGGCGTCGGGGAGCGACTTGAGCACGTCGCGGAGCACGTCGGCGACGGCCTCCTGCTGCTTGAGTACGCCCGCCGCCGTCTCGCGGCTCGCACGCCGCCGCAACTCGCGACGGAACTCGCGGAACGGGCCGTCGCAGACGTGCCACACGGCCACGACGTCCGGCGCCTTGGACTCCAGGGCGTCGATCCAGCCGGCCATCGGTCAATCGGACGGCGGAGCGAGCGCTAGATGCGCTCGAAGCGCTCGACGGGCACGACGAAGACCGTCGCGCCGCCGACCTCCACCTCGACCGGGTACGGCATGTAGAACTCGCCGGGCTCGAGGATCGGCGGCATGGGGTTCACGAACTGGCGCCGCGAGTGGCAGTTCGCCGAGATGATCCCGAGCACGTCGTCGACGCGGTCGTCCTCGACGCCGACCAGGATGGTCGCGTTGCCCTGCTTGAGGAAGCCGCCCGAGCTGTGCAGGCGCGTGGCGCGGTGCTCGCGCTCGAGGAGCGCGTCGACCAGGCTGCCGGCGTCTTCGTTGTGGACGATGGCGGCGACGAGCTTCACGCCAGAGCGGTCCTCCGTGGGCGCCCGATTATCGCACCGTCAGTGCGGCGTTCTGGACGTTTCGGGCTCCATCGGTCGTGTCAGGGCCGGGTACCGCTCGAGGAGCAGCCGCTGGATGTCCGCGTCGACCGCGGCGACCGTCCGCGAGCCGTCGATCACCACGAACCGATCGGGCTCGGCGCTCGCCAGCTGGCGGTAGCCCTCGCGAACGCGGTCGAGGAAGGACGCGCCCGCCTCGTTTTCGAATCGGTTCCATGCCTCTCTCTGCTTGCGGGTGAGGCCGATCTCCACCGGCACGTCGAGCAGGATCGTGAGGTCGGGTGTCAGGTCGTGTGTCGCAAAGCGCTGGATCTGGCGCAGCGCGTCGACGTCCAGGCCGTAGCCATAGCCCTGGTACGCGATCGACGAGTCGAGGTAGCGGGCGCACACGACCCACGAGCCGCTCTCGAGTGACGGCGTGATCCGCCGCGCCACGTGCTGCGCGCGGCCCGCGGCGAACAACAGCGCGTCGGCGCGCGGGTCGAGGTCCAGGCTCAGGTCCCGGAGGTGAAGGAGCAGCCGGCGCAGCTCTTGGCCGAGCGGCGTCCCGCCTGGCTCCCCGGTGAGCAGGACCGGCTCGCGGCGCTGCTGCAGCCAGTCGGCGAGGTGGCGCGCCGCGGTCGTCTTTCCGCTTCCCTCGGGACCCTCGAGGGTGATGAATCGGCCGCGGCTGTGCGCGGCGTCGGCGTGAGTGAGCGCGTTCAGCGCCACGACGCCGAGCTGCCGTCCTCCGGCACGAGCTCGACGCGACGGTGCGGCTCGCTCCCGCGCGATCGGCTCATCAGGTTGTGCCGCTCGGCCATCTGGTGCTGGAGGCGGCGGATGTACGCGTTCTGCGGCGCCAGCTCCACGGGCCGTCCGCTCGTCTGCGCGATGCCGATCGCCTCCTCGGTCTCGCGCAGCGCGGCCTCCCGCGGGTCGACGTCGAGATCGAACAGGCTGGCCAGCATGTTCTGGATCTGGAGGATGGTGTTGCTCTTGAGGACGTAGATCGGGACGCCCGCCGATTCCGCCTCGCGCAGCACGGCCGGCTTCCGGCGGTAGTAGTTGCGCAGCGTGATGACCGCATCGGAGTCGTCCATGTCACGCGCCACGGTCACCGGGACGGCAAGCTCGCGCACTGCCTGCTCGAAACGCTTGCGGCTCACACCGAACGGGAAGACGGTCATCGGCCGATGGCTTCCGCTCGCGCGTGGCGCGGCCGCCTCGCCGAACGTCACCGCCGCCGCGCCCTGTCCGACGTCGTCCGCGGGCGGCATCGCGCTCGTCACCTCGCGCAGGTCGGGCTGATTGTCGCCGCGCGCCCCGTGCGGCGTGCGTCCCCTGCTCCGCCCGCCGTTGAACCCCGAAAGCGTCCGCGTCGAGCTCTCGCGGCCGTAGCCGCTCCTCGAGTTGCGGCCGAAGCTCCCGTATCCGCCGGCCGGCTCGAGCGGCAGGAAGGCCGGGTTGCCGGCCGCGGTCTCGCTGATCTGGTAGTCATAGCGAACGGCCGCCTGCAGCTCGCCGCTCTCGTCGCGCCATCGCCCCTCGGGCGGGACCATCTGGCCGCGCAGGATGGCGTCGACGGTCTCGGCCACGTTGCGGTGCACGATCACCCGGTCGCGGTCGACGATCTCGACCAATACGTCGAACGTGGGCGGCGCCTTGCGCTCGAGCACGCTCTTCTGCGTGCCGCGGCGGCGCGCCTCCTCGTCGCCCAGCGTGACGGTCTGGATGCCGCCCACGAGGTCGGAGAGGGTCGGATTGAGCATCAGGTTGTCGAGCGTCTTGCCGTGCGCCGTGCCGACAAGCTGGACGCCGCGCTCGGCGATCGTGCGCGCCGCCTGCGCCTCCAGTTCCGTGCCGATCTCGTCGATCACGATGACCTCGGGCATGTGGTTCTCGACCGCCTCGATCATCACGTTGTGCTGGAGATTCGGCGTGCGGACCTGCATTCGCCGCGCGTCGCCGATGCCGGGGTGCGGGATGTCGCCATCGCCGGCGATCTCGTTGCTGGTGTCGACCACGATCACGCGCTTCCCGGCGTCATCGGCCAGCACCCGCGCGACCTCGCGGAGCATGGTCGTCTTACCGATGCCGGGGCGTCCCAGGATCAGGATGCTCTGCCCCGACTCGACGATGTCGCGGATGATGTCGATCGTCCCGAATACCGCGCGACCGATGCGGCACGTCAGGCCCACGATCTTGCCGGCTCGATTGCGCAGGGCGCTGATGCGGTGGAGCGTGCGCTCGATGCCGGCGCGGTTGTCGTCGCCGAAGACGCCGATGTGCCCCGTCACGTAGGCGAGATCGGCTTCCTCGACCTCACGGTCGAGCAGCACCTCCTCGCCGTGGATGAAGCGCGCCTCCGGCTTGCGTCCCAGGTCGAGGACGATCTCGAGCAGGTCCGCGCGGTTCACGAACGATGCGAGGCGCTGGGTGATCTCCGGCGGCAGCGCCGCCATGAGCGCGTCGAGGTCGTCGGTCGCCTCGCGACGGTCGTGCGGTCGCTGAGGTTGTTCCTGCATGGCGCCGGTCACTGTACCGCCGGAACCATGGCGGGCTGTCGGACCGAGGCGCGCACCTCGCGGATCAGCAGCGTCACGACGCCGGCGAGCTCGAATCCTACGTCCTCTGCCGCGATCCGCAGCGGCGGCTCGTAGGTCCGCACCGGGGTCAGGATCCCGGCGCGCCGCGCCGCCGGACCGGCTGCCGAGATCGCGGCGGCCACGACGCGCGCCGGATCGATCCGGGGTCCCGCGAGCATGCGCAGGTAGTGCGGTCCGCGCCGGCTGAGCCCGTGCTGGACGAACGCCGCCGCTCCACCGTCGTCGGGGAGCAGCCACGACCGGACGTCGGCGAAGCGAAGCAGCGGCGTCAGGCTGCTGCGCGGCACGACCGCCTCGCGATCGGCGGTCTCCCAGTCGGCGGCGCGATACCCGTCGGTGCGCGCGACCGTGGGTGGCGTCACCTCCGACCAGAGTCGGAACATGTGCCACGCATGCGCCGGCTGGGCCGGGACGAACTCGTCGGCGCCGCCGCCGGGCGCGCCGTTAGCGCCGCTGCGTGTGGCGTCAGGCGCGCGGTAGAGGATCTGCTCCTCGGCATACGCGACGAACGCGAGCTGGTTGAATAGCTCGAGGTTCTCGGGCGCTGCCGAGCACGCGGCGTGGAAGCGCGCGACGTGACGCTGCGCACCCTCCGCGACGACGCCCTGGAGGAGCTGGAAGCGGACCTCCGAGGCCATCGGATGGTCGCCGGCGTCGAGCTCGACGATCACCCAGTCCGGGCGGTGTGGCTCTTCGAGCGCGCGGCAGCTCCCCATGATGCGCCCGTTTTCCTCGTACACGAGATGCAGCGACGGCGCGCGCAGCGGCAGCCACGAAGGGATCAGCGTCGCCAGGGGGACGCGCTCGGTGTCCTCGCGCCGACCGGGGAGGCCCAGCGTGTGGCGGTCGTCGTTGCCGCGCTCAGCGACGCGCCGCGCCAGCTCGGCGAGCGCAGGGCGGTCGGTGAGGCGCGCGTTACGGATCAAGCCGGCGCCTCGGCGGGCGCCGGCTCGGTGATGAGTGACGCGAGCAGCCGGTGGAACCGGCGGTCCGGCGTGAGCTCGGGGTGGAACGCGGTCGCGAGCAGCGAGCCCTGGCGCACCGCGACCGCGCGGCCGCGCTCGTCGCGCGCCAACACCTCCACGCCCGGCCGAGCATGCTCGACCACCGGCGCGCGGATGAATACGGCGTGCATCGGAGCGTCGCCCAACGACGGAACGTCGAGATCGGTCTCGAACGAGGCGATCTGACGGCCGAAGGCGTTCCTTCGCACGGTGATGTCGAGCAGGCCGAAGACCCACTCGTCGCCATCGGCGATCTCGGACGCCAGCAGGATCATCCCGGCGCAGGTGCCGAGCATCGGCCGTCCCTCGCGTGCCGCGTCCAGGATCGGCTCGCGGAGACCGGCGTGGTCGATCAGCTTCCGGATCGCGGTGCTCTCGCCACCGGGAAGGATGAGCGCGTCGACGTCGCGCAGGTCCTCGGGGAGTCGCACCTCCACGGGCTCGCAGCCCGCATCGCGGATCGCCTCGGCGTGCTCGCGGACCGCGCCCTGCAGCGCGAGGACGCCCACGCGCGCGGGCGTCGACGGATCTCGATGGGCCATCGCCCGCGTCACCAGCCTCGGACGGCCAGGCGCTCCTCGACGGGGATCTCCGAGAGCTCGAGTCCGCGCATCGGCTCACCCAGGCCCGCGCTGACCTCGGCCAGCACGTCGGGATTCTGATAGTGGGTGGTGGCCTTGACGATCGCCTTGGCCACGCGCTCGGGGTCCTCGCTCTTGAAGATCCCGCTCCCCACGAAGACCGCCTCGGCGCCGAGCTGCATCATGAGTGAGGCGTCCGCCGGCGTGGCGATCCCGCCCGCGGCGAAGTTGGGGACCGGAAGCTCACCGCGCTCCGCGGTCTCCTTGACCACCTCGTTTGGCGCGCGCAGCTCCTTCGCGGCGGCGAAGAGCTCGTCCTCACGCATCGACTGGAGCTGGCGGATGCCCCTTTGTACGGCGCGCATGTGGCGCACGCCCTCGACGATGTTGCCGGTGCCCGCCTCGCCCTTCGTCCGGATCATGGCGGCACCCTCGCCTATGCGGCGCAGCGCCTCCCCGAGGTCGCGGCAGCCGCACACGAACGGCACCTTGAACTGGGTCTTGTCGATGTGATGCTCCTCGTCGGCGGGCGTGAGCACCTCGGACTCGTCGATGTAGTCGACGCCCAGCGACTCGAGGATCTGCGCCTCCGCGAAGTGACCGATGCGGCACTTGGCCATCACCGGAATGCTCACCGCGCCCATGATCGACTCGATCATCCGCGGATCGCTCATGCGCGCCACGCCACCGAACTTGCGAATGTCGGACGGCACGCGTTCGAGCGCCATCACCGCCACCGCCCCCGCGTCCTCGGCGATGCGGGCGTGCTCGGCGTTGACGACGTCCATGATGACGCCGCCCTTGAGCATCTTGGCCAGGCCGACCTTGGTCACCCAGGTCGAGGTCTCGATGGTGGTCATGGTGTGCTTGACATTGTACCGCCGCCCTCCACGAGGCCTTCCTCCGCCGCAGCCGCGCCGGCGACTGCTCTGGCGAGCCGAATTCGCGTCTCCCGGGGACAACGCCGCGTCTCGGCTATCATCCCGCGCGGAGGCTTCCCGTGACGAACGCACCGGTACTAGTGCTCAACTCGAATTACGAGCCACTCAACGTGTGCGACATCCGCCGTGCGTTCAATCTGCTCGGCGCGGAGAAGGCCGAGGTGCTCGAGCTCAACCACCTGATCATCCACACGCCGTCGCGCAGCCTCCACGCGCCCTCGGTCATCCGCCTGGTCTACCTGGTGAAGCGGCCCCGCCCGCGCGTCCGTCTCACGCGCCGCGAGGTCTTCACCCGCGACCGGCACACCTGCCAGTACTGCGGGCAATCGACGCGCGACCTCACGCTTGACCACGTCGTGCCCAAGCATCGCGGTGGGCGGCATGACTGGGACAACCTGGTCGCGGCCTGTCGGGTGTGCAACCACCGGAAGGGGTCCAAGACGCTGTCTGACGCGCGCATGAAGCTCCTCCGCGAGCCGCGCGTGCCGCGCGCCGACCACGCCTACCTGTTCGGGTCGTACCTCGCAGACGAGCACAACGACCCGTGGCGCAACTATCTCGTCCTCGCCGGGCAGGAGGCTCTGCCGCGGAGCGACTGAGCGCCGATCGCCGGGCGCCGATGCGGCTGGAGTTGCCGGCGCCCGTGTCGGAGGCGCTCGACGTGCTGATCGACGCCGGGCACGAGGCTGTCCTGGTCGGCGGGTGCGTGCGCGACCTCGTGCGCGGCGAGCGGCCGGGGGATTGGGACGTCGCGACGGCGGCCGATCCCGAGCGCACCCTGGAGCTCTTCGCGGGGTCCTCGCTCGAGAACCGATTCGGAACCGTCACGGTGCGGCGTAACGGCGTCGTCCTCCAGGTCACACCGTTCCGGAGCGAGGGCACGTACGCCGATCACCGCCGCCCCGACGTCGTCCGCTTCGGCGCGGGTCTGCTCCAGGATCTCCAGCGCCGCGACTTCACGATCAACGCCATGGCATGGTCGCCGACCGGGCGTGGCGACGCGACCGACGGCGGCGTGGCGCGGGACGGGGAGCTGATCGACTCGCACGGCGGGCGAGATGACCTGCGGGCGGGCATCCTGCGCGCGGTCGGCGACCCGGATCGACGCCTCTCCGAGGACGCGCTCCGCCTCCTGCGCGCGGTCCGCTTCGCGTTCCGGCTCGGCCTGCGTCTGGAGAGCGCGACGCGCGAGGCGATCGCCCGCCGCGCCGCCGACGCGCGCCTGCTCTCCGGGGAGCGCGTGCGCGACGAGCTAGGCCGCATCCTCGGCTCGCGTGAGCCGCCCCCATCGGTCGCGTTCGCGCTGATGGAGGAGCTGCGGCTCCTGGGCGAGCTGCTGCCGGAGGTCGCCGCGCTGCGCGGCGTCCTGCAGGCCAAGGCGCTCCCGGGCGATGCGCTCGACCACTCGCTGCGAACGATGGACGCGCTGCCCGCCGACGACCCGGTGTTGCGGCTAGCGGGTCTGCTGCACGACCTCGGAAAGCCGCAGACTCTGGTCGAGGATCGGTTCGTCGGCCACGAGGTCGTGGGCGCGGACCTCGCGCGCGGCATCCTCGAGCGGTTTCGGTACTCGCGCGCCGAGATCGAACGTGTCACGCACCTGGTTCGGCACCACATGTTCGCCTATGCACCCGATTGGACCGATGCGGCCGTGCGCCGTTTCGTCCGCCGCGTCGGCAGCGACCAGCTCGCCGACCTCTTCGCGTTGCGGCGCGCAGACAACGCCGCGTCAGGCGTCGCGGAGCCCCCGCGCGGCGGCCTCTCCGAGCTGGAGCGGCGCATCGACGTGGCGATGCGCGACGCAGCGGTCGAGACGCGCCAGCTCGCCATCGACGGGAAAGTCTTGATGGACGAGCTGGGGCTCGAGGCCGGCCCGCGCATCGGGAGGCTGCTGCATCGGCTGCTCGACGTCGTGATGGAGGATCCCACGCGCAACCGTCGCGACGAGCTGCTCGCGATCGCCCGCGAAGACCTTTCCGCTTCGGGAAGGTTGGCGCCATCGACCGAGGCCGGCGAGCCGACGAAGTAGTCGGGTTGCAGCCGGCGAGTGGCTGCTACAATCGTGCGCCCGAACCAACCTCGACCGGCGGGATAGCCTCGTTCCGTGCACAAGGGAGGCCCTATTGCGGATCCTCGTCGTGGGCGGAGCGGGCTACGTCGGCTCAACCACCGTCGAGTCCCTCGTCGAAGCGGGCCATGAGGTCGTCGTCCTCGACAACCTCAGCACCGGACACCCGAAGGCCGATCTATCCGGCGCGCGCCTGGTCGTCGGGGAGATGGCGGACCGTTACCGGATTGCGCACATCCTGCGCGGCGAGCGCATCGATGCCGTCCTGCACAGCGCCGCTCGCTCGCTCGTCGCGGAGTCGATGAACGACCCGGCGGCTTATTACCGCAACAACGTCTCGGCCGGCGTGAGCCTCCTCGAGGCCATGCGTGACACCGGCGTCACCCGTCTCGTGTTCAGCTCGACCGCAGCGGTGTACGGCGAGCCGCGCCGCGTGCCGATCGCGGAGTCCGATCGCACCGACCCCATCAACCCGTACGGCGCGACCAAGCTCGCCTTCGAGGGCGCGATGCGCTGGTTCGCGGCCGCGCACGGGTTCCGCTGCATCAGTCTTCGGTACTTCAACTGCGCCGGCGCGACCGAGCGCAACGGGGAGGACCACCGCCCCGAGACGCACCTCATTCCGCTGGTGCTGCGCGTCGCGGCCGGCGAGAGCGGTCACGTCCAGATCTACGGGCAGGACTACCCGACCCCGGACGGCTCGTGCATCCGCGACTTCATCCACGTCCGCGACCTCGGGCAGGCGCACCTGCTCGCGCTCGACGCCACCGGCGAGGGCGAAGCGAGTCTCGAGGTCTACAACCTCGGCTCTGCCGCCGGGTTCAGCGTCAAGGAGGTCATCGAGGCGGCGCGCCGCGTTACCGGCCGCGCGATCCCGGCCCGCGTCGTTCGGCGCCGCATGGGTGACCCGCCCGTGCTCGTGGCGAGCTCCCGTCGAGCGCGACGCGAGCTCGGCTGGCAGCCACGCGTCTCGAAGCTCGACGAGATGATCGCTGACGCCTGGGCGTGGAAGCAGGCGCATCCGAACGGGTACGAGGATGCGCCGCCCGCGGTGCCCGGCGACGAGGGGCAGTACCAGCCGGTCGGGGACGGCCGCGAGAGCCGGGCCGAAGAGGCGGCAGCGGCGGCGGGGCACACCGCACCCCTCTTCTGAGGGGCAATCCGACGCGCGCTCGCCCGCGGAACCGGACGGCATGCTGACCGTCTGGGCATCCACCCTCGTCGCGGTCCTGGGGATCAGCCTTGTCTCGCTCGTCGGTGCGATCACGCTCGTCCTGCGGCCGGGCACGCTGCGCCGGGTCCTTCCCACGCTGATCGCGTTCGCCGCCGGCGCCCTTCTCGGCGACGCGTTCCTCCATCTCATCCCCGAGCTCGCCGAGTCCGAGTCCGGGCTCGACCTGTTCGCGTCGTTCGGCTTGCTGGGCGGGATGGTGCTGTTCTTCGTCCTCGAGAAGATCCTGCACTGGCACCACGCGCACGTACCGTCCGAGGACCCGCGCGTGCTGCATCCCGTGGCTGCGACCAACCTCGTGGGCGATGCGCTCCACAACTTCATCGACGGCGGGATCGTCGCCGGCGCATTCCTCCTGTCGCCGGGGCTCGGGGTCGCGACCGCGCTCGCCGTCGCGCTCCACGAGATCCCGCAGGAGCTCGGCGACTTCGGGATCCTGATCCACGCCGGCCTCGGCACGCGGCGCGCGCTCGCGCTTAACCTGCTCAGCGCGCTGGCGGCAGTGCTGGGAGCTGGCGTGACCCTGGTTGTCGCCTCGGCCACGGCCGGCTTCGAGCGGGTGTTGCTGCCGATCACCGCCGGCGGCTTCATCTACATCGCCAGCACCGATCTCTTCCCCGAGCTCCACAAGGAGCCCGAGGCGCTCCGTTCCGTCCTCCAGCTCGCCGGCGTGCTCGGCGGCGTGGCGATCATGGCCCTCCTGCTGACGCTCGACTGAGCGCACGCCGCTCGCGCGATCGGCCCTTCGCGTGGTACGGTGCGCGAAGTAATGGAGAAGATTTGCTAGAAACACATCGCCGGGCCCCCACAGGGCCACCAAGGCGCAGGGGCCGCTCCGCTCCCGCCCAACGACCAGACCACACCAACGGCGCAGGCAACGCACCAGCCCCGGACGCAGACGAGCTGACCGCAGCGGTCGCCGCCTTCCCGGCCCATCGGTTCGGCGAGATTCCGATCCCGGTGACCATCGCGCGCGCCCTCGAGCGGATGGGCTACACCGAGCCGACCGAGGTCCAGGCGCGTTCGATCCCGGTGCTCCAGGCGGGGCACGACCTGATCGGACAGGCGCAGACGGGCACGGGCAAGACCGCCGCCTTCGGAATTCCCATCGTGCAGCACATCGACCCCGCCGCCCGCCACGTTCAGGCGCTCATCCTCACTCCGACGCGCGAGCTGTGCGTGCAGGTCACCGACGAGATCGCCAAGCTCGGTCAGTTCCGCAACGTGCGACCGGTCGCCATCTACGGCGGCTCGAGCATGGACCGCCAGATCCGCGGCCTCGCCGCCGGGGCACAGATGGTGGTCGGCACGCCGGGGCGCGTCCTCGATCTCATCCGGCGTCGCGAGCTCGACCTCGCGCACGTATCGGTCGTCATCCTCGACGAGGCCGATCGCATGCTCGACATGGGCTTCATCGTCGACGTCGAGACGATCCTGGCGCGGTGCCCTCGCCATCGGCAGACGGCGCTCTTCAGCGCCACGATGCCGTACGCCATCCTCCGCATCTGCGACCGATTCATGCGCCACGACGCCGATCACATCAGCGTCGCGCCCATGCTCCAGCCGGTCGACACCGTGAAGCAGCTCTACTACGAGGTCGCGGAGCGGGATAAGGTCGCGGCGCTGATCGAGCTGGTCGAGGACTTCGGTTTCGATCGGCTGCTCGTCTTCCGGCACACCCAGATCGGCGTCGACCGCTTGGCCGCGAGCCTCAAAGGGCGCGGCAAGCGCGCGGCGGCGCTCCACGGCGGCCTCTCGCAGCGAGAGCGCGACCGGACGCTCGCCGACTTCAAGGCCGGCAAGTTCCAGCTCCTCATCGCCACGAACGTCGCGTCGCGCGGCCTGGACATCACCGACCTTCCGTACGTCCTGAACTACGACATCCCGGAGGACGCGGAGACGTACGTGCACCGCATCGGCCGCACTGGCCGCGCCGGCAAGGAAGGCACCGCCATCACCTTCGTCGCGGAGTGGGACATCCAGCCGTGGCAGGAGATGATGGCCAGCCTGGACGCGGACATCGAGCAGGGACGCCTGAAGCTCTACGACGTGGCATGACCGTGGCCGGGCGGGTGCTCCTTCCGCAGTACGCGGGCAGGGCCAAATCCGTCCGCACCGGTGCCGAGTGGCTCTTCGAGCCGTACTGGAACGGTGAGCGGCTGCTCGGCTTCGTCCGCGGCGGTGCCGTTCATCTGACCGATCCGGGCGGCGCGCGCGTCGACCGCTCCTTCCCGGATGCGATCGCCGCACTGCGTGCAGGCGTGCAGGCCGATGACGCCGTGATCGACGCGGTGTGGGCGCAGAGCTGGATTCCCGCGGAGGGCGCCACGGATGGGCGTCCGTTGCTCATCGCGCTCGACCTGCTCGTCGTCGACGGCCAGGAGCTGCTGGACATCCCGCTCCTCGAGCGCCGGCGGCTGCTCGAGGCGATCGTCGCGGAGAGCGACGTGCTGCGGGTGACACCCGCGGTCCGCGCCCCGCTCGGTCCGCAGTTCGCGATCTGGCGCGCACAGGGATTCCGCGCCAGCCTCGCCAAGCACGCCAACTCGCGCTATCTCGCGGGCGAGCGCAATGAGGAGTGGGTGCGCATCGCCATCGACCGCGTGCGCCAGCCCGGGATGCTGGACGTCATGTTCGGCCGCCGCGATCGCGACTCGATGCCCGAAGGCTGACGGCGGCGGCATGAGGGTCGTCGTCGCGCCCGATTCGTTCGGCGGTGCGCTCGACTCGGTGCACGCCGCGGACGCGATCGCGGATGGCTGGAGCGGCGTTCGCGGCGACGACGAGCTGATCCGCCGCCCGATGGCCGATGGCGGCGAGGGCACGCTCCGCGCGATCCGGGCCGCGCTCCTCGACGACGCCGAGCTCCGAACGGCCGCCGCGCTCGACCCACTGGGCCGGCCGCTCTCCGCGGAGTGGCTCGTGCTCGAGGGCGGGCGAGCCGCGTTCGTGGAGCTCGCCGCGGCCAGCGGCCTGGCGATGCTGCGGCCCGAAGAGCGGGATCCGCGGCGCACGACGACCCGCGGGACCGGCATGCTGGTCCGCGCGGCGCTCGATGCCGGCGTCGACCGGATCACGATCGGTGTCGGAGGCTCCGCGACGAACGACGGCGGCACCGGGCTGCTCGCGGCTCTGGGCATGCGCTTTCTCGACGCCGAAGGTCACGAGCTGCCGGAGGGCGGCGCCGCGCTCGCTGGTCTGGAGCGCGTCGACGCTTCCGGGCTCGACCCGCGACTGGCATCGGTCGAGCTCGTGATCGCGACCGATGTCACCAACCCGCTGTGCGGCCCGCACGGCGCATCGGCCGTGTACGGTCCGCAGAAGGGCGCCGATCCCGCGGCCGTGGCCGAGCTCGATGCAAGTCTCGGCCGGCTCGCTGCCGTCGTGGCGGCCATGAACGGGCGCCGCGTCGCGGACGTGCCCGGCTCGGGCGCCGCGGGAGGGACGGTGTTCGGCCTGCTCGCCTTCACGCACGGAGTGCTCCGGCCGGGGTTCGAGGTCGTGGCGGAGGTCATCGGTCTCGGTGAGGCGCTGGCGACCAGCGACCTGGTCATCACCGGCGAGGGCCGCGCTGACGCATCCACGCTGAGCGGCAAGACCGCGGCCGGGGTCCTGGCGCTCGTGGGCGGCACGCCGGTGGTCCTGTTGTGCGGCGCGCTCGGTGAGGGCGCCGCGGCGCTCGACGACGCCGGGTTCGCGCTCGTCCAACCGATCGCGGACCGGCCGATGTCGCTCGATGACGCAATGAGGTCGACTCAGGCGCTGCTCGGGGCGGCCGCGGCCCGCCTTGCGCGCACCATCTCGCTCGGCGCAGCGCTCGCGTCGCGCTGACCGCGACTCAGTCCTCGCTCGACCAGCTGCCGGGACGGCGGCCCCTGCTAGAATCCGGCCTCGCGCCGAGGCCGAAGTAGCTCAGGGGTAGAGCAACGGTTTCGTAAACCGTCGGTCGTGGGTTCGAATCCCACCTTCGGCTCCAATGCCGCCGCTTCTCGAGGCGCTGGGTCTCGCGGACGTCGAGCACAACCCGCGCAACAACCGGATGCGGGCGATCTGACGCGACCGAGGATGTGACGTTCGACGTATCGGTCGAGCGCCGGAGCGGGCATTGGACGTACGCCGATCGCGCACCGCCTCGCGCAAACGTTGAGCTTCAAATCGGGTCGTCCGGACGTGTCGAGCGGCCGCCGCCGCGATCGATCGTGGGTGCATGCAGCGAGTCATGACGGATACGACTACGAGCCGTGGCACTACCGGTACGTCGGACGCGACGTGGCGGCCGCGATCGTCGGTAGCGGCGCGACCCCGCGGCTACCTGTACGAGGTGCAGTAGGCGACCTACGAGGGCCGGCTAGCTCTCCGGTTCCGCGGCCGCCTGGCGGCCACCCTCTTCGCCGACGCCGCCCTCTGCCGGCTCCTCGCCTTCCACTGCCTCGGCAGCCTCGGCCTCGGGCACCTCGACGACCTCCTTCGCGCGCAGCGGCGTCGCCTTCGCCACGAGCTCGTCCGGGTCGTTGAGGACGGTCACCTTCCCCTCGCCCGGCACGGGGATGTCGCGGACGTGGATCGTGGCATCGAGATCGACCAGGGAGGCGATGTCGACGTCGAGCTGGTGAGGCAGGTCGACGGGGAGTGCGCGTACCTTGAGGTGGTCGAGGTTGGTGAGCAGCGTGCCCTCGCCCAGCGTGACGACAGGCGCCTCACCGGTGAACACGAGCGGGATGTCCGCCTGCATCTCTTGGGTCAGGTCGACCAGGAACAGGTCGACGTGCAGCGGCCGGCCGGTGAGCGGGTGGCGCTGGAGGTCCTTGATGAGCACGCTCTTGGGGCGGCCGCCATCGGGCATGCGGAGGCGCACGATGGACGTCTTCCCGGCGGCCCGATACAGCGCGTCGAGCTCCTTGGCGTCCAGCTGCACCAGCTGCGAGTCGCTGCCCTTGCCGAACACGACGCCCGGCACGATGCCCTCCCGTCGGAGGCGCTTGTTGGCTTTGCCGGAGATCGTGCGCGCGTCGACGGAGAGCTCGAGTTCCATGGGCCCGCGAAGGGTAGCAGCGGTGCCGTGCAGCGGCAAGGCGCCGATAATGGCCGGCATGGCGGGAACCGTGATGGTCGTCGAGGACGAGGCCGCAGTCGCGCGCGGCGTGCAGTTCGCGCTCGAGCGCGAGGGCCACTCGGTCACGGTCGTGCCTAACGGGGAGCAGGCGCTCGAGTCGTTCGAGGACGTCGCGCCGGACCTCGTCCTGCTCGACGTGCGGCTGCCGGGGATTGACGGCTTCGAGGTCTGCCGCCGCCTCCGGTCGCGCACGCGCGCGCCCGTGATCTTCCTGACCGCGAGGGCGGACGAGGTCGACAAGGTCGTCGGCCTCGAGATCGGTGCCGACGATTACCTCGTCAAGCCCTTCTCCGTGCGTGAGCTCGTATCACGCGTCAAGGCGCAACTGCGCAGGGCGTATGGCGAGCTGGCCGATACGCAGAGCGGCCGCCTCATCCGCCGCGGCGACCTGCTGATAGACCTCGAGCGTCGGCGGGTCAGCCGGAACGGCGATCGGATCAGCCTCACCACGACCGAGTTCGAGCTGCTCCGCTATCTCGCCGCGCGACCGGGCCGCGTCTATACCCGCCGTGAGCTGCTCGAGCTTGTGCGCGACTACGACTCCCTCGACCAGGATGAGCGCACCATCAACGTCCACATCAGCCACATCCGCGACAAGATCGAGCCGGACCCGTCCCAGCCGCGCTACATCAAGACGCTGCGCGGGGCGGGGTATGCCTTCGCCGAGGACTGACGCCGCGCGACGCCGGCTGCTTCGCGCCCTCGCCGGACTGCGATTTCGGCTCATCCTGCTCCTGAGTGTCGTCTCGCTCATCGCGCTGCTCGTGCTCGGCGTCGCGCTGAACCAGATCCTCAACTCGTACTTCGAAGAGCAGGAGGGCCGGCGGCTCGCGCAGGCCGCGGACAGCTCCGCGGCCTTCCTCACACAGATTCTGGGCGTGGCCCGTCCCGAGATGCTGGGCACGCGGGAGCTGCGTGAGGGCAGCCTGATCCCGCGGCTGACGCAGCTCGTGGCGGACCAGACGCCGGCGACGGTGGAGGTCAGCAACCCGGATGGATCGGTCTTCGCGCACGCCGAGCCGAGAAACGTCGCGGCGCTCCGCGACCAGGGGCTGGCCGGCGACCCACTCGTGCCGGCGCAGGCGCGCCCGTTCGACGTGCAGCTCCCCGCGCCGGAGCCGGCGCTGACGGGGCCCGATGCGGTGCTCCGACTCACCGTCGAGCTGAGTGAGCCGTTCACGTCGCGGATGGAGACACTGAACGGTGTGCGTAGCGCGCTCCTCGCGGCGAGCGTCCTGGCGCTGGCGGTCTCGTTCATCGTGGGCGTGATCGCCGCGCGCCGCGTCACCACCCCGCTCGAGCGCGTGCAGAGGGCGTCGACGCGGCTGGCGCAGGGAGACCTCAACGAGCGTGTCCGGCCCTCCGGGATCGCCGAGTTCGACCAGCTCGCCGAGCGCTTCAACGTGATGGCCGACCGCCTACGCGACTCATTGACCGACACCAGCGCCGATCGAGATCGGCTCCGTGAATTCGTCGCCGACGTGAGCCACGAGCTGCGGACGCCCATCGCCGCGCTCCGAACCTTCACCGAGCTTCAGCGCGACGGCGAGGTGGACGAAGGCACGCGCCGCGAGTTTCTCGACCGCTCCGCGGAGCAGATCAGCCGCCTCGAGTGGCTGAGCTCCAACCTGCTCGACCTGTCGCGCATCGAGGCGGGCATCTTCCCGCTCGACGTCCGTCCCGGCGACCTGCGCGACCCGATCCGGGCCGCGGTCGAGGCGCATGCCGCCATCGCCGAGGAACGGCACATCTCGCTCAGCGCCGAGGTCCCCGGGGCGCCGGTGCAGCTGCCATTCGACCGTCAGCGCATCGTGCAGCTGCTCACGAACCTGATCGGAAACGCGCTGAAGTTCACGCCACCCGGCGGCGTGGTCGACGTGCGCCTCATGGAACGTCCCGAGGGCGCCATCCTCGAGGTGCGCGACACGGGACCTGGCATCCCGGCCGAGGAGCTACCGCGCATCTTCGAGCGGTTCTACCGGGGCACGAACATCGGTGAGGCGCGTGGCGCGGGGAGCGGTCTCGGGCTCGCCATCGCCAGGTCGATCGTCGAGATGCACGGCGGCACGATCGAGGTCGAGAGCCGGGTTGGCGCCGGCACCACCTTCCGCGTCCACCTTCCGGCGGAGCAAGATCAATGAAACTTCATGGACCAAACGCATCACGCGCAATCGGCGCCGCCTACGCTGAGTCAAACGGCAAGTCCCGCCTTCATCTATCCCGCACCGCACGAGACACGAGATGAGCTTCCCCGACCAACCCGACAAGCCGCGCAGCGGCCAGGAACCGACCGAACTGATCGAGTACCAGCATTACGGGCCACCCCCGGTAGAGGCGCAGCGACCCGCAACGTGGCAGGCCGCCCCAGCGTGGCCGCAGCAGCGCGCCGTGGAGGCGGAGCGTCGCGACCGCGGTGTCCGGCTGGGGCTCGGACCGGTGCTCCTCGTCGCGCTCCTGGCCAGCATCATCTCCGGTGCGCTGAGCGCTCTCGCGGTCACCAACGTCGTGCGGCCGAGTGGCGGCGCGCCGGGGGCGGCCGCGACACCGAACGCCGAGCCGGCGCATCAGAGCCTGCGCATCGACGAGTCCTCGGCGGTCATCAGCGCCACCGAGAAGGTCGGTCCGGCCGTCGTCCGGATCAGAACGCAGAGCGGCGACCTGTTCGGCGCCGAGGGAGTCGGATCCGGCTTCATCTACGACTCCGACGGCTGGATCGTAACCAACCGGCACGTCGTCGAGGGCGCCGAGGCACTGACCGTCGTCCTCCAGGACACGCGCCAGTTCGAGGGTCGCGTCATCGGCGTGGACACCCTCACCGACCTCGCCATCGTCAAGATCGAGGGGAACGACCTGCCGCCGGCGCCGATCGGCAGCAGCCAGGACCTCCAGGTCGGGCAGTTGACGATCGCCATCGGCAGCCCGCTGGGCAACTACCCGAACTCGGTGACGACCGGCGTGGTGAGCGGCCTTGGCCGCCAGATCCAGGCCGGAGACGTGACGGGCACCACCTCCGAGCAGCTGAACAACCTGATCCAGACCGATGCCGCGATCAACCGTGGCAACTCGGGCGGGCCGCTGATCAACAGCGGCGGGCAGGTCATCGGAATCAACACCGCCGTGGCGGCCACGGCGCAGGGCATCAGCTTCGCTATCCCCATCGACATCGCCAAGCCCGTGATGGAGCAGGCGCGCAACGGGCAGGAGATCCGGCGCCCGTGGATCGGGATCTACTACGTGCCGGTCACCGAGCAGCTGCGCGCGGAGCGCGACCTTCCTGTCTCGAACGGCGTCCTGCTCAGCGCGCCGACGAGCACCGACAGCCCGGCGATCATCCCGGGCAGTCCGGCCGAGGAAGCAGGCCTCCGCGAGGGCGACGTGATCGTGTCCATCGACGGAGTCCAGATCGACACGCAGCATGAGCTCTCGGCGCTGGTGCTCGGCTACCAGCCGGGCGACGTCGTCACGCTGCGCGTGCTGCGTGGCGACACGGAGCGGAACATGCGTGTGACGCTCGGCACGATGCCGGATCAGCCGTGATCAGCGGCTGACGGGACGGCGGATCGCGATCTCGACGTGATCGAAGGGGCCCGGTAGCGGAGCGTCGGGCTTGCGCACCCGGACCTCGACCTCTTCGACGGGAAAGCGGCGGAGCAGTTCGCCGGCGATCGACTCTGCGAGCGTCTCGATCAGCCGATGGCTGGCATCCTCCACGAGGCCACGCACGGCCTCGAACACCTCGCGGTAGTCGACCGCGGCGCTGACCTCGTCGCGCGCCGCGACGGCGGCCGCGTCAACCGACAGCTCCACGTCGACCACGAAGCGCTGGGGCTCGACGTGTTCCTCTGGCAGCACGCCATGGCGCGCTCGGAAGACCATGCCGGTCAGGGTCAGACGATCGGCCTGTGGCACGCCGCTATCCAAAGCTCGGCGTCAGCCGCGTGATCGCGTCGGCGACACGGACGACCCGGGCCATCTTGCGGACATCGTGGACGCGGACCATGTCCGCCCCCGCGGAGATCGCCAGCGATACGGCCGCGGCGGTCCCTTCGAGACGATCGCCCGGAGGAGCGTCATCGAGCAGCTCCCCGATGAAGCGCTTGCGGCTGGGCCCCACCAGGATCGGCAGCCCCAGGGCCCGCAGCTCGCCCAGCCGGTGCAGCAGCTCGAGGTTCATCGCCGAGTCCTTTCCGAAGCCGATCCCCGGATCCACGATCAGCTGCCCCCGCTGCACGCCGGCGGCGAGCGCGCCGTCGACCGCGTCGCGGAGCCAGGCGGTGATCTCGGCCATCATGCCGCCCGGGTACTCGGCGCGCTCCTTGTTGTGCATCAGGACCAGCGCGGCGCCCGTCTCGGCGGCGGCCTCGGCGGTTCGTGGGTCGCGGCGTGCTGCCCACACGTCGTTGACGATGCTGGCGCCGGCGGCGAGTGCCTGGCGCGCAACCTCGCCCTTCGACGTGTCGATGCTGATCGGGACGTGCTCGCCGAGCTCACGGGCAAGCGCTGCGACGACCGGCACGGCAGCGCGGGCCTCGGTGGCGGCGCCGACCTCGGGGTGCTCTCCGTAGACCGCCCGTGGACGCGTCGACTCGGCCCCGACGTCCAGGATGTCGGCGCCCTCGTCGACGAAGCGCCGCGCGAGATCCACGGCCGCGGCCACCGCTTCATCGGGGCCGCGACCTCCCGCGAGCAGGCCGTCGCCCGAGAACGAGTCTCGCGTGACGTTGATGATGCCCATGACGTAGGTCCGCTCACCCCAGCGAAGGGTGTGGCTGCCGGCCCGCGTCTCCGCCACGGCGGTGCTCATGCGGCGGCGCCGTCGCCAACCAGCGCGCGCCGCACGGCGCCGACCAGGTAGAGCGAGCCGCAGACGACCACCGGCGTGTCCGCCGGCGCCAGGTCCGCCGCAAGCGCCATAGCCTCGACCGGCGCCTCGCGGACGCGCGCGCGCCGGCCGGTGAGGCGCCGCCACGTCGCGGCGAGCCGTTCGGTCGGGATCGCGTTCGCCTCCGGGACCGAGGTGAACACGGGAGTCGGCTCCAGCGCGGCGAGCGTCCGCAGCATGGCCGTCACCCGCTTGCCGCGGATCGCGCCGAAGACGATGGCCGGGCGCCGCACCCCGAGCTCCTCGAGCGCGCGTCGCAGGACCGCGCACCCGGCCGGGTTGTGGGCGCCATCGAGCACGACGCGCACGCCGCGCGACGGAGTCACGACCTCCAGTCGGCCCGGCCAGCGCGCGACGGCGAAGCCACGACGCACGGCGCGCTCGTCCGTCCGTAGCCGTCCGCCGAATCGCTCGCCCAGCGCGTCCAGGATCGCCACCGCCACCGCGGCGTTGTCCGCCTGGTGCCTACCGAGCAGACCTATGCGGAGCGCTCCGAGCTCGCCGGACGGGCGCGCGAGATCGACCACGACGCCGTCCCAGCCGGTATGGCGTACCGTCGTCCGATAGTCGGCCGAGGAACCGCCGGCGCGCCGGAGCGGGACATCAAGGGCGGCACAACGCTCGCTGACCACGGTGAATCCTGATCCGCGGGCGCCGGTCACGGCAAGGTCGCCACGCTTCACGATCGCCGCCTTCTCGACCGCGATCGCGCGCAGGCTCCTCCCCAGGTGGCGCTCGTGGTCGTGCTGCACGTTGGTGATCGCGGCCACGCCCAGGTCGAGCGCGTTCGTGGCGTCGAGCCGGCCGCCCATCCCGACCTCCACGATCGCGGCGTCCACGCGGGCCGCGGTGAACTCAGCCACCGCGGCCGCGGTGAGCAGCTCGAACTCGGTCGGCTCGCCAAGCGTCGTGGCCACGGCATCGACCGCCGGCATCACCCGCTCGACCGCGGTCGCGAAGCGCGGCTCGGATATCGGCGTGCCGTCCACGGCGATGCGCTCGCGGTACGTGACCAGGTGCGGGCTCGGCATGCTGCCGGTCCGCACGCCGGCGGCGTGCAGCGCCGCGGTCACCAGCGCGACGACGCTTCCTTTGCCGTTGGTCCCCGCCACGAGCGCGCCGCGGAGCGCACGCTCCGGGTGGTCCAGCTCGTCGAGCAGCCGCTCGATGCGCGCCAAACCCAGGCTGATCCGGAACCGGCCGCGCCGCTGGAGCTCGCCGACCGCGGCGGCGTAGTTCACCGCGCCCGGCGCGTCACTCCCGCTCGTCCTCGTAGAAGACGCACTGGTTGAACTGCGACGTCAGGCACAGGTCGTTGACGTACCCGCCGTCGAGGTGCACGCCGCCGCGCAGCTCGCAACGCGCCACCGTGCCCTCCTGCTTCATGACGGTCCGCATCAGCTGTGGCGCCTGGATCGGGATCGGCCCTCTGCTGCCCGCGGTCACGTAGAAGTGCGGGCAGTGGTGGCGACGCGGCCGGCCGTAGCCGAGCGGGACGCCGCGTCGCCCGACGTGGACCGGCAACGGCTGCCGCTCGGCGAGATGCTTCTCGGCGATGACGCAGCGACCGGGCTCGCACTCCTTGTCGTTGTAACAACAGGCGCGCGCCGGACCGACACCCTCGACCGCCCACAGCTCCCAGCACGGCCTGCGGAGGATGAAGGCCGGGCACCGGTACCGGATGGTGAGGTCGCACTGCTCGACCTCCCAGCACATCGTGCGGCGATCGCTCTGTCGGCGCTCCGTGGCCGGCGTCCCCGCCGCCTCGCTGCGCCTCCGCTCCTGCTCGCGGCGGTCGGGCTTGATGATCATTCAGGGCGAGAGCTCCTGCGGGAGGCTGCGGGCGGGAAAGCGTGCGGAGTGTAGCCGTTGGCGGCGTCCACTCGGGGGCCAGCTTGTACCGAACAGCATGATGGCCGGCGTTGCCGCCGGCCATCGGTCATTGAGGGTAGTTGGCAACAGCTAGAGGTACTGCGCCAGCCTTCGCTCCATCGCCTCCTGCGGCATGTAGCCGACGAGGCGTTCCACCTCCCGGCCGCCCTGGAAGACGATCAGGGTGGGGATGCTGAAGATGTTGTACTTGAAGGCCAGCTGCTGGTTCTCATCGGTGTTGACCTTGGCGACCGAGATCTTCTCGCTGTGCGCCTGACCGACGGCCTCGATGACCGGGGAGACCAGGCGGCACGGGCCGCACCAGGGAGCCCAGAAGTCGACGAGCACCGGCTTCTCAGCCTTGAGGACCTGCTCCTCGAAGGTCGATTCCTCGACCGTGACCGGGGCAGACATGATGAGCGTGGGAACCTCCATGGGAAACGCGGAAATGCCCTCGAATCGTAGCACGACGTGGGACTCGAACCCGGGCGGGCGGACCTAGAAGCTGGGCAGCGGGGTGATCGGCGGCGGGACCGGAGTGGGCGTCGGCGTGGGGGTCGGCGTGGGGGTCGGCGTCGGGGTCGGCGTGGGGGTCGGGCTGGGCGTCGGCGTCGGGCCGCTGGACAGCACGATGTTGACCGAGCTGCCGACCGGGACCTCGACGCCTTCGGCCGGAGTGCTGTGCAGCACAGTGCCCTCCGGCGCTCCCGATGCCTCCGAAGTGACGCTTCCGAGTTCGAGCTGACGATTCCGGAGCGTGTCGCGCGCCTCCCTCCGCGTCTGGCCGGCGAGGGGAGGAACCGCGACCGTCTCCTCTCCGCTGCTGACGATCACGCGGACGATGTCGCCGCGCGAGACGAGGGTCCCCGCCTCCGGCTCGGTGCGGATGACGCTGTCGGCCGCGACGTCGTCGCTGTTCTCGGTGTCCTCGTCGAGGTCGACGCCGAGCCGGTCGGCGTCCAGCCGCACGGCGGTGATCGGGTCGCCTCCCCAGTTCGGGAGTTCGAACTCATCGGCGGCCGGCGTGGGTGATCCACCGGGTCCGAAGCCTGTGAAGATCTGGACGCCGATGAAGCCCACCACGCCGAGCATGCCGAGCGCGAGAAGGACGAGCAGCCAGATCCACCACGGCTGGCCGCGGCGCTCTTCCTCGACGTAGCGGGGCGGCGGCGGCGCGACGTTCACCTGGCGGATCGGCGGCGTGGGACGCGGCATGTAGACCGTCGGGTCCCCGGTCGGCGGGCGTGGCGGCGGGAATGGCACCGGCATCGCGCCGGGATCACGCTGCCACCGTCGGAGCGCCTCGGCGAACGGATTGGCGCCGCGGAAGCGATCCTCAGGCTCGCGCTCCAGCGCGCGCATGACGATCGCGACCAGTCCGGGCGGCAGCGACCGGTCGAAGACCGATGGCGGCGGCGGGTCCTCCGACAGGCGCTTGAGCGCCACACCGGCGGCCGAGTCACCGGTGAACGGCCGCCGGCCAGTGAGCATCTCGTACAGCACGATGCCGAGCGCGTATACGTCGCTGGCGCCGGTGACCTCGTCGCCGCGCGCCTGCTCGGGGCTGAAGTAGTGCACCGAGCCGAGCGTGGTGCCGGTGATCGTCATCGACGCCTCGCTGACGGCGCGCGCGATCCCGAAGTCGGTGACGCGAACCTCGCCCTCCTCGGTGAGCAGGATGTTTCCCGGCTTCACGTCGCGGTGGACGATCCCATTGCGGTGAGCGGCCTCGAGCGCGAGCGCGACCTGCGCGGCGATTCCGGCTGCCTCGTTGGGCGGCAGGCGTCCCCGCTCCGCCAGCACGCTGGAGAGGTCGCGTCCGTCGACCAGCTGCATGACGATGTAGTGCGCATCGCCATCGGTCCCGTAGTCGTAGACGCTGACGATGTTCGGGTGTGACAGCGACCCGGCGCTGCGCGCCTCCTGGCGGAAGCGGGCGGCGAACCCGGAATCGGTGCCGTACTGCGGACGGAGGATCTTGACCGCGACGTCGCGGTCGAGTTGCGTGTCGTGGGCGCGGTAGATCGTGGCCATGCCGCCCTCGCCGAGCGGCGCCTGCAGGGTGTAGCGACCGCCGATCACCCTGCCGATCATGTCCATCAGTCGCGCAGGTCCAGCCCTCGGACGTAGCTGCGGAAGTCGTCGGCCACGTCCGTCGAGTCGAGTGCCATCGCCACGTTGGCCTTGAGCCAGCCGATGCGGGTGCCCGCGTCGTGCCGCGTGCCCTCGAAGCGGTAGCCGAAGACCGGCTGCTCGCCCATCAGCATGTTGATCGCGTCGGTGAGCTGGATCTCGCCGCCGGCGCCGCGCTGGGTGTGCTCGAGCATGTCGAAGATCTTGGGCGTCAGGACGTACCGACCCAACACCGCGAGGTCCGATGGTGCCTCGTCGACGGGCGGTTTCTCGACCAGGCGGCCGATCTCGTACAGCCGCCCCTCCTCGCGCACGGGGACGATGATGCCGTAGCGGGTCGCCTCCTCGCGCGGCACTGTCTGCACCGCGACCACCGATCCGCGGTGGGCCTGGTACGTCTCGATCAGCTGCCGCGTGATCGGGAGCTGCGGGTTGATCATCACGTCGTCGGAGAGGAGCACGGCGAACGGCTCGTTGCCGACCAGCTCCTTGGCCATCAGCACCGCGTGGCCGAGACCGAGCTGCTCCTTCTGGTGGACGAACGCGATGGGGCCGATCTCGGTGATCCGGCGCACCCAGCGCAGCATTTCGATGTCGCCGCGCTCCTCGAGCCAGCGCTCGAGCTCCGGATTCGCGTCGAAGTGATCGGCGATGGCCGTCCGGCCCGGCGCGACAACGATGATGAGCTGCTCGATCCCGGAGGCAACCGCCTCCTCCACCGCGTACTGGATGATCGGCCGGTCGACGAGCGGCAGCATCTCCTTGGGGAGCGCCTTGGTCGCCGGGAGGAAGCGCGTCCCGAATCCCGCCGCCGGGAGGACTGCCTTTCTGACGCGCACGCTGTTCCTCCCTGGTGGGCCGCCGCCACGCCGGGCCGTTCGGCGGCCGCGCGCAGTCGGAGGACGAGCTCCGGGGGCGTCACATTATAGGCGGGGCCCCACGAGCCGACGCCTCGCCCGGCGGTCACTGCTCGCTGACGCACGCCGGTCTCGCCCGTATCATGCCGGCGTGTTTCGAGGGCTGATGCGGACCTTCCGGGGGCCGAGCAACGACGTCCGCATGGCCTACATCAGCCGGCCGCTGCCCCGGGACCTCCCCGACGAGGACGTGGTCGCGGCGCTCGACATCGCGCTGCGCGAGAACCCGGACCCCGCGTACCTGGTCGAGACGTTGCCCGGGGCACTCCGAGAGGTGACCGGACGGACCGACCTCCAGGTGCTCGACCGCAGCAGCGGCGACGTGACGGGCCGCTTCATCAAGCGCCAGGTCATGATCCGCCAGGGCGACGTGGGTCGCTGGCGGGGGTACGAGGCGCATGCCTACCCGCTCATCGCTCCTCCGCAGCCGCGCGAAGAGTCCCGGGGTCGCCGCTAGGTGGGCCGCCAGAACGTCCCGCGCGAGCAGTGGCTCGAGATCGGCGCGGAGTGCCCGCACTGCGGGGAGCGGGTGTACGAGAAGGACGTATCGGTCTGGCGTCCCGATCCCGAGAATCCCAAGCTCGTGATGCTGTACTGCCCCGACTGCGGGGACCGCGTCGAGATCAACCATGTCTAGTGGTGCCCCCAAGGGGATTCGAACCCCTGATCTCCACCTTGAAAGGGTGGCGTCCTGGGCCTCTAGACGATGGGGGCGCGGACGATCGAACCTATGCTAGCAACGAGCCGCTTCGCGACCCGCCCGTGAGAGGAGTCCCGCCGTGTCCGTGATCATCGTCCGCGAGATGGTCGGCCTGTCGCCGCGCAGCTGGTCCGACGCGGCCCGGCGGGCCGTCGAGACGGCCGCGAAGACGGTCCGCAACATCGAGGGCATCGAGGTCGTGAAGTCGACGGCGGACGTCGAGCAGGGCGAGATCGTGCGCTACCGCGTCTCGCTCAAGATCTCGTTCCGCTACGAGGACGACGAGGAGCCGGGAACCTAGGCGTCGCTATCCGAGCGTTCCGGCGAACAGCAGCACCATGATCACCGCGCCCGCCAGGGCGGCCATTCCGACGAGCGCCACGAGTCCGCCGGCGAAGGCGATCGCCACCGATCGGCCGGTATATCCCTCGCGGTAGGCGAGGACCGACCAGCGCCACGCCTGCACGAAGAGGTAGGCGGCGGTGCCCACCGCAAGGACTGCGGCGGCGATCATGGCGAGCACCTGGAAGCTGGGCGTCTCGGCGCCGAGCAGGGCAAGCACGGCGAGGCTGGCGGCGATCAGGAACCCCACTGCGCCGACGACGGCGTTGCGCAGCAGGGGGTGCATGGGCGCGCATTCTAGGCGGTATCGATCTTGCAACCCGTCGCGCGCTGGGGTCCACAGCTCGCTCTGCACCCGGGAGCCCGCATGGTCGACACCGGTGGCAATGGGAACATGAGCGTCCGGGAAGCCGGCCGCAAGGGCGGCAAGACGACGCGAGCCAAGTACGGCCCGGAGTTCTACCAGGAGATCGGCCAGAAGGGCGGCAAGACCGTCAGCCAGAAGTACTCGCACGAGCACTTCCAAGCCATCGGACGCAAGGGCGGCCGCAAGGTGGCCGACCTCATCGACAAGGGCAAGCGAAGCCTGGCGGAGGGCTGACTCCTAGACTCCGCGCGTGACCGCCCGATCGGCCGCCCTCGCCGACTTCGTGGTTGCGGCCGATGCGGCCGCCGCGACGACCAGCAAGCTCCGCAAGCGCGCGGTCCTGGCCGACTACCTCCGTGCTCTTCGCGACGAGGACCTGCGGATCGCCTGCACCTTCCTGGCAGGGAGGCCGCTTCCGGGCGCCGATGACCGGCTCGGGCTGGGCTGGGTCCAGGTGTCGGCGGCGCTGACCGGGCTCGCCGGCGTCGACGTCGAACGATTCGGCGACAGCTACCTCCGCCACTCGGATCTGGGCGACGTGGCCGGCGAGCTCCTGGAGGGTCGGACGCCGGACTCGCGGCCGCTGACACTGGCGGACGTGCACGACGCCTTTGAGGAGATATCGCGGTCGTCGAGCGGGGAGCAGCGCGCGGCGCGCCTCGCGACGCTGTTCGGCCGGGCGAGCGGAGGCGAGGCGCGCTACATCGCCAAGATCCTCCAGCGCGACCTGCGCATCGGGCTGCGCGAGGGGCTGCTGGAGGAGGCCGTGGCGGCCGCGTTCGACGTGGCGCTCGACGAGCTCCGGCGGGCGGTGATGGTCGTCGGCGACATCGGTGTCGCCGCGACGTTTGCCCGCGCCGGGCGGCTCGACGAGGCGCGGCTCCAGCTCGGCAGGCCGCTCCGGTTCATGCTCGCCTCGCCGGTCGAGGATGCGGACGAGGTCATGCGGCGTGTCGGCGCCGAGGCGTGGGTCGAGGACAAGTACGACGGCGTGCGTGCCCAACTGCACGCCGCCGCCGGACGGGCGAGCCTCTTCAGTCGAGATCTCAAGGAGGTGACGCGCTCATTCCCCGAGGCAGCAGCCGCGGGAGCCGCGCTCGGCCGCGAGATCGTTCTGGACGGTGAGCTGCTCGCATACCGCGAAGGTGCGGCGCTTTCGTTCAAGGACCTCCAGCAGCGGCTTGGACGCGTCGCGCCGGACGCCGCGCTCCAGGAGCGGATACCGGTCGTCTTCGTGGCGTTCGACGTGCTGCACCTCGACGGACGCGACCTGCTGGACGAGCCGCTGAGAGAACGCCGGGCTGCCCTGGAGGCGCTCGAGCTCCCGGAGTGCAGCGGCGAGCGGCTGCTCTACACGCACCTCGTCCAGGCGCGCTCGGCGGAGGAGGTCGACCGGTTGTTCGACGACGCGCAGGCCCGGCGCAACGAGGGGCTGATGATCAAGAACCCGTCGTCGGTGTATCAGCCAGGGCGCCGCGGGCTCGGCTGGCTGAAGCTGAAGCGCGCGCTCGCAACCCTGGACTGTGTGGTGGTCGGCGTGGAATGGGGCCACGGCAAGCGGCGGGCGGTGCTCTCCGACTACACGTTCGCCGTGCGGGACACCGCCAACGACCGGCTCGTCACGATAGGCAAGGCCTACACCGGGCTGACAGATGCGGAGATCACTGCGTACACCGAGCACTTCCAGGCGATCACGATCCGTGACTTCGGGCGCTTCCGCAGCGTCGCGCCGGAGGTCGTCGTCGAGATCGCCTTCGACCTGATCCAGCGCAGCAACCGCCACAAGAGCGGCTTCGCGATGCGTTTTCCGCGCATCGTGCGCATTCGCGACGACAAGACGCCCGACGAGATCGACACGCTCGAGCGCGTCGAGGCGTTGTACGAGTCCCTGGCCGGGGGGCGCGTGCTGCTGGCCGAGGGCGTCGCCGGTGCGACGAAGGGGATCCGCGAGGATACGATCGCGGCTGATGGCTGAGGTCCGGCTCGAGGCGAGTGTCTCGCTCGACGGCGGCGCGCGCGTCCAGTCACGCACCGCGTCGGGTCACGAGGTCGTTGCCGACGTGCTCCCGCCCACCGGCGGCGACAGCGCCGCGCGCCCGACCGAGCTCGTGCTCGCCGCCCTCGCGTCGTGCACCGCGGTCGACGTGGTCAGCATCCTCGGCAAGAAACGACAGGCGCCGGCACGCTACGGCGTCGCGATCACCGCTCAGAAGGCGGACGAGACCCCGTCAGTCTTCCTCCACATCGTCGTCGAGCACCAGGTCGAAGGCGAGATCGAGGCGGAAGCGGTGCGTCGCGCGGTCGAACTCTCCGCGATGAAGTACTGCCCGGTGAGCAGGATGCTGTCGAAGGCGCTCGAGATCGAGCACCGATACCGACTGAGCCGCGCCGGTGGCGAGGTGGCGTCGGCGCTCGTCGCGGTCACGGGACCGGAAGGCGACCGGGTGATTTAGCCGGCGCTCAGCCTCCTGACGCGAGACCGAGCCGCGCGGCGTACGGGTGATCGAGCGCCTCCTGCACCGCGCTGGTGAAGTCATCGAGGTCGAACGGCTTCTGGACTACCGGGCCGAGCTCGCGCAACGGGTAGAGGCGCTCGCGTCGCGCCCCGCTCACGAACACGACCGGGATGCCCGGCCACTCGTGGGCGAGCAGCCGAGCCACCTGATCGCCGTCGCCGTCCGGCAGGTTCAGGTCGACGATCAGTAGGTGTGGCAGTGACAGCTCGATCAGGTCGCCAAGCTCGACGATCCGGCTGCAGGTGACGACCGAGAACCCCATCTCGCGAAGAAGGTCGGCCTCCATCGCGGCGATCGCGGGCTCGTCCTCGAGGACGTATGCCCGCTGGGCGACGGGCAGGTGCGCGTGTTCCATCGGCGGGAATCTCGTCGTTTCGGTATGCCCGAACAATGGCCGCAGCGTCCGGTGCGGCTGGTACTGAAGATCGTTGCCCGCAGGCATCAGCCGTGCGAGCATGGAAATGCCATCAAGGGCTTGCTTGTTTGGCGTATCGTCTTGCGGCCGATCGGGGAGGGCACACCCGATCACGAACTTCGAGGAGATCCATGGCACGTCCGATGTGGCGGGGCGCGATCCAGTTCGGGCTGGTGACGATCCCGGTCAAGCTGTACCTCGCCACCGAAAGCGGCGGCATCGGCTTCAACATGCTGCACGCCAAATGTCTGAACCGGATCCAGATGAAGACCTACTGTCCGTACGACGACGAGGTCATCAGCCGGACCGACACGGTGAAGGGCTACGAGTGGTCGAAGGGCCAGTACGTGGTGGTCACCGACGAGGACCTCGACTCGCTGCCGCTCAAGACGATGCGTGCCATCGATATCGAGCTCTTCACCGAGGCCAGGCGCGACACGCAGGGCGTGCAGTTCGTCAAGCAGGCCTACTACCTCGAGCCGGAGCCCATCGGCCGCAAGGCGTTCTACCTGCTGAAATCGGTGCTCGATGACACCGGCAGGACCGCGATCGCCAAGATCGTCCTCAAGGATCGCGAGCAGCTGGCGTCGCTCAACCCGTTCGACAAGACGCTCCTGCTCACCACGCTCCACTGGCCGGACGAGATCCGTGCCGTGCGCGACCTGGACCTTCCCGAGGAGGAGCACGAGTTCAAGCCGGCGGAGCGCAAGATGGCCGAGCAGCTCGTGGAATCCATGACAGGCGAGTTCCAGATCGACCAGTACCACGACGAATACCGGCAGGCGCTGATGAACGTCATCCAGGCCAAGGTCGAGGGGCAGGCGCCCGTACGCGTCGAGCGCGCGCCGGCGACCAAGCTCACCGACCTGATGCAGGCGCTCGAGGCGAGCGTGGCGGCCGCACGAGAGTCGCGCCGGAAGGGTGCGGGCGAGGAGCCCGCCACCCAGCGGCGAGCGGCGCGCAAGACCGCCTGACCCGGCGGTCAGCCACGGTGGGGGCCGTGCAGCTTCCGCTCTCGATCGACACACCCGACTCGGGCGGCCGGCTGCCGCTCCACGTGCGACCGATGCAGGCGACCGATGGCGTCGGTCCGTTCGATGACCCGGGGTACTACTTCGAGCCGTGGTGGCCTGGCGTGCGCGCCCTGCCCTTCGTCGAGTCTCGCCAGGTCCGGCTCCAGAGCGAGCAGCTCACCGACCTCCTGGAAAGCTTCCCCGAGCTCGGCTCGCTGGGCGAGCAGCTTCGCGGCGACGCGGTGGTCATGGATGGGACGCTCCTCGTGCTGGACGGCGACGGCCGTCCCGACCCGGAGCTCCTGCGCCGCCGTCTGGCGGTCCGCGGCGTCACCGCCGGCCGCGCCGCATTCGTCGCGACGGACCTGCTCTATCTCGAGGGCCAGACGCTCGCGTCCCGACCGTTCGTCGAGCGCCGCGACCGCCTTCGAGCGCTCGTCCGCAGGGGCGAGACCACGATCGTGGGCCGCGGGTTCCGCGAGGAGGGCATGACCGTCGCCGAGGCGCTCGGAGAGCTCGGCATGGAAGCGATCTCGGCGCGGCGCCTGTCCGCGCGCTATCGGCCCGGTCCGGCGGGCGACGCGTGGATCCGTCTGCCGATCGCGCAGCCCGCGCCGCGCGCCGTGCGGCCGACGCTGAGCGTCATCCAGAAGCTCCCGCTCTGACGGTCGCCGCCCGCCGCGGCGTCCCCCTCAGCCGGCCCCGGCTCGTGCCGGCGGGTGGATGCGGATCGCCATCAGCCTCACCAGCAGGCGATCCAGTATGCCTTTGCGGATCACGACCCAGTAGGCTGCCAAGGCGAGCGCCACGCCACCAAGGACGTCGACGATGTAGTGGTGGCCGAGGTAGACGATCGCGAACCAGACCGCTAACGCGTACACCGCGAGCAGCCATGCCGCACGCGGCGCGATGCGCCGGACGAAGAGGAACGCAAGCACGGGGAACGCCGCGTGGAGTGACGGGAAGGCCGCGTTGTCGTTCGGGTTCAGGTTCGAGTAGACCCAGTCCGCGTTCGCGTTGAGGCCGAGGTTGACCAGCGTGTTGTGAATGACGTCCTGGACGTGCAGGTTTTCGCCGTGGAGGAGTGCGAAGCGCGGCGGCGCCACGGGAAGCAGCAGGTAGAAGACAAACCCAACGAGCGCCATGAGCATCAGCGTTCCGACGAACCGGTAGTAGAGCCGCCGGTCGCGGAGCCAGAAGATAAACGCGACCGCGAGCGGGAAGACGAAGTGCGCGGCGTAGATCAGCGACGTCGCGATGTCGAGCGGCGTGACCACATCGGCGCGATGCAGCAGACGCTGAAGCTCCACGGTGGGCACGGTGCCGAAGGAGATGAGGCGCTCCAGGGCGATCACGCCGTCCGAGTGGACCGGCGCGCCGAGGTTGTCGGCGTACCCGCGCATCGCCTCCCAGGCGAGGAAGATCAGAATGAACGGGACCCAGTCGCGCACGAAGAGCCGGGCCTGCCCGATCAGGATCGCGACGATGCCGATGGCGATCACGAGGAGGTCGGGCGTGACCCAGGTCCCGGTCAGGATCATCGCGTACGCCACGAGCAGCAGGTAGGCGGTGATCGCGATGGCGGCGAGTCGCCCGAGGGCGCGCCCCTCCGAGGCGGGGTCGTACAACAGGGACTCGCTCGCGGACGAGGGCGCGCCGTCCGGCACCGGGTCGAGTCGGATGCTCATCCGCCGCAGGATAGCCGACCGGTCCCTGCTGGCCTGGCTCGGGCTCCTGGTCTTCTTCGTCCTCCTGGGCGGCACCGAGCTGGCGGTGACCGGGACGTTGCTCCGTGCGCTCGACGCCGCGATCGGAGGCGTCCTGATCTGGCTCTGGGTGCAACGGATGCCCAGGGAGGCAGACGCGCTCGATCGAATCGCGCTCCTCGCGCTCCTCGGGTTCCTGGCGGCGTGTACCTTTTCGAGGTTCGCCCGTCAGTCGTTCGACGCCGGCGTCGCGGCGACGGCGTACGTTGCGGCGTTCTACCTGGCGCGGCGGCTCCTGGCCCGACCCGACGCACGACGTCTCGTAGTCGGGGCGCTGGCGGGCCTGTCGCTCGGCATCTCGTTGAGCTTTGCGCTCGCGTGGAGCCTCGTATGGCTCGAGTGGCTTCGGCTCACGGACTTCCGGACGCTGCCGTTTACAGATCTCCCGCTTCCGGCCGGCGCGTACCGGCACCCCCAGGTGATCGGCATGTTCGTGGCGCTGCTGCTTCCGGCGCAGGTGCTCGTCCTGCGAGCGGGACGGCCCGCTGCGCGGGGCGTCGCGATCGTCGCGATCGTCTCCACGCTTGCTGTCATGGTGATGAGCGGTTCGCGCACCACCTGGCTCGCGGCGGCCGTCGCGCTCTGCGTGCCGGCCGCACTGGCCCTCCGCGCCAGCTCGCATCGGTCGCGCATCGGGTGGCGGACCGTCGCGGGATCCGTCGCGGCCGGTCTCGTGGTCATGGTCGTGGTTGCGCTGATGGTCGCCTCGCCGGGCGGCGCGGGTGACGCCGCGGAGCGGCTCACGGACATCTCGACGTTGGGTGCCCGCGGCCGGATATGGGCGAGCGCGTTCGGGACGTTGATGGAGAGTCTTCTGACCGGCGCCGGCCCGGGGACTTTCGTCATGACGCTGGGCACATCCGGCTTCTACGACGAGTCGCCGTTCACGCCGCGGCACGCGGACAACGCCCTCATCCAGCTGCTGGCGGAGGGCGGGCTTGTCGCAGCGGCCGGGGTGCTCGCGGCGTGCGTGGTGTGGTTCTCGATGGTCTTCCGCCGCGGCGCCTCGGCGCGATCCGGCGCCGCCGCCTGGGCGGTGAGCTTCTTCATGCTCGCTTCGTTGGGCGACAACCCGACCGACACCGCCTACCTCGTCGGTGTTCTCCTGGTGTGGGCGGCGTTCGCGGCACCCAGGCCGGCCGTTGTCGGCCCGCCCGCCGGGGGCGCGGCCGAGCCACGCGGCTCGGGCTCACCAGGCGTCGCGTCGCGCCGGCTGCGGGCCGCCGCCGTGACGGTGCTCGCCGTCGTGGCGGTCGGGATGAGCATGACGCTCGTCGCGTCGGCCCGGTTCGATGAGGCACGGCGTGAGCTGTACGCGGGCAATCCGGCCGCCGCCGCGCACGACCTCGACGTGGCGCTGGCCCTGGACCCGTCGTTCGCGCTGTACCACCGCGAACGTGCCGCAGTGGCGCTCGTCATCGGCGATGCGCAACGTGCGGAATCCGAGCTGGAGCGCGCGAGCGCCCTCAACCCCGTAGACGATGCCGCGTTCCGCGCGCTTGCCATCATCCGCTCGCTCGACGCACGCCACGCAGAGGCGATCGACGCTGCGCGTCACGCGGTCGCCGTCGAGCGGATCGACACCGCGAACCTCCTGACGCTCGCCCTCGTGGAGCAGCGCGGCGGGAGGAGCGCCCCCGCCGACGAGCACCTGCGCGAGGCGCTCCAGCTTGCTCCGTGGCTTCCCGGCTCGCGTCAGTGGGGGCGGTATTTCGCCACCGGCAACGACCTGGCCGCCCTGCTGTCCAGCGCCGCGGACGAGTGGGCGTCGGGCGAGGGGACGTCCGTCATCGTCAGCATGCAGCCCACCTGGCTCGTTGGGCTCGCGGGCCGGTCCGATCTCGCCGACACGGCACACGCCGAGGCGATCGCGACGCCGGCGGCAGCGGAATCACTGACGCTGGCGCTCTCGTGCGGCGGCAAGGAAGCGATCGATCTGCTCGAGCGTGCAGCCGGGACGGAGTCGCACGCCGCGGACTACTGGGCCGCGCGAATCGTCGCCGGTCGCGTCGCGCGAGACGCCGCGAACGAGGCCCGGGTGCTTGCGCTGACCCGGGTTCGCTCGGGGAACCTCTATTATCTCGCCACCGCCGTCCCGCCGGAGTATTCCCCGATCGCCGACCCCGAGGAGGATGGCCGGATGTACCGACGCGAGAGCCTTCCCGACATCAACCGGCAGGTCGTTCTGCCGACGTCCGCGGGTGGCGCGAGCGAGTGGCTGCGTGATCCCCGGGGAGCGGCCGGGCGCGGCGCGCCTCGCGCGCCGCTCGCTTGGTGCCGGTGACCACGGCACGGCGCGGTTCTTGCGCTGACCCGAGGCGATGATCCGATTCCTCGCTCTCTTCGGACTGGTGTGGTGGCTGCGCAAGCTGGTCAAGCGGCAACGCGAGCAGGCGATGCGCGACCGCGTGGCGCGCGAGGTCTGAGCTAGCCTCCGTTCCCGCCGGCGCGATAGTGGTCGGCCGCGGCGCCCACCGCCTGCGCCACCGCGGCGCGAAGCTCCGGCGGCTCGAGCACCTCGACCGAGTCGCCCCAGCCCAGGATCCACGGCCGCACCTCGACCGTGCCTGCGACTTCCATGTGGAGCTCTACCCGGCCGTCCGGCAACTCGACCAGTCGCTGCGATCGGTGCCAGATGGACTCGCGGACTCGCCGCGCGACTGCGGCATCGAAGCGGAGCCGCACCGTCACTGGGGGTGTCGAGTCCGCCGACCAGATGCCCCACGCCGGCGCAAGCCATCGGTCCGCGTCGAAGTCGAGGGGTATCTCGTATCGGTCGAGAGTGACGCTTGCCTGGCGGATGCGCTCGATCTTGTACGTCCGCATCCCGCCGTTCGTCTCCTCGAAGCCGATGACGTAGACGCTCCGTCCGGCCGCTGAGGGCTCGATGAAGTACGGGCGCAGCCGGAGCGGGCCCCGCCGCTCGTGCCCGCCCTCGTACGTGAACTCGACGACACGCCCCTCGGCCCAGCCGCGTGCGACCGCGGCGAAATTGCTGGTGAACGCCTCGTCCCGGCGCCGCTCGCCGATCGCCAGCATCGTCTGCGCGATGTGGCGCGCGATCGGTTGCGGGAGCGCATCGGCGAGTTTCATGAACGCGCTGACCACGACCGCGTCGTACTCGTCCGAGGATTGCGTGATGAGCCGCGCCGCGACGAAGAACACGATCGCCTCCGGCACGGTCAGCCGGAGCGGTGGCAGGAAGAACTTGCGCTCGATCCCGAAGCGGCCGCGGCCGGACGAGAAGATCGGGACGTCGAGCTCCTCCTCCAGCGCGCGCAGGTCGCGGTACACGGTGCGCACGTTCATCCCGGTGAGCCGCGCGATCTCGATCGCGGCGACGCCCTCGTCGTCGCGCTCGGCGGCGGTGTAGAGGATCGAGACAACGGACAGGAGACGCGCCAGGCGATCGCGCTTGCGGCGCTCGCTCCCATCCATCGGTCGATCGTCCATCAGGTCAGGAAGAAGAAGGCGATTGCCAGGATGAGGTAGACCGAGACGAGCTGCGCCCCCTCGAGCCAGTTCGACTCACCGTCGACCGCGATGTACGCGGCGATGAAGGTGCCGACCGCGACGGCCACGACTTCGAGGGTCGTAAACACGAGCGTCAGCGGCTGGCCGATAAGGAGGCTGAAGAAGACGAGCACCGGCGCCGCGAAGAGCGCGATCTGGGTGGACGAGCCGATCGAGGTCAACAGGCTGAAGTCCATCTTGTTCTTGTAGGCGAGCGTGATCCCCACGACGTGCTCGGCGAGGTTGCCGATGAACGGGATCAAGATGATCCCGAGAAAGAAGCGGCTGATGCCGAGCGTCTCGACCACCGGGTCGATGGTGTGGACCAGGACCTCCGAGACTGCCGTGAGCACGATGGCCGAGCCCAGCATCACCGCGAGCGAGAGCCTCCACGGCCACGCCGCGGCATGCTCAGCCTCGTCCGGAGGCGCCGCTCCCGGCGTGCGGAACTGGTACACCAGCGAGAGGCCATAGATGGTGATGAGCAGCGCCGCGACCCCAACGCTGAGCGCCTCGATCGAAAAGAACTGGCGTTCGTCCGCGCCCGTCTCCGCGCCGCCGCCGATCAGCAGGGCGAACGTCGCGGGCACGACCAGGCCGATGGTGGCGAGGATGAGCGACGCGGCGTTCATCCCGGTCAGGCGCGTGTCGAAGCGCTGGATCCCGTTGCGGACCCCGCCGACGAGCAGCGAGAGGCCGAGCACCAGCAGTAGGTTGCCGATGATCGAGCCCGTGATCGAGGCCTTCACCACCTCGAGCTCGCCCGCCGCGATCAGGAAGCCGGCGATGATGATCTCGCCGATGTTGCCGACGGTCGCGTTGAGCACGCCGCCGGCGCGCGGCCCGAGCACCGCGCCCAGCTGCTCGGTGGCGTGGCCGAGGACGTACGCAAGTCCGAGGATGGCGAACGCGGCGACGGCGAAGGTCAGCGACGCATCGGCGTTCAGCACGCGAAGGACGATCGCGACCGCGGAGCCGGCGGCGCTGACAACGTACGCGACGCGCGTCACGGCTGGCCCGGCAGTGCGGCGAGCATCGCCGCGTTGGTTGCCTCATCGGTCCCGACCATCAGGAACACCATGTCGTCCGCGACCCAGGTGTAGATGCTGGTTCCGACGAGCGTGGCTGCGTCCTCGCCCCGCGTCCAGACCTCCTTGTCGCCGATGGTCTCGAGCGTCCACGGCTCGCGATCCGGTTTCTCGATGCCCACGTACTGACCGATCTCGCCGAGGTACGGTCGAAGACGCCGCGTGGTGGTTGCGGGCGGGTCCATCCGCATGGCGAACAGCGTCAGGCGCGGGTCCTCGGTGAATGCGACGACCAGCGAGCGGAATCGCGCACCGACCGGACCGAAGACCTCGCCAACGTCGCCCGGTGTGAGGGCCACCGCATTGGGTTTCTGGACCGCGACGCCACCGACGGTGTCGGGGATGACGGCCAGCAGCTCGGGTTCGGGGACATTCGTGTAGGTGGGCGTCGGCGACGGCGTGGGGGTCGGCGACGGGCTCGGGACCGGCGTCAGGGTGGGGGTCGCGAGCGGCGTGGCCGTCGGCGGCGGGCCGGATTCGACGTTGAGGAGCCCGGAGCACGCGGAAAGCCCGACAGCCGCGACCAGGAGCGGTGCCGCAGCGCGCCACGGCACGTATGGGGCGGCCGTCATGGGAGGCGCGATCGTAGCACGTGCCGCCCGAGGGATCGGGTCTAGGCGGCTCCCGACGTTACGATCGGCTCACCGGTCCGCGCGTCCTCGAGCCACGTGACGCTGCGCACGTCGGGCGGCCGCGGGTGTTCGTGAGCCGATGCGCCACTGGGGTCGCTCACGGGCTGCATCGACGTGTCGGCTTCGAGCCAGCGTGCGATCCGCCGCGCCGCGTCTCCCAGGAACCACGCGTCGCGCTCGGAGAGCGCGCCCGGTCGCGCGTCCGCCGCGACGAGGACCCCGATGACGTCCGCTCCGTGACGGAGCGGCACGCAGATCATCGGTTGCCCGACCGGCTCCGCGGGCGCGTGGCGCCGCGGGAGGAAGATCGCCGGGCGACCGCTGAGGAGGGCGCCGTCCAGCGGGCCGCCGTCACCCGGAGTCCAGCCGAGCCGCGTTCCAGGGTCGCGGAGAGCGGAGGCGCGCAGCTCGATCGTCCCGTTCTCGACGAGGTAGAGCGCGACGGTGCCGCCGAGGTGGCGGGAAAGGGTCTCGACGGTCGCTCGCCAGACGGCGTCGCCGATGCCGAGGTCGCGTGCGGCACGCTCCAGCTCGACGAGCGTGGCGGTATCGCTCGTCGCTCGCCGCGTCGTCCGCGTGCGTGCGCTCGGAGTGCCCACGCAGTGACGCTACGCGCGCGGCGCGGGTCCCCGCCATGACCCGAAGGTACCCGTCGGGTGGGTGCCACGATCGCCGCGTGAGGTCAGAGGACCAGGTCGGCCAGGGCCATGAGGGTCGCGGCACCGAGCGCCGCGATGCCGATGGCTGCGGCCGCCACGCCCGCGAGCAGCAACCGCCGCGTCCCACCGAGCAGCCGCATCGCAGCGTCCATGGGAACGGCGCTGATGACGTACCCGGTCTCCGGCGGTGCGAGCGAGACCGACCCGTCCGGAGCGAGCTCAGGGCGTGCGAGGACCAGCAGACGGTCGACCACGCTCACGGCGCGCGTCTCGGCGCGCGCCGCATCGGCCTTCACCCCGGCCAGTTCCTCGACCGCCGCAATCTCCGCCCGATACCCCGCCGGGAGCTCGTCTGGGCCGCCGCGCCACACTGCGGGGATCGCAAGCAGCGGCTCGGTGCACCGAGCCGCGTCGATCGTCAGCTGTCCGGCGTGATCCCACAGCTCGAAGTCGCGTGCCTCACGGAGCTGCTCGACGGTCCGCCACGTCCCGGTGGGCAGCCGGACCTCGACCCTGCGGTGAAGCAGCACGAGGCGCTCGCCATCCGGCGTCACGAGGGGCTGCGAGCAGCGGACCCGCCCCGCGACTCGGACCTCGCCCTCGCGCGGAATCCGACGCGCCGCAGCGAGATCGCCGACCCGCATCATCGGCGCTCGTGCGAAGCGGATCGCCATCCGGACGCGGGCGCCGCTCCGCCGGACCAGCCATGCGCCGCCCGCCAGCAACGCGAGACCCAGCACGAAGACGGCGAGAGCGACCGGAGTCACCCGCGCGGTGGCCGTTGGCGCGGCAGTCTCACCTCGCTGGAGCCTCCCCCCTGGCTGGTTGCTGCGCCTGCCGTCGCTCGATAAGCGCGCGGTAAGGACAGGTCGCATAGCGTCACGGCAGCTTCCCACACGCCAGGACGGTGATCGAGCCCCACACGGACCTCCATCCGAGCCCTACATCTTCTGAGGAGGTCCCCAATGCCCCATCGGGCCCGCACGCCGCGGGCGGCTCGGCAGACGAGCCGGCTTCGGCGTCAACTCCCCGCGCTTGCGGCCGGCGCGCTCGCCATCACGGCTGCCGCCGTGGCGACGCTTGCCGGTATTCGCCTGATCCAAAGCGACGAGCCGACGCTGGTCGGCCGGCCGCCCGCCGCGCCTGCGCAGACGGCCACGGCAGCCGCAACTCCGTCACCTTCAACGGCGCCGTCGTCTAGCGCGAGCTTCGCATTCCGTGAGTTGCGGCTGGTGCCCATCTCTCTGCCTGGCGCGCCCGGCGGGCGGCCGGCTCCGCGAGACGAAGCGGCGAGGCTCCTAGGCGTCTCCGCCGATGCCGATCTCACCGCGTTCGTCGACCGATTCGGCGCACCGGGGCCGCTCCACGTCCTGGACGCGGATGGTTCGGACGCCGACGTCGCGGTTGGGCCGTCCGGAGGCGCTGCGCCACTGGCAGCGGCGTTCGCCCCCGATGCGAGCTGGCTCGCGGCCGTGGACGGCGCGGGCGGGCTGTGGCGTGTCGATCTTGGAAGCGCCGCGCCGTCGCTCATCTCCGGCGGGTCGGACGGTTTCGTCTACGGCCTGACCATCGACACGCTCCCCGACAGCCGGTTGCTGCTCGCCCAGGTCGCGTCGGTCACCGTCCCGGTCCCGTCGCGCGTCGTCGCCGTCGACGTCGAGTCCGGCGGAGTGGACGTACTGTCCGAGGCGGGAATGGCGTATCAGCCGACGTCCCTGGATGATGGATCGATCGCCTACTTCGCTTCGAATCCCGACGGATCCACGGCGCTCCGCCTCCTGTCCGGCCGGAGCGAGACGACGCTGGCCGAGCTCGGCCAGACCGCCGCCGTGGACGTCAGTCCTGACGGCCGCCACGTCGCGGTCGAGCGCGGTGACGGCACCGTCGAGCTGATCGCGGTCGATGGAGGCTTGACGCGGAACCTCGGAAGAGGCGCGCGACCGCGCTTTGCGCCGACGAGTGACCGCCTGAGTGTCCTGGACCTCGATACGGGCGTCACCCGTGCGCTCGACCTCGGCGGCCGTGAACTGTCCCGAACCCCGTCGCCGCTGGCGGCGTGGGTGCAGTGCCCGGAAGGATGTGCTCCATGACCGTACGGATCGCCGCTGTGGTCGGCTCACTCGCAATCTTGTTCGCCGGGCTGCTGCTCCGGCCCGGTCCCGTCGCGGGCGCGACCGGGCCGTACACACTCCCGTTCTTCGACCCCAAGGTCGCGGTGACGCAGCCGTATGGATGCACCGGCGTGTCCTCCGAGCCGGCCTACGGAAGCTGTGCGCATTGGCACGCCGGGATCGACTATGGCCTCTGGTATGCGCCGGTCGCCGCGGCGCGCGCCGGGAAGGTCGCGGCGATGCTCGAGGCCGTCGCCGCGGACAACCACAGCGATCCCCGTGGCGGGAACTACGTCCTCGTCGAGCACAGCAGCAGCCGGTTCACGCTCTACTACCACCTGCAGAACAACGGTGTGTACTCCGCCGGCATCGGCGCCACGGTGTCGGCCGGACAGAACATCGCTCTGTCCGGGAACACCGGGGTCTCGAGCGCGCCGCACCTCCATTACGCCCTCTTGACCGCGCGGGACTGGTGGCTCGCCGCCAACGCGATCAACCCGAACGGGACCTGGACGACTGATCCGGGCCGGGTGCCGTGGCTCGCCGTGTACTCGAGCGAAAGCAACGGGGGCACCGAGTACATCACGCAGGGCACGACCGTCGCGCACTGGGTGAAGTTCAGGAATGCGGGCGGACGGACCTGGACTGCGGGGAACGACGGCTACGGGCGCGGCCGCATCATGCTCGCGGCGACGACGTCGAACGGCGGTGCGACGCGCAACAGTGCGTTCCAGGCCGCCGACTGGTCGAGCGCGTGGCTCGCGAGTGGGCCCGAGCAGTCCTCCATACCGCCCGACGGCATCGGGACGTTCACCTTCGGGTTGAAGGCCACCCCACCGGTCGGCTGGTACACGGAGTACTTCAACCTGCGCGCCAATGCCTTGTGGTGGTTCGACTACGCGACGCTGGGTGGGTATTACGTCCCCATCCGCGTCACGTCGTCCGGCTGCGCGACCTGCGCGTAGGCGGCGGCAAGCGCCCCACGCCCGGACGCGTGCTACGCTGGCAACGCAACTGAAGACGACAGGGGAGCGCGACAAGCGCTGAGAGTGCGGATCTTCCGCTGACCCTCACACCTGATCTGGGTAATGCCAGCGCAGGGAGTCGGGTACCGATCGGCAGGCGGCGCGTTCCACCAACGCGCCGCCTTCTCGTTGCCGAATCGGAGGACCGATGAGCACGTGAGAGCCGTCGTCGTGGCAGCCGGCGATCTTGCGCCTGCGGATGTGGAGCATCTGTCGGGTGCGGACCTCGTCGTGGCGGCGGATGGTGGCGCGTCATCGCTCGACCGCCTCGACCGGCGGCCGGCGCTGGTGGTCGGCGACTTCGACTCAATAGACGAGGCCGTTGCGCGGCGTCTCGGTGCGTCCGGGACGCGCCTCCGGTCCGTGCCACCGGACAAGGACGAGACGGACATGGAGCTGGCGGTCGATGCGGCGGTAGAGGCCGGAGCGGATCGGATCGTATTGCTGGGTGGCCTCGGCGGGCTCCGCATCGACCACGCGGTCGCCAACCTCCTCCTGCTGGGCGATACCGCGCTCGCCGGACGGACGGTCGAGATCGCCCATGGCCTGACCCGTGTGCGCGCGGTCCGCGGCGGCGACTCCGCCGTGCTCGAGGCAGGCGTCGGCGACATCGTCAGCCTGCTGCCGATCGACGGCGACGCAGACGGCGTGGTGACCGAAGGGCTTCGGTATCCGCTGCACGGCGAGCGGCTCCGCTTCGGCCGCGCGCGCGGGGTGAGCAACGAGGTGGTCGCGAGGCCGGCGTCCGTAGCGCTCGCTTCGGGCGCGCTGCTGGTCTTCGAGATACGGACGTCGCCGCGCGAGGCACGCGATGAAGCGGCCGATGACGCCTGACCTGACGGCCGAGCGCGGCTGGCGCACCGAGGACATCGTGGTGGCCGCGGTGATCGCCGCCGCGTTCGGCGTCGTGTTCTGGGCGTGGGGATTCGTGTGGGCCGCGGCCGAGCCGGCGTTCCTCGCGCTCGCGCCGGCGCGATACGTGATATCCGGTGTGTGGCTGATGCCCGCGGTCGTCGGTCCACTCGTGATCCGCAGACCCGGCGCGGGCGTGTTCACCGAGGTCGTGGCCGCGACCGTCTCCGCCCTTCTCGGGTCGGTGTGGGGGCTCGACACGATCGTGTCGGGCTTCCTGCAGGGCGCGGCCGCGGAGCTCGTCTTCGCCTTCACGCTGTACCGGCTCTGGAACCTGCCGATCGCGATCCTCGCCGGCGCCGCGGCGGCGGTGGGCGAGTGGCTGCACGACGTTCCGCTCTACTACCCCGGCCTCTCCTTCGACCTGCAGCTCGCGATCGGGGCGTTCATGCTCGCCAGCGGGGTGGTCATCGCGGGTCTCGGCTCGTGGCTCCTGGTGCGCTCGCTCGCGCAGACAGGCGTGCTCGCCGCGTTCCCCTCGGGGCGACTTCAGCGCCGCGTCTGACTGCTCGAGCCACGGGCGCGCCGGTGGTCGAGGCGCGTCGTTGGGGTTGGCGTCACCCCGGTCGCGAGCGGTGGGCGATCCGCGGCGTGGATCTCGAGGTGCGCTGCGGCGAGCGCGTGCTCGTGCTCGGCGCTTCGGGATCCGGGAAGAGCACGCTCATGATGGCGTTGGCCGGGCTGCTCGACCCGTCGCGCGGCGGGGAGGCAGAGGGGACCCTTCGCGTGGAAGGCATTGCACCGGACCGCGGTCGCGGCCGCACCGGTCTTGTCTTCCAGGACCCGGAGAGCCAGATCATCCTGTCGACTGCGGGCGATGACGTCGCCTTCGGCCTAGAGAACCGATGCGTGCCTCGCGCGGAGATCTGGCCACGCGTCGAACGCGCGCTCGCGGACGTTCGATTCGCGCACCGGCCGAGCCATCCGACGTCGGCGCTCTCGGGCGGCGAGCGGCAGCGGCTCGCGCTGGCCGGCGTGCTCGCCATGCGGCCGAGGGTGTTGCTCCTCGACGAGCCGACCTCGAACCTCGACGACGACGGCGCCGCGGCGTTCCGGTCGGTCCTTCGCGAGCTGCTTGCCGGCGGCGACACAACGCTCCTCCTCGTCGAGCATCGCGTCGACGAGTCGCTCCAACTCGTAGATCGGGTGGTCGTTCTCGGGGGAGAGGCCGGCGTCGTCGCCGACGGCCGCCCGGACGAGGTCTTCGGCAGGCACGCAACCGCGCTCGACGAGCTCGGCGTCTGGACGCCGCTCGGCGCATCGGCAACAGCGCGGCCGGCGCCACCGATCGTGGACGTCGGTAATCGCGCGCGTCCCGAGCTCGTCGTCGCGGACGCGGTCACGTACCGTCATCGTGATTCGCAGGCCGATGCGCTCCCCGCCATCGACGTCACGCTGCGGCGGGGCGAGGCGGTCGCCGTGATGGGTCCAAACGGCTCCGGAAAGTCGACGCTCGCCCACCTGCTCGGCGGCCTGCGGCGGGCGACGGCGGGCGTCGTCCGAGCCGGAAAGGCTCTCGCGCCCGCCGAGCGCGAGCTCGAGATCGCTCGGTGGACCGCGCGCCGGCTGGTCCGGCACATCGGCTCGGTGTTTCAGGAACCCGGCCACCAGTTCGTCGCGGGGCGCGTCGACGAGGAGATGATCATCGGCCCCGTGCGTGCCGGCGTCGACCTCCGAGAGGCGACGCGCCGCGCGCAGGAGCTCATGGACCTGCTCCGCCTCACGCATCTGGCCGCCGCGAACCCCCACACCCTGTCGGGAGGCGAGCAGCGCCGCCTGAGTGTGGCGACCGCGCTTGCCACGCGGCCCGATGTGCTGATCCTCGATGAGCCGACCTTCGGCCTCGACCGCCGCGCGCATGCCGAGCTCTGCCGGCTGCTCGGCCGGCTCCGTGACGATGGGCGAGCGGTGTGCATGGCGACGCACGACAGGCTCCTCGTCGCGGCCGTGGCAGACCGGGTCACGGCGCTCGCACCCGCGGCACCGGCGCCGTGAGCGGCGCGCTCGCGCGACGGCACCCACTCGCGAGGCTGGGCGCGGCGTTCGTGCTCATGCTCTTCGTGTTCGTTGCGCTGGACGGCGTGACGGCCGCCCTCGTGCTCGCAGTAGTGATCGTCGCGATGCCGCCATCGGGCGTCCCCCTGCGTTCCGTCGCCAGCCGGGCCTGGCCGGTCGTCGTCGCGGCGATCGCGATCGGCCTGCTGAACGCACTCCTGTCGGCGGGCGGCCCAGGCGAGCTCCTGTGGGCCGTGGGTCCGCTCCGCCTCACTGACACGAGCCTGTTGAACGGCGCGTCGCTCGCCGTCCGGCTCGTCGCGATCGCGGTCACCGCCCTCGTCGGGCTGGCGCGGGTCGAGCCGACCGAGCTCGCCGACGCGTTGACCCAGCAGCTCCACCTCCCGGCGCGGTTCGCGATCGGCGCGCTCGCCGCCACACGACTGGTACCGCTCTTCCGGATGGAGTGGGAGATCCTCGGGCTTGCCCGGCGAGCGCGCGGGATCGACGCCGGCCGCTCACCCGTCGCTGCGGTTAGCCTCTTCGGCAGCCGAAGCCACACGCTGCTCACCGGCGCCATTCGGCGCGGGCTCCGGCTGGCCTACGCGATGGACGCTCGCGGCTTCGGCGCCCTTCCGTGCCGGACCTCGGCCCGGGACCGCGCATTCGGGGCCGCCGATTGGCTCGTGCTGGCGGGCGCCGCCGCGACCGGAGCGGCCGCCACGGCGGTCAGTGTCGCGGCAGGCACCTGGCGTTTCGTGCTGGGCTGAGCGCGTTCAGCTCGAGACGCCGAAGGGCTCGAGCCACGTCGGGGCGTACGCGGCGCCGGCGTATCGCGCGGGGTCGAACGGAGCGAGCGGGAGCGTCGCCGCCCCGCCATCGGCGATGAGCTCGGAAAGCAGGAGCCCGATGATCGGGGCGTACGGCATGCCATGGCCGGTGAGCCCGCAGGCGACGAAGGCGCCGTCAATGCGGCCTCCGTCGACCGTGGGGAGCGGCCCGACCATCGGGATCTCGAGCGTCGCGAAGTCCAGGAGACCGGCCCAGCATCGGACGATCCGGACGTTCGCCAGCGAGGGATACAGCTCGGCCAGCAGGACGGCGAGCAGCGGCGGCACCGGTGGCCGCGTCTCCATCGAGTACGTGCCGATCCCCATCCCCTCGTCCGCGACTGCGAACCCGCCGATCACGATCTGGCCGCTCGCCATCTGTCGCCAGTACTCGTTGCAGCGGTTCGTCTCGAAGCCCGCACCCAGCGTGCGCGCAAGCGGTTCCGTGACGCAGACGTGCTCGCGGATGGGCGTCAGGCCGGCGGTCAGGGTGGGGACGAGCGCAGGCGTCCACGCGTTGGCCGCGACCACCACTCGCGGTGCCGACACGTCGCCGTGTGTCGTTCGCACGCCGGCGACACCGTCTCCGGCCTCGAGAAGCCGCTCGACCCGGACGCCGGTGGCGACCGTCGCACCGGCGCGCACCGCGGCATGCAGCAACCCGAGGTTGAGGCGAAACGGGTTGACGAGCAGATCGGACGGCGTCCACGAGGCGCCCACCACGCGGCTCGTGTCGAGCGCGGGCTCCATGTCGGCGAGATCAGATGGACCGATGCGGCGCACGTCCAATCCTTCGCGCCGCTTCGCGTCGATCGTCGCGTCGGCATCGGCCGCCTGGTCATCGGTGAGGAACAGGTCGAGCGATCCGGCCTGGTCGAGCTCGACGCCGCCGCGGATCTCGTCGTGCGCGGCGATGACGAGCTCACGCGAGCGACACGTGTAGTCGAGGATCGAGCGCGCGCCGGCGGACTGCGCCAGCCGCGTGACGCGCGTGAAGTGGCCGCCCAGCCCTTGGAGCAGCATGCCGGCATTCCTGCCGCTGGCGCCACTCGCCGGCGAATTGGCTTCGATCAGGAGGGGACGGACGCCGCGTCGCGTGAGGTGGTACGCGGTCCAGGCACCGACCAGCCCGGCGCCCACGATGACCGCGTCCGCGGAGCGCGGCAGCTCGGCGCCCGGGTCGGGCACAAACCCAACCGGCTCGGCGGGTGGCGTGAGGCGCAGCGCGCTCGTCACGGCGGGCAGTCTACGGCGCGGCGAGCGCGGCGCCTCGGCGCTCGGCCGCTCGGCGGCGGCTGCGAGGACGACGCGCCGCCGAACGGTGGCATCATCGGCGCATGGCCGGCCGCGAGGAGGAACTGCGCTTCACGGCCGGGGACGTGACGCTCGCCGGGACGCTGACGCTCCCCGACAGCAGCGCGACTCAGGCGGCCGATCGGCGTGGCCGACCGCCGGGCGTGCTCCTCCTCCCGAGCTGGTACCCGCGCGATCGCGATGGTGACCTTGACCGTCGGGGCCACCCGCGCTGGTTCGACTCGCGGAGGACGGAGCGCGGGCTGCTGGCGCGCGTCGCCGAGGCACTCGCCAGGCAGGGCGTCGCGAGCCTGCGCTACGACAAGCGCGGCTGCCGCGCGTCGGCCGGTGCGTGGGAGGCCGCCGACTGGTTCACCCTAGTCGACGACGCGCGCGACGCGATCGGCTTCATACGCTCACGGCGCGAGCTCGACCTGGCCCGGACCGGGATCGTCGGGCACGGCGAAGGAGCGGCGATCGCGTTGAGCGTCGCGATCGGCGATCCGGCGGTCGGAGCGCTCACGCTCGTCGGCGCGGCGGCCCGCTCGTTCCGCGACGTGTTCCGTCGTCAGGTCGCCGTGCGCCGCCACCGTCCGCTGCGCGATCCGCTGATCGCGGCGCTCGACCGATGGAGCGAGGACATCGTCGAACGCGCCGATCGCCGAGAGGAGAGCTTCGAGCTGTCGGTCCGGACGGCGGACGGCGGCGTGACGGTCGAGCGGGTGCCGCTCTCGCTCGTGGGGTGGCACGAGGCGTTTCACACGCCGCCCCTCGCGCTGGCGACGATGCTGCACCGCTCCGTGACGCTCGTCCACGGCGAGTCGGACAGCTGGGTGCCGGTCGCCGAGGTGCGCATCCTTGAGCGCACGCTGCGGGATGCGGGAAACGAGCCATCGCTCCGCGTGATCCCGACCGCAGACCACGACCTGCGCGAGGCGGCCGACGCCGTCATTGACGACCTGGCCGCGGACATGGCGGCACGCCTCGTCCCGAGGGCGCTGCCGCCGGTCCTGCTTGCCATCGACGAGGACCGCTGATGGGGCGCCGTGCGCCGGACCTAAAGCGGGCTACGATGGCGGCCTGCCTGTCCATGGAGCACGTGAGGTGCGTTCCGTGACCTACCCGCTTCCGGGCGAGCGCGCTCCGGACTTCGGGCTGCCGGCGGACGACGGCAGCGAGGTCTCGCTCGAGTCGCTCGCCGGCCGTCGGTTCGTCCTCTACTTCTACCCCGAGGACGACACGCCGGGATGCACGACCGAGGCATGCGGCCTCCGCGACGAGTTCGCCGCGTTCCGCGACCTGGGGGTCGAGGTGTTCGGCATCTCGCCCGACACGATCGCCAGCCACGTGAAGTTCCGGCGGAAGTTCGCCCTGCCGTTTCGCCTGCTCGCCGATGAGGGCCATCGCGTCGCTGACGCATACGGCGTCTGGGTCGAGAAGAGCTCGTTCGGTCGCACATACATGGGCGTCGAGCGAACGACCTTCGTCATCGGCCCGGATGGTCGAGTCGAGCACGTCTTCCCGCGGGTCAAGGCCGCAGAGCACGCCGGGCAGTTGCTTGCCGCGCTCGCCTGATGCGCTTCGATCGGCGCACGGTCGCGCTGACCGCGATCGTGGCCGCCGCAGGGATTGGGGTGCTGCTGCTCGTGCTCGGCTTCGTGGCGCTCCTGTCGCCGCTGGAGTGACCACGGCGTGACGCTCTGGGCGCTGCTGGCGGCGATCCTGGTGCTGTGGCTTATCGGGCTCCTGCTGGAGCTCGGCCCGCTGGTGAACCTGCTTCTCGTCGCGGCCGCCGTGGTCGTCGTCGTTCAGGTGCTGAACGAGCGCCGGGGGACTGACGGCTAGCCGCTGACGCCGCGCGTCCCGTCCGAGAGGGAGAGGTCGAGCGAGTAGCACGTGTCGAGGTGCTCGCGGCGGAAGCCGGCCTCGCGATACAGATGCAGCGCGGCGTCGTTGTCGGCCTCGACGTAGAGAAAGGCCCGGCCGATCCCGCGCCGGCGCATCTCGGCCAGCCCTGCGAGCAACAGCGCCCGTCCCAGTCCGTGGCCCTGCATCTCCGGCGCCACGCCGAGCATGTACACCTCGCCCGCCGCCGCGTCCCCGCCGGCGAGCTTCATCCAGTGCACCCCGAGGAGCTGTCCGGACTCCGACTCCGCGAGCAGGACGGCGGATGGATCGAACCAGGGCTGGGTCGTACGCTCGTCAAGGTCGCCGCGCGTCCAGGTCGCGTTCTCCGGGTGATCCGGAAACGCGCGGCGGACGAGCTTGACCACGGTGTCCTCGTCGCGCCGCGGCCGGAACGAGCGCATCGCCACCCCGGCGGGCAGCGGCTCGCTTCGTAGCTCGTGCGGAACGTTGTCGACGTCCAGCGACAGCTGCCAGAGCGCTCGCGTCGCGCGCATGCCGAACGCCTGGGCGAGTGCCGCGCAGGGTGCCTCCGCCCGGTGGCCCCAGAGGTCTACGCGCTCCACGCCCGCCGAGCGCGCCGCATCGACGACCGCCGCGAACAGCCGTCGACCGATGCCGCGGCCGCGGCGTGGCGGGTCCACCGCGAGCTCCGCCGCCAGGCGCTCCGGCATCGCACCGTGCGCTGCGAATCGCGTGGCGTGGGCGTACGCCGCGAGTCGGTCCCCGTCGCGGACCACAAGCCCGAACGTGTCCGGGTCGCCGTGGCGCAGCCGGAGGAACTTGTCCTCGCCGAGCGGCGGGTGGCGCTCGTGAGCGGCTGCCCGCTCGACCAACGCCGCGATCGCGGCCGCGTCGCGGTCTCCGACGCGATCGACGCGCTGGATCTCGATACGTGCGTCGGAGGTCAGGCCGGCTCCCACCTGAAGTCGCCGGTGAACAGCCCGTCGACTACGCCGATCTGGTAGCCGAGATAGAGGCCGAAGGCGATCGAGAGCACCCCCGATCCGACAGTGAGCCATCGGTTGACCTGGCGGTAGTGAACGTTCGCGTAGGCGATCGGCAGCCCGAGCAGCGTCGTCAGCAGCGCCATGCCGGTGGCGACGCCGGCCGAGAAGATCAGCAGGTAGAGCAGCGCGGCCGACGTGTCGTGAATTGTGCTGAGCACCAGAAGGGCGATCGCGGCGCTTCCCGCCAGACCGTGCACGAGGCCGACGAAGACCGGCCGCACTAGCTGGTACCACCCGAGCTGTGCCAGCCACCCCGGATGGGGCGCGTCGAGGTCTTCGTCGACGCCGTGACCGTGCAGGTGGGCATGCGCGTGCCCGTGCGGCTCGCCTCGGGCGTCGTGCGCGTGCAGATGGTGATGGGCGTGCCCGTGCAGCGGCGCCGGAGGGGTCAGCCGGGCGGTGATCGCGCTCAGGACCCCGGTCAGGTTGAGCACGCCGAGCGCCACCAGCATGACGGCCACCGCGAATTCCAGGGCGAGCCCGAGAGCGGGCGGAATGACGAGATTGAAGCCGATGATCAGAACGCCGACGAGGCTCACCGTGATCGCGTGCCCGAGTCCCCACAGGACGCCGATCAGGGTGCTGTACACGACCCGCCCGCTGCGGGCCACGATGGTCGTGACCGCGATCACATGGTCGGCGTCCGCCGCGTGGCGAATACCCAGGACGAATCCCAGGCCGGCGAGCGCGAAGAGCTGCCCCACCGCGACACTCTAGACGAAGCTGGTAAGCGGCTTCGGGTACGCTGATCGCAGCGCTCTTCCACGTTGCGGGCGAGGTGCTCTCGATCCAGCCGTTCCGTTTTCTCCATACCGGCGACCTGCACCTCGATAGCCCGTTCCAGGGCATCCGTTCCAGGGCGCCCGAGTGGGTCGCGGGTGCCCTGCGAGACGCCACCGTCCGCGCCTGGCAGTCGATCGTCGACCTCGCCGTCGCAGAGAGGGTGGACTTCGTCGTCGTCGCCGGGGACGTTTTTGAGAACGCGACCCGCACGCTCCGCGGTCAGGTCGCCTTCGTCGACGGCCTCCGGCAGCTGAGCCACGCGGCGATACCGTCGTTCGTCGTCACGGGGAATCACGATCCTCTCTCCGGATGGGAGCCGACGATCGCCCGGCCGGACGGCTCGCACCGCTTCGGCGCCGAGCGCGTCGATGCGATCCCCGTCGTGCGGGGTGGGGCGGAGATCGCGCGCGTGTACGGCATCAGCTACGCGGTCCGCGACGTGCGCGATAACCTGGCGCGCCAATTCCGGCGAGAGAGCGACGCGCCGTTCGCGATCGGTCTGCTGCACGCCAATGTCGGCGGGCAACCCGGCCATGAGCTCTACGCGCCCTGCTCGGTCGCCGATCTCGCCGCGTCCGGCATGGACTACTGGGCGCTGGGGCACGTACACCGGCACGCCGTCCTCCAGGCGGCGCGCCCCACCGCGGTGTACTGCGGCAATCCCCAGGGACGGGACCCGGGCGAGAGCGGAGCGCGCGGGTGTTACGTCGTAGCGGTCGACGCCGCGGGGATCGTCCGGCCCGAGTTCCACGCCGCCGACGTCGTCCGCTGGCTGCCGGTGGAGGTCGAGATCGGCGACCTGGCAAACGAGGACGCGCTGCTCGCCGAGCTCACGCGACGACTCGACGAGGCGCGCGCGGCGGCGGATGGCCGCTCGCTCGTCGTCCGGATGCGGCTGATGGGTCGCGGGGCACTGCACGCGACGATCGGTCGAGCAGGCTTCGTCGACGACCTGCGAGGCCTCGTCCAGGAGTCCATGGGGACGACGATGCCGTTCGTGTGGATTGACTCGATCGCCGATGGCACGCGTCCCGAGGTCGACCTCGCCGCGATCCGCGAACAGGCGAGCGGCTTCCTCGCCGAGTTCCTGAGGGAGACGGACGCGACGCGAGCCGCACTCGCCGCCCCAGTGCCGCTCGCCGAGGAGCCGGACGCGATCGCGCCGGCATCGGTCCCGTACGGACTGGACCCAACGCGCACAGACGAGGTGCTCGCCACGCTGTACGAGCATCCACGCCTGCGTCGCGCCCTGCGGAGCGCGAGCGAAGATCGGCCGCGCGGCGAGCGTCTCACGCCGCTGATCGACCGCGCCGAGACCCTCGTCGTCGACCGGCTCGCGGACGAGGGTTAGCGGCGCCGTGCGGATCGAGGAGATCGTGATTCACGGGTTCGGTCGCTTCCACGAGGCCCGGTGGCTGCCGGCCGCGGGCCTGACCGTGATCCGCGGCGACAACGAGGCGGGGAAGTCGACCCTGCTGGCATTCATCAGGGCGATGCTGTTCGGCTTCGAGACAGACCGATACCCGGCGCTCGAGGGCGGCCGCCGCGGCGGCTGGCTGGGCGTCAGGACCGCCGAGGGCAGGACGTTCCGCATCGAACGCCACTCGGACCGCGGCGGGACGGGCAAGCTCGAGATCCTCGACGACGCCGGCGTGGACCGGGGCGCCGTCTTCCTGCCGCGCCTCCTGCAGGGTGTCGAGGCCACCCTGTATCGCAACGTGTTCGCGTTCGGTCTCGAGGAGCTCTCCGAGTTCAAGCGCCTCGCCGACGGCGAGGTGGCCTCTCGGATCTACGGTGCCGGCCTCGGAACCGGCGCGGCGTCGGCGCTCGATGTCGAGGCGGAGTTGCGGGATCGGCAGTCGCGGATCTTCCTGCCATCCGGTGAGCGGCCGCGACTCAACGTGCTGCTGCGGGAGCTGGACGAGCTGGAGCGGCGACTCGCCGCGCTCGATCTCCCGGCGGAGTACGCCTCGAAGCGCCGCCGGCTACGCGAACTCGAGGCTGCGGTCGCCGTGTGTGAGAACGAGCTCGGAGCGCTCGAGTCCCAGCAGGCCGCGGACGAGCGCCTCATCGCCGGCTGGACGGCGTGGGTCCAGCTCCGCGCCGCCGCCGACGAGCTCGCTGCGCTCGGAGCCGCGCCGGCAATGCCGCCCGACCCGCTCGTCCGCCACGGCGAGCTTGCCGAGCGGCTGCGGAACGCCGAGGCCGCGCGCGCCGCTTCCGCGGATCGTCTCGCACGGCTCGACGAGCGCGCGGCCTCGCTCGACGTCGACGATGCGCTTTTGGCGCGCGCGGCCGACATCGAGGAGATCGTCGACGTCCGGCGCGCCGACCGCGCGCGGCGTCTGGACATCGAGAGAGTGGAGCGCGAGGTTGAAGTCGCGCGCGCGCGGGCCGACGAGTCGATCGCGCGGCTGGGCGCTGACTGGGACCCTGAACGTGTTCTGGGCTTCGACGACTCGGTGAGCGTCCGGAGCGCGGTCGGCGGCCGTTTCCGGAGCATGCTCGAGACGGCGCAGCGCGAGGCGCAGCGCGCCGAGGACGAGGCTGCCGCCGAGGCGCGCGAGGTCGAGCGCGGCGAACGCCGAAGTGCGGATCTGGCGGCACTGCTCGAGGCGCTCGCGGCACCGGACGCGCGAGCGTCGGTCGAGGAGACGGAGGCGGCGCTGCGCCGCCTGGATCGCGAGCTGGCACAGGTCGCCGCGCTGCGCTCGGTGGACGCGCTGGTCGCGTCGGGCTCGACGCCGCAGGGCGCGGACCGCGTCATCACGGCTGCGGGAGCCGGCGTGCTGGGCGGCGCGCTCGGGGCTGCGATTGCCCTGGTCGCCGGCGTCGGACCTCTGCCGGCCGTCCTGGTGGCGGCATCGGCGGCCGTGTCGGCGGCGGCGGCATGGCTCTTCATTCGCGCGCGCCGCGGCGTGTCACCGTCGCCCACCGTGGGCGGCGCGCCACGGCCGACCGACGAGCGGATCATCGCCGCGGAGACGGCCATCGGCGAGACACTTCGCCGGGTGGGCCTGCCGGACACCGCTCCGGATGCCGCGGTCGGGGCGTTGCGCCGCTCCGTCGACGAGGCGCGCGCGGCGGCAGCTCGCCGCGTGGCGCTGGAGGAGCAGCATGCCGCCGAGGTCCGGAGCGTCGAGTCGCTCCGCGCGCGGGCGCAGGCGGCGGCCCGGCATGCCATCGATCGGAAGCGCGCAGAATCCGAGATCGTCGCCGGGTGGACGGCGTGGCTCAGGGAGCACGGGCTCCGGGTCGATCTCGACCGCGAATCGGCCGCCGCGCTCATCGATGCGGTTGCGACGGCGCGCGACCGACTGATCGCGCTTGCCGAATTGCAGGCCCGTCTCGCCGATCTCGAGGCGGAGCGCGTCCGACGCGCGGAGCGGGGAACGCTCCTTCTCGCCGACCTCGGTCGGCCGCCGGCGAGCGCCGCAGATCTCGGGTCGGCCATCGACGCGCTGGCCACGGACTTCGCAGTCGCGTCGGACGCGGCTGCGGAGACGGCCCGTCTCGGGCGTGATCGCGCCGAGCTGGTCGAGATGCTCGCCGCCGCGGAGGCGGAGCGGTCGACCGCGGCCGCCGATCTCGCCTCGTTCCTCGAGTCGTGCGGAGTGGCGGACGAGGACGGGCTCCGCACGAGCGTCGCGCTCGCGGACCGACGTACCGCGCTGCAGGCCGAGATCGACGCCGCTCACCTGACGCTCGCGGCGCTGTCCGGTCCCGGTGACGTCCTGGCCGCGTTCGAGCGTGCCCTCGCGACGGTCACCGACATCGCCGATAACGAGCGCCGCGTCCGCGAGCGCGGCGGCGCGATCCGACTCCTGACGGCCGAGCGCGACGACGACCTCCAGGAGATCGGGGCGCTCAAGGACGCGATCTCGGCGATGGAGGCATCGGTCGAGGCCAGCGAGGATCGCCAGCGACGTGCCGACCTCCTCGCGCAGATCCAGTCCGAGGCCGATGAGTGGGCGACGCTGGCGCTCGCGGGTGCGCTCCTGCGAAAGACGCGCGACCGATTCGAGCGCGAGCACCGACCGGCCGTGCTCGCCAGCGCCGAGCGGTACCTCGGGGCATGGACCGGCGGGCGATGGGTGCGCATCAGCGCGCCGATGGGCAAGCAGGTCGAGGCGCTCGAGCGCAGCGACGGAGCACGCGTTCCGCTGGCCGGCCTTTCGCGCGGCACGGCCGAGCAGCTCTACCTGGCGCTTCGGTTCGCGCTCGTCGAACGCTTCGCGGCCGAGGCCGAGCCGCTGCCGATCGTGATGGACGAGATCCTGGTGAACTTCGACGACGGTCGCGCCCGCGCGGCCGCGCGCTCGATCGAGGAGCTGTCGCGAACCCACCAGGTGCTGTATTTCACCTGCGCGCCGTCGACGCCGCTCGCCGCCGATCTGGAGCTGCGTCTCGAACCGTCACGGCTCCGCGCCGATGCCGAGCCCGTGGGCGAGCGCACCACCGTCCTCGCCTGAGCAGCGGCGCGGCGATGCCAGACGACCGGCTGCCGACGCCGTCGCGCGTGCTCGTCGTGGCGGCTCACCCCGACGACATCGAGTTCGGCGCCGGCGGCACGATCGCTCGATGGGTGACCGAAGGCGTGCACGTCGACTATCTCGTCTTCACCCGCGGTGACAAGGGCAGCAGCGACCCGCATGCCGATCCGGTGGAGCTCGCGCGAGTGCGCGAGCAGGAGCAGCGAGGCGCGGCGGAGGAGATCGGCGTCGCGGGCGTCGAGTTCCTCGACGAGCCCGATGGCCAGGTCGAGGCGAGCCTCCGTCTTCGCGAGGTCGTCACCCGAGCGGTTCGGCGAGCGCGGCCCGAGGTCGTGATGACCCACGATCCGACGGTCCTCTTCGTCAACAACGAGTGGGTGAATCACCCTGACCACCGGGCCGTCGGCGAGGTCGTCGTCGACGCTGTGTTCCCGACGGCGCGCGACCCGCTGAACTTCCCGCAGCACCTCGCCGAGGGCCTCTCCGCGTGGAAGGTGAGCGAGCTATTCCTGTGGTCGACGAACGAGGCCAATCAGCTCGCCGACATCGGCGGCAGCCTGGACGCGAAGGTCCGCGCGCTGGCACGCCATGCGAGCCAGTTCGAGCAGTTCGCGGAGATCGAGCGGTGGGTGCGCCGCCGCGCGGACGAGCTCGGCGAGCGCGCCGGATACCCTGCGGCGGAGGCGTTCCGCAGGGTCACGCTCGCACGATGAGTCGCCTGGTCCGGTCTCGGCCCCTCGAGCGCTGCGTCGCCTTCGCGGCGGGCGCGGCTCTCGTCGCCGCCTGCACGAGCCCGGTGCCGGCGCCGACCCCGGTTCCGACCACCGTTCCGACGCCGTCGCCGGATGCGGCCGCGGAGGTGGCGGCGGCCTACGTCGCCGCGTGGCGGGCCGGTGACTACGAGACGATGTACGCGATGCTCGCTCCGAGAGTCGCGGAGCGCTACGCCGAGGACGCGTTCGTGGAGCTGCACGCCCAGCTCGCCGAGCTTCCGGGCACGACGGGGATCGACGGTCGGCTGGGCGAGCCGTCGATGATCGGTCTGCCTCCCGAGTCTCGACCGGCCGATCTTCCGGCGCCCACGCCGGTGCCAACGCCGACCGGGACATCCGCGTCTGCGTCGCCCACGGGGCTCGCCGGCGCGCCGCCGTCCCCGGCCGGCGGGCCGTCGGGTCCGGGGCCAATCCTCGACGGCCCGGTGCTCGGCATGGAGGTGCCGCTCGAGCTGACGGTGGCGACCGAGCGCTTCGGGGAGCTGGAGCTCGATCGCCGCATCGTGCTCACCCAGGGACCCGACGGCTGGCAGGTCCGATGGACGCCGGAAACCATCTTCCCGGAGCTCGGTGAGGCCGGCACGCTCACGCTCGAGCGCGACCTGCCGTCCCGCGGCCGCATCCTAGCCGCCGACGGGACGGTCCTCGCCGACAATCGCCAGGACGACGCCGTCCGGATCTATCCCCAGGAGGCGCTGGCCGGGCAGACGGTCGGCTACGTCAGCGAGGTCACCGCCGAGGACCTCGAGACGCTCGCCGATCAGGGATATCGCGCCGGCGACGTCGTCGGCCGCAGCGGGCTCGAGGCCGGCGCGGAGGAGCTCCTCCGGGGATCGCCGGGCTGGACGCTGAGCGCCGTCCCGGACGCCGGCGAGCCGGTCGTGCTGTATCAGACCGTCGCCGTCGCCGGCGCGGACGTGCACACCACGATCCAGCCGGGGATCCAGCGCACCGCCGAGGCCGGGCTCGCGAGATACCCCGTCGCCGCAACCGCGGTGATCGACCCGCTCAGCGGCGACGTCTGGGCGCTCGCCAGCTCGCCGCCGTTGAACCCGAACGCGTTCTCGCTCGGGACGACGCTATCCGGCGTCGCGCTCTCGCCGCCGGAGTTCTCGCAGATCCTGAACAACGCAGCTGCGGCCGCGTATCCCGCCGGATCGACGTTCAAGCCGTTCACGCTGGCGGCGGCGCTTACCACCGGCGTGGCGTCGCCCGACAGCCAGGTCACCTGCCCCGGGACGTGGGAGTTCGAGGGGTTCACCTTCCACAACTACGAGGACCATCAGCTTGAGGGCGCCGTCTCACTGGCCGACGCGATGGCGTTCAGCTGCAACACGACCTACATGCCGCTCAGCGCCCAGGTATACGAGGTCGATCCGAATGCGCTGCCGCGCGTGGTCGCAGACTTCGGGTTCGGCGAACGCACCGGGATGGCGCACCTTGCCGACATGGCCGGCGTACTCCCGGACGCCGACTATTTCGCGACCACCGAGGCGCGCGGCTACGGGCCGTTCGACCAGGTGCAGCTCGCGATCGGGCAGGGAGCATTCCTCGGCACGCCGCTCCAGATGGCCATGGCGTTCTCGGCGATCGGCAACGGCGGCACGCTGTGGACCCCTCGTCTCGTCATGCAGGTCGTCCAGCCCGACGGAACTGTGCTCGAGTCCTTCGAGAGCGAGGCGCGTCGCCAGGTGAGCCTCGCGCCGGAAGACCTCGCCTACGTGGTGGACACGCTTCAGGCCGTGGTCGACCTTCCGTTCGGTACCGCGTACGGCGCGTTTGTCGGCTTCGGCATCCCGGTGGCGGGCAAGAGCGGAACGGCCGAGACGAGCACCGAGAACCCCGACTCGTGGTTCGCCGCCTTTGCTCCCGCGGACGCACCGACGATCTGCGCTGTGACCGTCCTCGTGGAGGAGCCGCTCACCACCGGCGGGGCGGATGCGGGTCCACTGGTGCGCCAGGTGATGGCGACGCACTTTGGTCCCTGAAGCGCGTCGTTTTGACACTCCGCGGCGATGGCCGGTAGCATCGGTCCCGCCCCTCCAGACCGTGCGTGTGCCTCAAAACCGCCGGAAAGGCGAACTCGCGTGATCTCACACACTGCCACTCCGCTGCGGTTCCAGACGGCCGAGGTCGGCGTCGACTGGCTGCAGTGCAACATCGAGTGCCAGGAAGGCTGCCCCGTCAACACGAATTGCCGCGGCTACCTGATGCTCGCTGCGGAGGGTCGCTTCGAGGAGGGGTACATCCTGGCCCGCGACCCGAACCCTGTGGCGGCGATCTGCGGGTACGTGTGCAGCGCGCCATGCGAGAAGGCGTGTCGCAGGGCCGATATCGACAAACCGCTCTCCATCCGCGCCATGAAGCGCTTCCTCGTCGACTGGCATTACGCCAACAACATGCCGGACCGGGTCCAGGTCGGGCCGTCCACCGGCAAGTCGGTGGGCGTCGTCGGCGCGGGCCCAGCGGGCCTCTCTGCCGCCAAGGAACTCGCGACGTATGGCCACCGGGTGGAGGTCTACGAGGCCCTGCCCTCGGGGGGCGGCACGTGCCTCATCGGCGTGCCGGCGTTTCGGCTCCCGCGGGACGTCATCGAGCTCGACGTGGACTGGGTCGCCCGTCATGGCGTCGAGTTCCACTACGAGGTCGAGATCGGCCGTGACGTGACTCTTGACCAGCTGCGCGAGAAGCACGACGCGGTGGTCGTCGCGGCGGGCTGCATGTATCCGGTCGCGATGAACGTCCCCGGCGAGGAGCTGAACGGCGTCGTGTACGGGGTCGAGTTCCTGAAGCGCGCCAACCTGGGTCAGCCGCAGCCGGTCGGCGAGCACGTGGTGGTCGTCGGCGGCGGCTACACGGCGATGGACTCCAGCCGCACCGCGTTGCGGCTCGGCGCCAAGACCAGCACGGTCGTCTACCGCCGCGGACCGGACGAGATGGTGGTCGACGAGGAGGAGCAGCACGAGACGCGCTTCGAGGGCGTCCGGTTCGAGTACTTCAGCTCGCCGGTCGAGATCCTCGGCGACTCCGAGGGCCGCGTGACCGGGATGGTCTTTCAGCGGAATCGCCTGGGGCCGCCCGACGCGAGCGGGCGCCGCACGCCGGAGCCGATCCCCGGCAGCGAGTACACCGTCCCGTGCGACATGGTCATCCCCTGCACCAGCCAGGCGCCGGACAACAACGTGCTCGGCGAGTTCGGCTCGCCGCTCAACCGGCATCGCGGCGTCACGGACGCCCGCAAGGTCGTCGAGGGCGGCAGCATCTCCAGCTGGGGGCGGGCGCCGCTCAACGGCCAGACGCCCATCGGCCCCGACGGCCGAAAGCTGAACTCGCTGGCGGTGGAGCTCGCGAAGGGCAAGGTCGTCGCCAACCCGAACACGTTCGCGACCAACGTCGACGGCCTCTTCGCGTGCGGCGACTTCGTGACCGGCCCGGCCACGATCATCGAGGCCGCGGGCTACGGGCGGAAGGCGGCTCGCTCCATCGACCGCTGGTTGGCTGGCGTGCGCGGCGACGAGCTGGTCGAGCTGCCGATCATCGACCGCGCGGTCATCACGCAGGCGCTCGACCACGACATGCCGCGCGACTACGAGGCGATCCCGCGCCAGCACATCCCCATGGCTCCGCCGGAGCTGCGCCGCGACTTCACCGGGCTGGTGGAGGTCGGCTACGACAGTCGCTCCGCGGTCGCGGAAGGGCAGCGTTGCCTGCAGTGCAACCACAACATCAACATCGACGGACCGCGGTGCATCCTGTGCGGCCTGTGCGCCGACGTCTGTCCCGAGGGCGTGATCTACATGGTCGACAAGGCCAACGTCGGCGGCGACGACCCCGAGGTCGACCTCTTCCAGTCGTGGCCGCGCGGGATCGCCATGATTATCGACGAGGAGCGCTGCATCCGCTGCAACCTGTGCGTCGAGCGCTGCCCGACGAACTGCATCACCATGGACAGGCTGGAGCTCGAACGCTTCACCCCGGATGGGAAGATCCTCCTGGAGAGCTACAAGGACAACGTGCTGGGACAGATCGGTCAGCAGGCAGGCCCCGCGGTGGCGCGGTGATCATCCCCGGCCCGGGCGACGTCATCCGCGTCGTCAAGGAGTCATCGGTCTGGCGCTCGTTCTTCCGGCAGCCCTACCCGTCGACCAGCCGGACTCGGGCCCTGGCGGTGATGAACAACGTCTTCCTGCACCTTCATCCGGTGCGGGTCAAGAAGCACGCCGTCCGCTATACGTATACGTTCTGCCTGGGCGGGATCAGCTTCTTCCTGTTCCTGGCGCTGACCGTCACCGGCGTGTACCTGATGTTCTTCTACGTGCCGTCGGTCTCGCGCGCGTACCAGGACATCCTTGTCATCGAGTCGTCGGTCGCCTTCGGGCAGCTCCTGCGCAACATGCACCGGTGGGCCGCCCACCTCATGGTGCTGACCGTGTTCCTGCACATGATCCGGGTTTTCTATCACGGCGCCTACAAACCGCCGCGCGAGTTCAACTGGGTGATCGGCGTCGTCCTGCTGTTCTGCACGCTGTGGCTCAGCTTCACGGGCTATCTGCTGCCATGGGACCAGATCGCGTTCTGGGCGATCACCGTCGGCACCAACATGGCGACCTATGCGCCACTGATCCCGGAGGAGTCGTCCATCATCCTGCTCGGCGGCGTGGTCGTCGACCAGGGCACCCTGCTGCGGTTCTACGTGATGCACGTGATCGCGTTCCCGCTGATCACCGCCATCCTGCTGACGATCCACTTCTGGCGGATCCGCAAGGACGGCGGCATTTCGGGCCCGGTGTGAGGGCGACATGACGATCGAGAAGCGGCCGAACTCGACCGCCGACAAGACCGCGCCGAGCCAGGCACCGGTCCCGATTCCGGCGCCCGAGCGCGAGATCACGCCCGCCGCGCCCAAGCTTCCCGGGCCGCCCGGCGCCCCCGGCACCGAGCGCTTCCGACTCCTGGCCTACGTGAAGCAGGAGTCGCTCGTCCGCGTCGACAAGCGGCCCGACGAGACCGTCCTGACCTGGCCGCATCTGCTGCGCGCCGAGTTCCTGATGGCGATGCTCGTCACGTTCCTGCTCTTCCTGGCGGCCTTCCTGATCGAGGCGCCGCTCGAGGAGATGGCGAACCCGTTCGCCACCCCGCACGTCGCCAAGGCGCCGTGGTACTTCCTGGGGCTCCAGGAGATCCTCAGCTACTTCAACGCCACCGTCGCGGGAGTCCTCGTGCCACTCGTCTATCTCGGCGGGCTGGCGCTAATCCCGTATATCGATCGCAGCCCGCTCAAGCGCGCCGAGCACCGCAAGCTGGCGTGGGTCTTCTTCCTCGCGCTCATGGTGGGTGGCCTGATCGTGACCTTCATCGGCTCGTTCTTCCGCGGCCCCGGCTGGAACTGGGTGTGGCCGTGGCAGGGCATCTACTTCAACCTGTGAGCTGTGACCGATGACCCACTCGTATGGTGAGGTCGCGGGCCCTCGCGCCGGCGAGATCTCCCGGCGCACCTTCATGCGCCGCATGCTCGGCCTGGGCGTCGGGATCCTTGGCCTCCAGTTCCTCGGCGCGACGGTCGCCTTTCTCTGGCCGAACCTGAAGGGCGGTCTGGGTGGCAAGATCGACCTCGGCACCCTCGCCACCATCGTCAGCAACAATCCGTCGTGGGCCGGCGGCGAGCCGTTCGCCTACACCCAGGCCCGGCTGTTCATCGTCAACGTCCCGGCCGCCAAGGCCCTCGTCGAGGGCCAGACGAACGTCAGCATGACCAATCCGTCCGCGGACGAGATCCTGGCGCTGTACCGGACCTGCCCGCACCTCGGCTGCCAGATCCCGCCGCTGTGCCAGGCATCCAAGTGGTTCGAGTGCCTGTGCCACGGCAGCAAGTACACCGTCCTGGGCGAGAAGCGCGACGGCCCGGCGCCCCGGGGCATGGACCGCTTCCCGGTCGCCATGGAAGGCGACAAGGTGGTCGTCGACACCGCCGAAAAGATCAGCGGCCCGCCGGTCGGTACCGTGACCTTCGATGATCGGAGCCCCGGCTCGATTCCCCACTGCACGGGCTGAGCGATGCGGCTCAAGACGCTCGGCGTGGTCGCGCTCCTGGCGACATCGCTGTTCTTCACGTTCTACTGGCTGACCGATAGCCAGCGGCTGGCCGCGACGGTCGAGGAGCAGGAGACGAGCCAGCTCGAGTACGGGATGGCCATGTTCGCGGAGCCGACCGCCGAGTACCCCTCGTCCGCGAACTGCGCCCGCTGCCACGGCCCGAACGGTGAAGGAGGTCCGATCCCCAACGACCCGAATGGCAGGCAGGCACCGAGCCTCCACTCGCAGCGCATCGTCGACCGGCTGGCGGTCAACCCGCTGTACGTCAACCTGGTCATCCGCTACGGCGGCGTCGTCGTCTCGGGTGACGTCAAGTCGCCGATGCCGGCGTGGAGCCAGGAGGCCAATGGACCGCTGACGGTCGAGCAGATCGACGCCCTCACGGCGCTGGTGGAGCACTGGGCCGAGGAGACGAGGACCGCCGCCGCCTCGGCCACCGAGCAGCCGGTCGAGAACACCGCCGAAGTTGGCCAGCAGGTCTACAACGATGCGGGCTGCGCCGGCTGCCACGGTCCCGACCTCGCCGGCTCCGAGGAGTACCCGAACATTCAGAACATCGGCAACGAGCCGATCACGGACCTGCCCACGCCGGTTAGCCAGCTCGACAAGCTCGAAGCGGACTACGATGCAGACCCGGCGAAGTTCCTCCACGACTGGATCCGCGACTCCGCGGGGAACTACAACGACGGCAACCCGACCGGCATGCCACCGTTCTCCGAGGACCAGATCTCGGAGGAAGAGATACAGGCGCTGATCACGTTCCTCCTGGACCAGAAGAAGTAGGCATGGCAGGGACGTATCGGCCTCGACGACGGCGCGGCCTGATCGCGCAGGGCCTCGTCTTCGTCGAGGACTTCATGAACTGGTTCCTGTACGGCAGCGAGACGTGGGTGGTGGCGCTCCTGAAGGGCGTGCCGCTCTTCCTGTACGTCTATTTCCTGCTGCTGTATGTCCCGAACTACGCCTACTACCTGACGACCCAGTACCTGCTGCACATGAGTGCCGATGTCGGCTTCCTCGTCGCCAACGGGATCGGGATCGCGAACATGGTGATCCTGATCATCCTGGCGCTGTGGACGCAGGCCGCTCGTGGACGCGTCGGGTTCTCGTGGACGCTGATCCGCTACCTGGACTTCCTCCAGTACCTCGGGATCGTCCTGATGCTGATCCCGCTGATGGCGTTCAACCTCGCCGGCGGGACGTTCGTCCCCGACCCCGGCCGCCAGCCATTCCCGCTCCAGGCGCTCGCGCTGGGCACCATGGCGGCCGGCGTCGGTGCACTCTCGCTGGGGTACCTGTACCTCGAGTACAGGCGCATCACGCGGCGCGAGGCACGTCGCGCGACGGCAGCGTCGGCGGCGTACGCGTCCCGCTAGACGAGCCGCTTCCCACGCGATCGCTCCTCGCCGTCCACGCGGCGTGGTCGGCGCTGATCATCGCCGCGGCCGTGGCGCTCGTCGCGATCGACGTCGGCGCTCCGTGCCCTGCCGGAGGCCCGCTCGACCTGGGTGACTGCGGGCGTGTGCGGCCGCTCGCGGTCGCGACCCTCACCGTGGCGGCAGCGCTCTACGTCGGCGCGCTGAGCGCGGTGGTGTGGTGGGTCTCGGGGCTGCGGCGCCGGCGGGTGGCGGATGCTCGCACGGCGCGCGACTGGTACGCCCTGGCCGCCGCGGTAGGGCTGCTGGCCTGCCCCCTGCTTGCCTTCACGGTCGTGTCGGCGTTTCGCTAGATTGGTGCCATGACCATCGCTCGCACCGACGACCTGCTCGAGCGCCTCGCCCCGTTCGCGCGGCTGGACGGGGCGCGGCTGGTCGTCTCGGACGCCGATGCGTTCCGCGGCGACGCGATCGACGATCTGGTCTTCGACGCCGTCTTCGCGCCCGATGCCGACCGTCGCGACGCCAGCCGCTGGCTGATATGGGCGGCCTCGCAGGCGCTCGGCTGCCCCTCGGCCTCGATCCACGATCTGTACATGGCGCGCGGCCGCGGCCAGTTCAACGGCTTGACCGTACCCGCGATCAACGTTCGTGCGTCCGCGTATCTCACCGCGCAGCAGGCGATGCGTGCGGCGCAGGAGCGCGACGCCGGCGCGGTGATCTTCGAGATCGCCAAGTCCGAGATGAGCTACACCGACCAGCGCCCGGCGGAGTACGCGGCGGTCATCCTGGCCGCGGCGTTGAAGGTCGGCTGGCAGGGACCGATCTTCCTGCAGGGCGACCACTTCCAGTTCAACGCGACGAAGTGGGCGGCCGATCCCGAGACCGAGCTCCGCGGCCTGGCGGACCTCACCCGCGAGGCGATCGCGGCGGGCTTCCTCAACATCGACATCGACTCATCCACGCTCGTCGACCTCGCCAGGCCATCGGTCGCCGAGCAGCAGGCGTTGAACGCGCATAACACGGCCGAGCTGACGCGCCTGATCCGGTCGCTGCAGCCGCGCGACGTGACGATCAGCATCGGCGGCGAGATCGGCGAGGTGGGGAAGTCGAACTCGACGGAGGACGAGCTGCGCACGTACCTCGACGGCTACCACGCCGAGCTGGGCGAGCACGGCGGCCCGGGCATCAGCAAGGTCAGCATCCAGACCGGGACGTCGCATGGCGGCGTGCCGCTCCCCGACGGCTCGGTCGCGGACGTGAAGATCGACTTCGACACGCTCGCGCGGCTGTCACGTGTGGCGCGGGAGGAGTACGGGCTTGCCGGTTGCGTCCAGCACGGCGCCTCGACGCTCCCCGACGAGGCGTTCCACCACTTTCCCGCGGCCGGCGCGGCGGAGATTCACCTCGCCACGGGGTTCCAGAACATCCTGTACGACGAGGCGGGACTCCCCGAGCATCTGCGCGCCGAAATGATGGCGTGGTGCCGGGACAACCTCGCGGACGAGCGCAAGGACGGCGAGACCGACCAGCAGTTCCTGTACAAGACGCGCAAGAAGGCGCTCGGGCCCTTCAAGCGGCAGCTCTGGACACTCCGGCCGGAAGCGCAGGAAGAAATCGCTGGCAACCTGCGCGCGCGATTCGGTGTGCTCTGCGATGAGCTCGGCATCGCGGGCTCGGCGGAGCTCGTGCGCCGATACGTCCGGCCGGTCCCGGTCGAGATGCCGCTGCCGGCGTCTCTCGGCGGGGCGGCACGCGGCCGGGCGGTCAGCGCCGGCGCATCGGTCTTCGAGGACGACGGCTCGGGGGAGTAGCCGCCGCTCCGCTCACAGCGCTGAAAGGGCACCGCTGCACCGCGATTCGGCCCTGATCGGTGCGGTTCCAGCGCGCAGGACGCTACAGCGACGCCGTTGAGTCACCGGCGATTTCCCAGCGCGCGGGACGCTAACACTACGAAGCCCGTTCGGTTGACCGGGCTTCAGGCGTGGCTTGAGACGAACCGCCGGCTAGTGGCACCCCCCCGCGCGGGAGGGTGAGCCGTCCGTGTTGAACGAGGAGCCACAGGCGCAGCTGCTCACCGCGTTCGGGTTGTTGATCGCAAAGCCGGAGCCCATGAGCGAGTCGACGTAGTCGATCTCGGCGCCGTCGACGAGGCGCTGGCTGTAGGCGTCGATGAAGACGCGGACGCCGAGATGCTCCTCGACGAGATCGCCCTCGCCGAGCTTGTCGTCGAAGGCGAGCCCGTAGCTGTAGCCGGAGCAGCCGCCGCCCTTCACGAACAGGCGGAGCGCGGCGTCCTCCTTGCCTTCACGGGTGCGGAGCTCCATCACCTTTTGAACCGCGGCCGGGGTCATGGTCACGAGCGGCTCGGCGATGGTGGGCGCGGGTGCGCTCGGCGCCGAAGCCGGCATGGTCTGCGGGGTCGGATCGGTCATCGTCATGGCCGCAGTATAGCAAGCAGGGCGCCGTACCTCCCCGGACGGATGGTGCCGCACCGCATGGCTCGATGATCCGGTGGAATGCTCGAGGTGTGACCGGCATGTCGAGGTTAGACGCCGCCGGACGGGGTAGCGGCCGCGACATCCCACCGCCGGTACACTTGCCGCCTCATGAGACTCGCCGGCCGGATGGACCGCATCGGCACCGAAACCGCGTTCGAGGCGGCAGCTCGTGCTCGCGCGCTCGAGGCGACGGGACGCGAGGTCATCCACCTCGAGATCGGGGAACCGGAGTTCGACACGCCGCGCCACATCAAGGAAGCGGCGAGCAGTGCGCTTCTCAACGAAGGGCTCACGCACTACACCCACTCGACGGGGATCGAGCCGCTGCGCGAGGCGATCGCGGAGGACGCGGTCCGGCGCAAGGGGATCGACGCGACGCTCGAGCGGGTGATCGTCACGCCAGGCGCGAAGCCGATCATGTTCTACGCGATGCTCGCGCTCATCGACGAGGCCGACGAGGTCATTTACCCCGATCCCGGCTTCCCAATCTACGAGTCGATGATCCGCTTCGCCGGCGGCCGGCCGGTGGCGGCGCCGCTGCGCGAGGAGCGCGACTTCCGGATGGACGTCGAGGAGGTCGCCTCGCTCGTCACCGACCGGACCCGCATGATCGTGATCAACTCGCCGCACAACCCGACCGGATCGGTCCTGACCGGTGACGACATCCGCGCGCTGGCCGACATGGCGATGGAACGAGACCTCTTCGTCCTGGCCGACGAGATCTACTCGCGCCTCCAGTACGACGGCGAGCCCACCTCCATCGGTGCGATACCGGGGATGGACGACCGGACGATCACGCTCGACGGCTTCTCGAAGACGTACGCGATGACCGGTTGGCGGCTCGGCTACGGCATCGTGCCGGAGTGGCTGACGCTCGCCTTCAGCCGCCTGGTGATCAACAGCGTGAGCTGTACCAGCGCCTTCAGCCAGGCCGGTGCGGTGGCGGCCTTGACCGGGCCGCAGGATGAGGCCGATGCGATGCGCGAGGAGTTCCGCGCCCGGCGGCAACTCGTCGTCGAGCGGCTCAACGCGATCGAGCGAGTCAGCTGCGTCATGCCGCACGGCGCCTTTTACGCTTTCCCGAACATCAGCTCCTTCGGAGCCAGCAGCGCCGACATGGCCGACCACCTGCTGCACGATGCCGGCGTCAGCACACTGGCCGGCACGGCGTTCGGCGCCCACGGAGAAGGCTTTCTGCGGCTGTCGTACGCAAACTCGCGGGCAAACCTGTCGCGCGCGCTCGACCTGATCGAGGAGTCACTCGCCCGCGCCGCGGCGCCGGTCGCCTCTCGGTGACGGAGGCGCCGCGCGTCTTCGTCACCCGGCGCATCCCGGACGAGGGGCTCGAACGGGTCGCATCGGCCGCCGACACCGATCTCTGGCAGGGCGAGCTTCCGCCGCACAGGAGTGAGCTGTTGCGACGGGTGGCCGGCGTGGACGGCCTGCTCTCCCTCCTGACCGATGTCGTGGACGCCGAGCTGCTCGATGCCGCCGGGCCGCAGCTCAAGGTGGTGAGCAACTATGCGGTCGGCTTCGACAACATCGACGTGGCGGAGTGCACGCGACGCGGCATCCCCGCCGGCAATACGCCGGGCGTGCTGACCGAGACGACCGCCGACCTCGCCTGGGCGCTGCTCATGGCCGCGGCTCGCCGCGTTGACGAGGGCAGCCGCTACGTTCGCGCCGATCGCTGGCAGACGTGGGGACCGATGCTCCTCACGGGCGTCGACGTCCACGGCGCCACGCTCGGGATCGTCGGCTTCGGGCGCATCGGCCGTGAGATGGCGAAGCGAGCGACAGGTTTCGGGATGCGCGTCCTGTACCAGGACGTCGAGCGCGCCACGGCGGAGGACGAAGCCAGGCACGGTGGCGCGCGCTTCGTGGAACTCGACGAGCTGCTCGAGGAATCCGACTTCGTGACGCTGCACGTCACCCTGACGAATGAGACGCGGCACATGATCGACGCCGCTGCGCTGCGCCGAATGAAGCCGACCGCTGTGCTCGTCAACACGTCGCGAGGGCCCGTCGTCGATCAGGCGGCGCTCCACGACGCGCTGCGCGACGGCGAGATCTTCGCGGCCGCGCTCGACGTCACGGACCCCGAGCCGATGCGCGCCGACGATCCGCTGCTCGGACTCGAGAACTGCCTGGTCGTCCCGCACATCGCCTCGGCGTCGCGCGCGACACGCGCCCGGATGGCCGAGATGGCCGCCGACAACCTCATCGCCGGGCTGCGCGGCGAGCGGCTGCCGAACGTGATCAATCCCGAGATCTACGGCTAAGAGCGATGTCATCGGACCGCGGGTACCACCACGAGAAGCCCCATCGGCCTTCGCGTCTCCCGCGACGCCTCGAGCCGCCGCCCGAGCGCCAGCGTTTCGACATCTCGTGGATGATCTACATCGGGATCGGGCTGGCCCTGGTCATGGCGATCCTGATCGTCCCGTACCTGATCGCGTACCTCATCAACCTCATCAGCAGCTGACGATGCGGCTGCCGACGGTGCGCTGCCCGACGGCGCTCAGGTCCTGGGGCGGAGCGGCGCGACGAGGGCCGCGACTTCCTCCAGGAAGAGCGCATCGTCCTTCGTGAACGCGGCGGGACGGTCGGCGTCGATGTCGATCTCGCCGACCACGTGGCCGTCGGCAAACATCGGCACCACGATCTCCGACTGAGTGGAAGCGAAGCAGGCCAGATAGCGGGGATCCGCGTTGACGTCGTCCACGATCTCGGTCCGCCCCGACGTCGCCGCCGCACCGCAGATCCCGCTGCCGATGGGAATCCGGGTGTGCTCGGTCGCCTCGGGGCCCGTCCACGGGCCCAGGACCAGCTCGTCGCCGTCGATCCAGTAGATGCCGACCCAGTTGTAGTTCTCGAACCGGTCGTGGAGCCGCTCCACCACGCGCTGGGCGGCGCCCTGCGGCCCGGGCGCCAGCGCGATCTCCTCTCTCAGCTGGTTGAGCGCATCGCCCGAAGGGGCGGTCGGATGGTCGGTGGTGGCGTGTGTCACGGTTCCGCGACGGGCGTCATGCCAGCGCCGCCCAGCGACCGGCCCAGCGGTCGATGGGGCCCAGCGCCTGGTGGAGCTCTCGCCCCTTCTGGGTGAGCGAGTACTCCACCCACGGCGGGATGCTGGAGATGATGGTGCGGGTGATGAGGCCCTCGTCCTCGAGGAGCTTCAGCCGCTGCGAGAGCGTCGCCGAATTCGCGCCACCCAGCGTGTCCTGCAGCTCACAGAAGCGCTGCGTCTGCGTGCCGAGGGCGCGGATGATCCGCATCACCCACTTCTGGCCCAGGATCGTCAACGCCGCCGTCGACGCGTCCGTCTTGATCGCCTGCGCCCGCCGCTCGGCGCGCGAGCGGCTGGGCGCGGGAAGGCCCGCCTCCATCAGGCCGGGAAGGCTAGCACCGGTCGCACGAGCGGGCAATGCGACGCGACAACGTCACTCCTCGACCGTGATGGTCATGTTCATGTCGGGGTGGACCTTGCAGGTGACGGGGAAGTCGCCTCCCTCGTCGAAGGTGTACTCGCCGGTTGATCCGTTCTCGGGCAGATCGATGTCGAACTCGGCGTTCTCGGCAGCGGTGCCGTTCTCGCCGTGCGTGGCGGTATGACGGGTGTCGTCCTTGTTCTCGAACGTGACGGTGTCACCGACGTGGACGGTCAGCTCGGCGGGCTCGAATGCGAACCCCTCGAGCGCGACGGTCGTACCGCCGCCGGCCGCACTTCCCGCCGGGCTGCCGGCCGCACTTCCGGCCGCACTCTCCGCGGGGCTGGCTGCAGCCGCCGTCTGGCTGCCTCCCGACTGCGTGGTGGTGCACGCGACAAGGACTGCCAGCAGACCGATGGTGCCGATCAGCTGGACGCTGCGCAGCATGGCACGTTCTCGCTTCGGCGTCGTGTGCATGGGGTCTCCTCCATCGGGTGCACGTCGGCTCGCGGGCGGAACGGCTGACGATTGCGGATGTCGGCGGATGATAACCGCGAACGAGGTGAGGGGCATTTGACGCTCAATGGGGGCAGACGGCATAGTGCGGTTCAGCCAGTCCCTCGGTGACCATGCCCCAGAGCACCATCTACCGGGCGGATCGCGCCGCCGATCCGGCGCTCACGTCCACGGCCATCGCGACGTACGGGCTGGCCCGCCTCTTCGGTGGTATCCCCGCGCTCGTCGACGTCTCGTTCCGCCTCGACGCCGGCGCGACGCTCGCCCTGACCGGGCCGAACGGCGCGGGGAAGACGACGCTCCTTCGACTCCTCGCCACGGCGATCCGGCCGAGCTACGGGCGCCTGGAGTTGTTCGCGATCGATGCGTCCCGTGACGCCGCGGCGGCGCGTGCGTCGATCGGTTACCTGTCGCACGCGAACGGGCTGTACGACGGGCTGACGCTCGAAGAGAACCTTCGATTCGCGGCCACGCTCCGCGGCGTCGTCGCCGCCGCCGACGCACGCGAGCGGATCGCAGCTGCCGTCGAACGCTGCGGTCTCGCGCCCTTCGCGCGCGAGCGCACGGTGGGCTTCTCGGCCGGCATGCGGAAGCGCGCTGCGCTTGCGCGCCTGTTGGTCTCGCGGCCGCGGCTCGTACTCCTCGACGAACCGTACGCCGCGCTCGATCGCGCCGGCGCCGAGCTGGTGGACGACCTTCTCGCCGGATGGCGCGCGGTCGGCGCCACCTGCGTCGTCGCCTCGCACGCCGAGGAGCGCGTGGGTGCGCTGGCCGACGCGACGCTGCGGCTCGACGCGGGGCAGACGGTCGCACTCGAGGGCGTGGGCGCGTCGCGCACCGCCGGCTCGAGCCCGAATCCCTCCGACGCGCGCCCGCCCGGCGCCGTCGTCGCCCGGCAGCGGTCCTGACCGCCGTGGGTCCCGTCGCGCGCACCGCGTGGGCCGTCGCCGTCAAGGATCTCACGCTCGAGGCGCGCGGTCGCCAGGCGTTGGTCTCCACGCTCTTCTTCGCCACGCTCGTCCTCATGCTGTTCGGCTTCGCACTCGGCCCCGACCCATCCCGGATGCGCGCCGTCGCTCCCGGTCTGCTGTGGCTGGCGCTGACGTTCGCCGGCCTCCTCGCCGTGGCCAGGATCCACCTCCTCGAGCTCGACGACGGCGCGCTCGAGCAGCTCGTGCTGACCCCCGCCTCGCGGCGCGCCATCTACGCGGGGAAGGCGCTCTTCGGCGGGATCGTGATGGCCGTCCTCGCCGTCGTCCTCGTCCCGCTGGTCGCGCTCCTGTACGAGGTGGACGTCACGACCGGCCTCCCGCCACTGGCGCTGACCACGCTGCTCGGGATCATCGGCTTTGCGGCGGTGGGCACGTTCTACGGCGCCCTGACGGTCCGACTCCGGGCCCGTGAGGTGATGCTCCCGCTCCTGATGTTGCCGGTCGTCGCGCCGCTGCTTCTCGCGGCAGTGAGGGCGACATCGGCCGCGCTGGACGGCGATCCGCTGGGGCAGCAATGGGCCTGGATCCAGCTCCTGGCCGGGTTCGATGTGGTGATGCTGCTCGTCTGCGGCGGCACCTACGGGCACCTCCTCGACGATTGAGCGGACGACCGATGAAGACGCGCGCGCTCGGTGTGACCGCCACCGCCGTCGTCGCCGCCGCCGCCGCCTTCGGGCTGTTCGTCGTCCCTGCCGACGCGAACCAGGGCGATGCGCAGCGGATCATGTACCCCCACGTGGCGGCGGCGTGGATCGCGTATCTCTCGTTCGGCGTGACGGCGTTCGGCGGCGTGATGTGGCTCTGGAAGCGCGACCTGCGCTGGGATGCGCTGGCGCTGAGCGGCGCCGAGATCGGCGTCCTATTCACGGCGCTCGCGATCTGGGGCGGGATGATGTGGGGTCGCCCGGTGTGGGGCGTCTTCTGGACCTGGGACCCGCGCCTTACCACGACCGCCATGTTGCTCGCGCTCTATCTCGGCTACCTGCTCCTGCGCTCGCTGACCGACGACCCGGTCCGTCGCGCCACGCGTGCCGCGATCGCCGGGCTGGTCGCCGCCGTCGACATCCCGCTCGTCCACTTCAGCACGCTCTGGTGGAGGGGCCTGCACCAGGAGGCGACCTTCCTCTCGCCGGAGACGATCCTCGATCCACCGGCGCCGGCGTTGTTCGTGCTCGCCCTGGTGGGGATGCTCGTCGCGTTCACGTTGTTGTGGACGTACCTGATGATCCGCCGCTACCAGCTGGCGCGATTGCAGTGGCTGCTGGAGGAGCACGCACGGCTCGGGAGGCTGAGCGCCGGGCGCCGGGTCGGCTCGCCGTACGCCCCGCGCCGCGCCGACGCGCCGTCGGGTGAGGTCGCGCCGTGAGCGACGCCGGCTTCGTCATCGCGGGATACGGCGTGGTGTTCGTCGCGCTTGGCGCGTACGCAGCGAGCGTATGGCGGCGCACGGCGCGCGCGAGGGCGGCGTCGCTGCGGATCCGCGACGAGGCAGCGCGAGCCGCTGAGCGCCCGTGACGTCGGCGCTCGCCGGCGCGCCACCCGCACGGCGCGGCGTGCAGTGGGGGATCGTCGCAGCGGTCGTCGTGGTGATCGCCGTCATCGCCTATCTCGCGTTCGCGGGGATCGGCAACTCGCTGGTCTATTACCTCACCCCGAGCGAGCTCCTCGCGCGCGGCGACGCCGCACGGGGACAGGCGGTCCGCCTGGGAGGCCTGGTCGAGGCGGGCAGCCTGCGCGGCGAGCCGACCGACCTCACGTTCGTGGCCACCGACGGCGAGGCGCGGATCACGGTGCACGCCACCGACGTGCCGACCGCGCTGTTTCGCGAGCAGACGGGCGTGGTGGTGGAGGGGGCGCTCGACGCCCGCGGAGTCTTCCAGGCGACCCAGGTGCTCGTGAAGCACGACGAGAACTACGTCGCCCCGTCGCCCGGCGACCTACCCGCCGGGGACGGCATGTTCGCGCCCGCGCCGTCGTAATCGCATGGTCCCGACCCTCGGCCACGCAGCCATCGTCGCGGCGCTGGGCGCCGCGGTGTTCGCCGCTGCGGCCTTCGTCCTGGGCGGTCGCGCCGCCGATCCGCGCCTCCTGGCCGCGGCCCGCCGCGCGATGTACGCCGTCTTCGTTCTCGCAGCGCTCGCATCGGCCGCCCTGGTGGTATCGCTGCTGACGCACGACTTCAGCGTCAGTTACGTCGCGCGCAACAACAGCACCACCATGCCGCCATGGATCTCGCTCATCTCGCTGTGGGCCGCGCTCGAGGGATCGATCCTGTTCTGGGCGCTGCTCCTGGGAGGCTTCTCGGCGCTCGTCCTGCACCTGTATCGGTCGCGTCAGCAGGCGCTGATGCCGTGGGTCGGCGCGACTCTGGCGTGCGTATCGGCCTTCTTCCTCCTGGTGCTTGCCATCCCCGGCAACCCGTTCGAGCGTGTCACGCCCGTGGCCGGCGAGGGGCCCGGCCCCAATGCGCTCCTCCAGAACCACCCGTTCATGGGGCTCCACCCACCGCTCCTGTAC
>JBHENJ010000036.1:0-9027 GCA_046262115.1 Candidatus Limnocylindria bacterium | reverse complement strand
ACGCTGAGCTTCCCGATCTACGTCTCGACCACGAGCGCGGCCGATACCAAATGGGGCTCCACCGGCGGACCGGTCACACTCTCGGTCGACGCGTCGTCCATCCCTGTCGGGATGAGCGCCGGGCAGCTGTCGTTGAGCGCGACCTCGCTCGTGCCGTCGGCGAGCGGCAGCGGGTCGCTGGCGACCCTCGCCGTGGACACCAGCGGGCTGGCACCGGGCGTGTACACCTTCAACCTCCGCGCGACCGGCACCAACGGCGCCGGTCAGCCCGTGACCCACATCCAGCCGATCACCGTTGGAGTGGCGACGTCCGTGGGCGAGGGGAGCTACGTCGACATCATCGGCTTCGCGGTCTTCCGGATCGAGGCCGTTAGCGCCAACAGCATCGAGGCCCGGGCCATCAGCGGCGTGTACGCCGATCCCAATCATCCGGACCTGCGTCGCGCGCAGACGCCGCGGCTCGTCCCGTGGCAGTGACCTCGTCCTCATCGCACCAGGAGAAGCGTTCATCGTGACCATCGAAACCTTCGACACCACCCGCCGCCGCGCCAGGCTCATCACCGCAGCGGGGATCTTCGTCTCGCTGGTCGTGGCTGGCGTGGTCTTCCTCGTCATCCGCCTCGCGACGAGTGGCTTTGCCCAAGAGGCCGCGGCGACGCAATCGGTCGTCATCGCCGCGCGCGACATCGCGGGCCGCAAGCCGATCGAGGAGCGGGATCTGCGGATGCGTGTCGTGGAGATCGACGAGACGAACAGCAACGCATTCACGCGCATGGACGACGTCCTGGGCCGCGTGAGCAGCGTCTCGATCCCCGAGGGCCAGATCGTGACTCGCAACCTGCTCGCCTCGCAGACGGCGAACCAGGCCTTCTCGATCGTGGACCCGGCGGCGAGCTTCGATCCGTCTGGCCCCGATTGGCGAGCCGTCTCGCTCACCATCCCCGATCCAATGGCGGTGGCGGGCACGATCCAGCCCGGCCAGCGCGTCGACGTGGTCGTGACCATCAGCGTGAACCCGCAACTCGGCCTCCCGGCGCAGCAGGCGCAGCCGGTGGAGACGCCGGCCGAGTTCGTCCCCGGCCCGTCGACGCGGGTCACGCTCCAGAACATGACCGTCCTGGCACGCAACGGGGGCGTCTACATCCTGCGCGCGGAGCTCGACACGGCCGAGAAGATCGGGCAGCTCATCGCCGCGGGCGGGCAGTTCATGCTCGTGCTGCGGCCCGACGAGGACACCCGCACTGCCGCCACCGGAGGGTCCACGACCGATACGCTGGTCGACGAGTTCGGGTTCCGCGTGCCCAAGCGGCCGCCGCTCGACGGCGAGCCGGGGATGGCGTCACCGGAACCGGCACCATCGGCCTCTGCTGCACCGTAGTACGACCGACCGGCTTGCGTCCGCGCTCCGATCGGGACTAGCCTCGAAGTCGTGACCGCCAACGAGCTGATCAGTCTCGTCACCGAGGGCGTTTTCGTCCTCGTGTTCGTCGTCGTCAGCCTCCAGGCGCTTCGTCGCCCGACGCGCGCCACCATCGACGCCGCGCTCCTGTTCGGGTCGGTGGCGGGCTTCTTCCTCCTGGGGACGGTCACCGACGCGCTGGGAATCGGCGACGCCCAGCCGTTCATGACCATCTCGATCGCGTTGATCTACGCGTTGCCGTACCTCCTCCTGCGCCTCGTCGACGACTTCTCCGATCCGCCGCGCTGGCTCGTCATCGTCGCGCCGCTGGCGTACGTCGGGATCGTGGTCCTGACCGCCCTGACGCGCGCCCCGTACCCGGTCTGGTATGACCTCCTGCTCGTTGCATGGTTCACCGGCCTGGGCACCTACGTGGCCGTCGCGTTCACCCGCGAGGCGCGCCGCGCGAGCGGCGTCACGCAGCGGCGCATGCAGGCGGTGGCGATCGGCACGTTGCTCATCGCGCTGGCGATCGTCGTGGCCGTGGCAGGCTTGCTGGCGCCGTCGATCTCGGCGGTGGGCAACTCCGTCACCGCCATGCTGGGACTTGGCGTGGCGCTGGCCTACTACATCGGCTTCGCTCCTCCACCGGTCCTGCGCCGGGCCTGGCAGGAGCCCGAGTTGCGCGCCTTCCTGGCCCGCGCGGCGAGCCTGCCCAGACTCGACGACACCGTGTCGATCGTGCGCGAGCTGGAACGTGGCGCCGCCGAGTCCACCGGGGCGCCGAGCGCGTCGATCGGCCTGTGGGACGAGCCGCGACGCGTGCTCACCTACTTTCTGCCTGACGGAACCCAGCTCACCAGCTCCGAGGACGCCGGCCTGGCGGGAACGGCCTTCCAGGAAGGCCGCCCCGTGTTCTCGACCAATGCGCCGCGCGACGATCCCGACAACGCCGAGCGGTACGAGGCATGGGGCGCGCGCGCCGTGATCGCGTCGCGGATCGGGAGCGGCGAGCGCAAGCTCGGCGTCCTGGCCGTCTACGGTCCGCAGCCGCCCATCTTCGCGGACGACGACATTCGCCTGGTCCAGCTGCTCGCCGACCAGGCGGCAGTGATACTCGAGAGCCGTTCGCTCATCGACGAGGCGGCGCGTGTGCGCGCGGTCGAGCATGCCACGCGGCTCAAGGACGACTTCCTCTCGGCCGCGGCGCACGACCTCAAGACGCCGCTCACCGCGCTGATGGCGCAGGCGCAACTCCTGGAGCTGCGGGTGCGTCGCAACCCGGAGTCGCCGCCGCCGGCGGACACGATCGCCGGGATCGTCAGCGAGACGCGCCGCCTCAAGGACCTGGTGGTCAGCCTCCTCGACTCGTCCAGGACCGAACAGGGGGCGCGCCTGGACGCGCGCGAGCGTGCCTACCTTGCCGAGCTGGCGCGTCGATCATGCGAGCGCTGGACGTCGGATCGTCACCCGTGTGTGGTCGAGGCGTCGGATGCCGTGGACGGTGAGTACGATGTGACCCGCATCGGGCAGCTGCTCGACAACCTGATCGAGAACGCGGTGAAGTACAGCCCGGATGGCGGCGAGGTGACGGTCAAGGTCTGGCGCGAGGACGGCGAGGCCCGTATCTCGGTGATCGACCGGGGAATCGGGATCCCGCACGTCGCCCTCGACCAGATCTTCGGTCGCTTCCAGCGCGCCGGCAATGTCGACGACCGCCGCTTCGCCGGGATGGGGCTGGGTCTCTTCATCTGCCAGCAGGTCGCCCGTGAGCACGGCGGCCGGATCTGGGTCACCAGCACGCAGGGGAGCGGCAGCACGTTCCACGTCGCGCTGCCGATCAGCAAGACGCCTGTCACGGAAGCGCCCGTGAGCGAGACGACGGGGACCCTTTCGGAGGTTGCCTGAGTGCACGGCGGTGCGCCCGTGCTCGTCGTCGATGACGATCCGATGATACGGTCGAGCATCTCCGACATCCTCCACCTCCAGGGATATCCGGTGGCCACCGCCTCGAACGGCGCCGAGGCGCTCGCGCTGGTGGAGCAGTCGATCCCGTCTCTCGTGCTGCTCGACATGCGGATGCCGGTACTCGACGGCTGGGGCTTCGCCGGCGCGTTGAGCCAGCGCCGCATCGAGGTGCCGATCGTCGTCGTCACCGCAGCGCAGGACGCGGAGGATTGGGCACGCGAGGTGGCCGCGGAGGGATTTCTCGCCAAGCCGTTCGAGCTCACCGACCTGCTCGAGGTGGTCGAACGTCACCGCGCCGAGGGGCGTCCCGGCAACTGAGCTCCGCGCTATGCCGCAGCGGCGGTGGCCTCGACCTTCTCGAACACGAGCTCGTCCCCCCGCGTGTCGATCCGGACGCGGTCGCCGCGGCCGAATTCGCCCGCCAGGATCTGCCGCGCCAGCGGGTTCTCGATCGAGCGCTGGATGGCGCGCCGGAGGGGACGGGCGCCGTACGTCGGGTCGTAGCCGGTGCGGACCACGACTTCGCGCGCCACGTCGGTCAGCTCGAGGGAGATGCCGGCGTCAGCCAGGCGTCGTTCGACGTCGTCGATCAGCAGGCCCACGATGCGGCTCAGCTGAGCGCGGCTGAGCGGCCGGAAGACGATGATCTCGTCAACGCGGTTCAGGAACTCCGGGCGGAAGTACTCGCGGAGGAGGAGCCGCACCTGGTCGCTGGCCCTGTCGAACGCGGCGTCATCGGCCGCCTCCATCAGCATGGCCGAGCCGATGTTGCTGGTCATGATGATCACGGTGTTCTTGAAGTCGACCGTTCGGCCCTGCGAATCGGTCAGCCGCCCGTCGTCGAGCAGCTGGAGCAGCACGTTGAACACGTCCGGGTGTGCCTTCTCGATCTCGTCGAACAGCACGACCTGGTACGGGCGCCGCCGCACAGCCTCCGAGAGCTGGCCGCCCTCCTCGTAGCCCACGTACCCGGGCGGCGCGCCCATCAGCCGGGACACCGAGAACTTCTCCGTGTACTCGCTCATGTCGATGCGGACCATGGCATTCTCGTCGTCGAACATGAACTCCGCGAGCGCGCGGGCGAGCTCCGTCTTCCCAACGCCGGTCGGCCCCAGGAAGATGAACGAGCCGATCGGCCGCCTCGGATCCTTGAGCCCCGCGCGGGCACGCCGGATGGCGTCGGAGACCGCGATGACCGCCTCGTCCTGGCCGATGACCCGGCTGTGCAGCCGCTCCTCCATCTTGAGCAGCTTCTCCGTCTCACCCTCCATCAGCCGTGAGACCGGGACGCCGGTCCAGCGCGCGACGACCTCCGCGACGTCGTCGGCCGACACTTCCTCCTTGAGGAGGACCGATCCGGAGGCCTGCATCTCGCGCAGCCTGGCCTCGGCCTCGGCGAGCTGGTTCTGCAGCTCGACCGCGCGGCCGTACTTCAGCTCGGCGGCTCGGGCATAGTCGGCGGCGCGCTCGGCGGCCTCGATCTCCGGAGTCAGCCGCTCGAGCGCCTCGCGCTTCTCGCGGATCCCGCTGACGATCTCCTTCTCGCGCTCCCACTGGGCCTTGAGCGCGTCGCCGCGCTCGCGCAGGTCGGCCAGCTCCCGCTCCAGCGCCGAGAGGCGCGCGCGGCTCCCCTCGTCGCGCTCCTTGCGCAGCGCCTCGCGCTCGATCTCGAGCTGCATCTGCCGCCGCTCGAGCTCGTCGAGCTCGGCGGGCATGGAGTCCATCTCCATCCGCAGCCGGCTGGCGGCCTCGTCGATCAGGTCGATCGCCTTGTCGGGGAGGAAGCGCTCGGTGATGTAGCGGTTGCTGAGCACCGCGGCGGCGACGAGCGCCGAGTCGGTGATGCGCACGCCGTGATGCACCTCGTAGCGCTCGCGCAGGCCGCGGAGGATCGAGATGGTGTCCTCGACGCTCGGCTGGTCGACCACGATCGGCTGGAACCGGCGCTCGAGCGCGGCGTCCTTCTCGATGTGCTTGCGGTACTCGTCGAGCGTCGTGGCGCCGACGCAGTGCAGCTCCCCGCGGGCGAGCATCGGCTTCAGCATGTTCGAGGCGTCCATCGCGCCCTCGGCGGCGCCCGCGCCCACCACGGTGTGAAGCTCGTCGATGAACAGCACGATCTGCCCGGTGTTGTTGGTGACCTCCTTGAGCACCGCCTTGAGGCGCTCCTCGAACTCGCCGCGGTACTTGGCCCCCGCCACCATGGCACCGAGGTCGAGTGCGACGACGCGCTTGTCCTTGAGTCCCTCCGGGACGTCGCCGCGCACGATCCGCTGGGCGAGCCCCTCCACGATCGCCGTCTTGCCGACTCCCGGGTCGCCGATGAGGACCGGGTTGTTCTTCGTGCGGCGGCTGAGCACCTGGATGACGCGCCGGATCTCCTCGTCGCGGCCGATGACGGGATCGAGGAGGCCCCGGCGTGCCGCCTCGGTCAGGTCGCGGCCGTACTTCTCGAGTGCCTCGTACGTCGCCTCAGGGTTTTCGTTCGTCACGCGCTGCGCTCCGCGGATACTGGTCAGCGCCTGCAGGACGTCTGCCGCGCCGATGCCGATGTCGCTGAGCACGCGCTGCGCCGGATCGGCCTGCCCGGCCTCGAGTATCGCGAGCATGATGTGCTCCGTCGACACGTAGTCGTCGCGCATCCGCTCGGCGACGGGGTGGGAGTCGGACAGGACGCGGCGCGCTCCGTCGGAGAGCGTCAGCTGCGTCGCGCCGCTCACCTTGGGGAGCGCGTCGAGCACCGGGCGCAGCCCGTCCGCGACCTCGCGCGGCTCGTGGCCCAGCCGCTCGAGCACGGCCGGCACGACGCCGTCGGGCTGCTCGACCAGGATGAGCAGCAGGTGCGCGATCTCGAGCTGTGGGTTTCCCTCGCGCTCCGCGAGCTGCTGCGCCTCGACGATCGCCTCCCGCGCCCTCTGGGTAAAGCGTTCGGTGCGCACTGCTCAGCTCCTCGGATCGGGCTGCGGGAGCTTGGCCGCGAATCGGCGGAACTCCTCGCGGCCCTCGTCGTCGAGATTCGGCAGCACCACCTTGACGCGGACGCTGAGGTCGCCGCGTGCCTTGTTGCCGCGGCGCGGCAGCCCGCGTCCCGCGACCCGGATCTCCTGCCCCGGCTGCGTGCCCGCTCGCAACTTGAGGCGAAGCTTCCCGCTCGGCGTCGGCACCGGGACCTCGGCGCCCAGCAGCGCCTCCTCGAGCGTTACCGGGACCTCGGTGATGAGATCCGCGCCTCGCCGCTCGAACCGCGGGTCGGGCGCGATCCGCACTCGGATGTACACGGCGTCCGCGGCCTGCGCACCGTCACCTCCGGCTTCGCCGACTGCGAGGCGGATCCGCGAGCCATCGGCCACCCCCGGTGGGATCTTGACCTGTAGGCGCCGGCCGTCGACGTTGACGAGGCGCTCGGTCCCACGAAGCACCTCGGCCAGGGTGACCTCGGTCTCGGCCTCGGCGGGCGCGGGCGCCGGCCGACGGGCGGTGGCCGGGTCACGCAGGTCGGCGAAGTCGTCGAGATCGCCCCAATCGAAGTCGTATCCGGCCGTGTCGCCCGCCGACCGCGTGGAGCGGCTGGTGGTCGACGCGCGGCCTGACGACCTGCTGGGCCCCGAGCGCACGGTTCGTCCCGGACCGCCGAAGTTGAAGGCGCCCGTATCGCCGCCGAAGAAGGCGCGGAAGAAGTCGCTGAACCCGCTCGCCTCGGACGGGTCGATGGTGCGATACGTGAAGTTGCCGCCCGACGATGTGAAGCCACCCGGAAAGTCACCGGCCGCGCCCGGGCCACCGGACGCCGCTCCGGCACGCTCGTACGCCTGCCAATTGGACCCGAGCTCGTCATAGAGCTTCCGTTTGTCTGGGTCGCTCAGGACGGCGTGAGCCTCGTTGGCGTCCTTGAACCGGCGCTCGGCTTTCGAATCGCCCGGGTTGCGGTCGGGATGGAGTTCGCGGGCCAGCTTGCGATAGGCCTTCTTGATCTCGGCCTGGGTCGCGGTCCGCGGAACGCCGAGGACGGCGTAGTAGTCCTTGTACTCCATCCGATGCTCAGACGGTGTGGCCGGGATTACCCCGGCCTGCTGTCTCCCCTAGCTGCCCACCGCGGGTGGCTGGCCCGGCGCCGGGGTGCGGGACACCGGCGGCACGGCCGCCGGCTTGTCTGCGCCTCGCCGGGACACGCGCCGCGCCGCAACTCGTTGACGGCCGGCGCGCTCCGCCTTGACCTGCGCGGCCGGGCGGGGATTGTCGGTCAGCGCCTCAGCCAGCACGTCGTCCATGGTCTCGACCGGCACGACCCGCATCTGCTCGAGCACCTCGGCCGGGATGTCGACCAGGTCCCTCTCGTTGCGCTTGGGGATCAGGATGGTCTTGATGCCCGCCAGGTGCGCAGCGAGCATCTTCTGCTTGAGCCCCCCGATCGGCAGCACGCGCCCACGGAGCGTGATCTCGCCGGTCATGGCGAGGTCACGCCGCACCGCCCGCTCGGCGAGCAGGCTGGCCAGCGCGGTCGCCATGGTCACGCCGGCCGACGGCCCGTCCTTTGGTGTCGCCCCCGCCGGGACGTGGATATGGAAGGTATGCTTCTCGAAGACGCCGGGGTCGATCCCCAGCTCGCGGACGCGTGAGCGGACGTAGCTCATCCCGGCGCGGGCCGACTCCTGCATGACGTTCCCGAGCTGGCCGGTCAGGATGAACTCGTCCTTGCCTTCCATCTTGGTGACCTCGATCTGCACGATGTCGCCACCGGCATCGGAGACCACCAGCCCGGTCGCCATGCCCACCTGGTCCTCCGCGTCCAGCTCGCCGTAGTCGAACCGTGCGGGGCCCAGGTACTCCTCCAGGCTGTCGGCGGTGACGCTGATCTTGACGCTGGCGTCGCCGGCCACCTTGCGCGCGACCTTGCGCGCGATGTTGGCGATCTCACGCTCGATGTTCCGTACTCCGGCCTCCTTGGTGAAAGCCTGGATGATGCGCACCACGGCGGTCTCCTCGAGCGTCAGCTGCTCGGCGGTCAGGCCGTGGTTCTCGAGCTGCTTGGGGATCAGGAACTGCTGGGCGATGCGCAGCTTCTCCATCTGCGTGTAGCCGGGCAGCTGGATCACCTCCATCCGGTCGCGTAGCGCCGGCGGGATGGTGTCGAGCATGTTCGCGGTGGCGATGAAGAGCACCTTGGACAGGTCGAACGGCACCTCCAGGTAGTTGTCCTGGAAGGTGTTGTTCTGCTCGGGGTCGAGCACCTCCAGCAGCGCCGATGACGGGTCGCCGCGGAAGTCCATGCCGACCTTGTCGATCTCGTCGAGCATGAACACGGGGTTTGCGCTGCCGGCGGTCTTGATCGACTGGATGACGCGGCCGGGCAGGGCGCCGATGTAGGTGCGCCGATGGCCGCGGATCTCGGCCTCGTCGTGGATGCCGCCCAGGCTCATGCGGACGAACTTCCGTCCCATCGCGCGCGCGATGCTCTTGCCCAGGCTGGTCTTGCCGACGCCGGGCGGGCCGACGAAGAGCAGGATCGGGCTGCGGATCTTCTCGGCCAGCTTGCGCACGGCCATGTATTCGAGGATCCGCTCCTTGGGCTTCTCGAGCCCGTAGTGGTCCTCGTTGAGGACGCGCTCGCTCTCGTCGAGATCGAGGTTGTCCTCGGTGTAGTCGCCCCACGGCAGGCCGAC
>JBHENJ010000035.1:0-13037 GCA_046262115.1 Candidatus Limnocylindria bacterium | reverse complement strand
ACGAGGAGCTCGCCGGGGCGTGCCTGGGCGCAGACGCGCGCCGCCATGTTCACCGCCGAGCCAACGTAGCCCTCGGACGTCTCGACCGTCTCGCCGGCATGGACGCCGATGCCGACGCGGATCGGTCCTCCGCCCTGCGCGCGGCTCTCGGCCGCGGCTCGCAGGATCGCCAGGCCGCACTGGACGGCCCCGCTCGCCGACGGAAAGACGACGTAGAAGCTGTCGCCCTCGGTCTTGATCTCTGCGCCGCCGAACTCTGCGACGGTGGAGCGGACCAGCGTCCGATAGGCCTCGAGCAGTTCGGCCGCGGCGCGGTCGCCTTGGGCCTCGACGAATCGCGTGTAGTCGCGCAGGTCGGCGAAGAGGAAGCCGTTCGTCCGCGACCCGCCGACGGTCATGGGTCGATTATCGGCGCGCCCGAGATATTCGAATACACGTTACGGGACCATCGTGGGGCTGCGGATCGCCCGCCGGTTGGCGTACGGTTGTCTCTCGGACGCATACCTCAACAGGAGGAACGAGATGAAGCTCGCCCGGAGCATCGCGGCGCTCTGGCTCGGCCTCGCGCTGATCCTGGCAGCGTGCAACGGTGGTGGCGGTCCAACCGCGACCAATCGCGCCACTGAGACCGTGGAGGCGACCAAAGCGCTCGAGAGCACCGCTCCGGCGACCGTCGAGGAGACGGGGGCCGCAGAGACGGAGCCGGCCGAAGAGTTCCCGAGCGCGCAGGAGGAGGAGCTACTCTCGCACATCCCCGAATCGTTGCGCGCCGACTGCAGCCGCAGTGAGTTTGGCGCCGGAGTAGGTATCGCCGCGATCGGATGCGGGATCTCGGCCGCCGGCGGTGACATCAGCGTCACCTACCATCTGTTCGACTCGCCGGCCGACATGGACGAGGCCTACCAGAGCAACCTTGACTTCATGGGCGTCGAACGGGACGCCGGGTCGTGCGAGGACGCCACAGCATGGCCCGGAGAGGGCGCGTACACGATCGGAAACGAGGACGCCGGGCGCGTCGCATGCGTTGACTTCGACATCGGCTACATCATCAGCTGGACCGATGACCGGCTGTTGATCAAGGGCTACGCCGAGGGCTTCGACGTCGGCGCGCAGCAGTTCTATGAGTGGTGGACGACCGACTCCGGACCAGTCTGAACGTCCGGGCGCGCCACCTGTAAGCGACCCCACGCAGGCGGCTCGTGAGTGGGCAGCGACCTGGCGTGCGGCCTGGCCCGCGCACGACGTAGACGCGATCGTCGCCCTGTATGCCGACGACGCCGTGTATCTCTCACACCCGTTCCGTGAGCCTCTCCGCGGCCGCGACGGCGCCAGGCAGTACGTCACCGCCGCATTCGCGGAAGAAGAGGCGGTCGAGTGCTGGTTCGCAGAACCGATCGCCTCCGGCGACGGCGCCGCGGTGGAGTACCGCGCCGTCCTGAGGACGGAGGGACGCGAGATGAGCCTCGCCGGTGTCTCGGTCCTGCGATTCGACCCCATGGGCCTGGTCGTCGAGCACCGAGATTACTGGGCGATGACCGATGGTCGCCGCCTCGAGGTCTGACGCAAACCGACCGAGTCGCAGCCCGCGCCCGACCGCGAAGCTCAGCCCGCGCCGGCGTCCGCGTCAGAGGCTAAGGCGCGGTAGCGGTCCTCTCACCCAGCTCGACCCACTGCCGCCGCCACTCGGGCGCCTCGAACGGCGAGGCGAAAAACTCGGTTACGCGAGCGATCTTGCCGTCGCGCAGCTCGGCGATCGAGATCGCCTGCACGGGTACGCCGTCGCCATAATCGATCTCCCCAAGCACGACGCGAAGGTCGCCGCTGCCGAGAACGCGCCGGAAGGTATAGGCCGGAGCGCCGCCGCCTCCGCTACGCGCGGGATAGTGCTCCGCTATGGCGCGATCGTTCTCCACGCCGCGGATGATCTCCCCTGACTGCGGCCACTCCTTGACGAAGTCGTCCGTCGCGTTCTCCCACATCGCCGCAGAGGCGCCCCCCAGGTCGCCTGCACGCAGCAGCTCCTCGAACTGGCGAGTCTTTGGCTGGTCTTCACCCATCCGTCTTCTCCTTCGGAACGCAAGAGCGCCTTGACACCATCCGCTGTCAGCGGACAGTCTCACGACCGCGTTCGCGGCGTCAACGTCAACCGATATGGATGCTCGATCGCGTCTTTCGCACGCCCAAGCCCGCCATCAGGATGCTCCACTTTCCCGGACTTCCCGGCCGTCCGAGGCACGATGCGGCTGCCGACGTCGATGCGTCGACGTCCTCGGCGCGGGCCTCAGCGCTCTCCAGGACGCCGGCTTCGACGGCGTCCTCTTCTCCAGCGAGGCCGATATCCCGTATCAGCTTCGCGTCGGAGCCGAGATCCCGGCCGCGATGGCGGCCGTTCCTGGAGATGGATGCGATCTCGTGAGCGGGCACACGGCCGGTGTGCCGTTCGCGATGGACGATCTGCGCGCCGCGAAGCAGGCGGCGGGGAGCGTCCCGGTCATCGCCAACACGGGGGCCGCGCCGAATCGGTCACCCCGATCTTCGAGGTCGCAGACGGCTGCATCGTGGGGACGAGCCTCGAGCGCGACGGCGTGACATGGAATCCGGTCGAGCGCGAGCGCGCGGAGCGATTCATGGACGCGGTCCGCGAGGCTCGATCGCGCGCGTAGGACTTACCGGGCGACGGGGCCGCGACCTACCAGTCCAGCATTACGCACGGCTCGTCGCCGACGACGAAGCCGCGGTGTCCGGGGTGCACGACGATGTACGAGCCGGGGCCTGCTTCCGCCTCGGAGCCGTCGTCCATGACGTAGCGGATCCGACCCGACAGGACGTACTCGCGATGCTCGAGTGGACAGCTGTCGCTTCCCGCCTCCGGCTTCATGTCCTCGTCCCAGCTCCAGCCCGGCTGGAGCACCGAGCGCCAGAGCATGGTGTCCTCCACCTCGACGCCCTGTCCCCGGCCGCGACCGCGGGAACCCCACTCCGCCTCGCCGTCCGGGTCGTCGAGGCTCTTCACGATCACGCTGGCCATCAGCGGTGGTGAGCGGCGGGATGGGTGGCCGAGACCGCATCGAGAAGGCGGCGGGACGCGGCGGCGACCTCCGCGACGGCCGCATTGAACGCGGCCTCGTTGTGGCGGCTCGGCAGTCGGTACCCGCTGACTTTGCGCACGAACTGGAGCGCGGCGGCGTGGATCTCGCCGTCAGGCGCGGGGACGGCACCGTCTCGGAGGACCTTGATGCTCCTGCACATGCCGCAAACGCTAGCGCGTCATGCAAACCCGCGCCACGCGAACGACGACATCGGCCATCACCGCGTGACCCGGGTCGTTGGGATGGACGTCGTCGTATGAGCTCAGCGTCAGCTCGGCCGCGCGCCCGGCGAACGCGGGATGGACGTCCGCCACCGCGACGCCTCGCTCGCGAGCGCTGCAGGCAATGACGTCGTTGAGGCCTCTCGCCGTTGCCGAGGCGCCGGCTGCCACGCAGTCGAGGCGCGCGTCGTCGCCCAGGAGCGCGAACTCGGCGACCGGCTCCACCTCGTCGCCGGTGCCCGAGACCGGGTTGTAGTAGGTGAGGACGATCACCGTCGCATCGCGCGCCGCCTGGCTTAGCGCGGCGAGCAGCGCGTTGAGGATGGACCGATACGTGGGCTCGAACGCCGCGACGGTGCGGCTGATCGCCGCGCGGCACTGCGCTTTCTGGGGCGCGGAGGCGCACGGCTCCTCGGCCGCGAGCCGGAGGAAGTCGTTGGCGCCGATGTCGAGCGTCACCAGCCGCACGCCCGCGTTCGCGTCGCCGGCAACGGCCAGCGCCCGCTCCAGCTGGCCGTAAGCGACGAACGAGGCGCTCGTCTCACCGCTCACCGCGAGGTTGACGAGCCGATCGATCGGGACGCTCGACTCCCGGAGAGCGGCGAACACGCGCGGGACGTAGCCGGTGACCTCGGGGGAGGGTGGCGCCCACGCCGGCCGCGAGCGAGTCGCCGAGCGCGAGGTAGGTGCCGCGCGGCGAGGTCATGGCGGCGCGGCCTCCCGTGGATACGTGGCGGCAGCCCGTCCCCCGATCGGTCCGAGGCTGCCGACGGACCTTAAATGCAGACCGCGTGCCCGGTCCGGGCCCGATCGACGTCAATACCCGATACTGAGCCGCAATCCGATGACGACCGACGACTTCCCGCGTTCGCTGGACGATCCCGAGGCTGCGCGCGACGCTCTCGCGGACGTGCCCGGCGAGGAGGGCGAGCCCTCTGAGCTACCCGATGCGGCACCGATGCGGCTGCCGGACGAGAATCCGGACGTGGAGCCCGAGCTCTAGCTCGAAGCGTCGTCGATCGAGACGCTGTGGAACGTCGACCTCGCGTGGACCCCTCGGCCCGCCGAGCGCCGGCGCAGCCCAGCGCCTCTCTCACGCCGGGACGGGAGTCGCCAGAACGCGGTCGATGCGCTCGATCAGCTGCTCCACGTCGAGCGGCTTGGTCAGGTAGTCGCGAGCGCCCTCGGCCAGGAGGCGCTTCACCGAGCCCTCCGTCGCATCGGCGCTGAGGATAATCACCGGTATTGCGGCCGTCGCCTCGTCCTGTTTCAGCCGGCGGAGGATCTCCTCGCCGCGGACCTCGGGAAGGTCGAGGTCGAGCAGCAGGACCTCGGGAAGGGTGACTCGAGCGAGATGGAGTCCCTGTCTGCCCGTGGTCGCCGTGATCCCCTCGACGTCGGGGCGCAGCTCCATGACGCGCTCGACCAGCTTGATGTTCGGGACGTTGTCCTCGATGTACAGCACCCGCTTCTGGACGCCGTGCCGTGCCGGCTGGAGAGCAGTGCTCGCGCGCTGGAGTCGCTCGTAGCGTTCCAGTGGGCTCTCCGCGATTGCGAGATCGACCCAGAAGGTCGTGCCCTCACGCACCACGGTCTCGACGCCGATGGTGCCGCCCATGGCCTCGACGAGGGCCTTCGAGAGCGCCGGGCCAATGCCGGTCCCCTCGACCGAAGTCCCCTCCACGCCCAGTCGGTCGAACGGCGTGAACAGCCGACTGAGCTTTGATGCGTCGATACCGTGGCCGGTGTCGCGCACCGCGATCCTGACGACGTTGTGTGCCGGCTCCGAGGCGCTGACCCGGACCGTTCCGCGCTCACGATTGTACTTCACGGCGTTGGAAAGGAGGTTGATCAGGACTTGCTTGAGGCGCTGTCGGTCGGCGCGGACGTGCCGATCGGCGTCGGCCAGTCCCTCGACCTCGACGGTCAGTGACCGCTCGGCCGCAAGCGGCCCGATCAGCACCAGCGCATCGTCGACGACATCCCGGACGCGTATGGCCTCTGGCGACATCGTCAGGCGGCCGGTCTCGATCCGCGCGATGTCCAGCACCTCGTCGATGAGCTGGAGCAGGTGCCGCCCACCCTTCACGATGTACCGCACGCTCTCTCGCTGCTCTTCCGACAGCTTGTCGAGCTCGAGCAGCTGGCCGAAGCCGAGGATCGAGTTGAGCGGCGTGCGGAGTTCGTGGCTCATGCGCGACAGGAACTCGCTCTTGGCGCGATTGGCCTTCTCGGCGGCGACCCTCGCCTGCTGGAGCGCCGCCTCTGATGCGGTGCGCTCGGCATCGGCCCTGGCTTGCGAGACCGATGTCTGGCGCACCACGACCACGAACAGCAGCATCGTAGCGAGCGTGATCAGGACAACCCCGTATGCGCTGTCGTAGAGGCCCGCGCGCTCGCCCTGCAGCCGCAGCCAACCGAGCGCCAGCGGGATGACCACGGCCGCCACGAGCAGCCGCCGGGACAGCCTGGCGGCGGATCCCGTCCCGCGGAAGATCGCCATCGGGCCGCCGTCCGGCAGCAGATGCATGACCGCCAGACCGGTGAACACGCACAGCGCCGCAGTCGGGAAAGCCATCTGCGTGAACGCCGCGAGGAAGGTCGGGACGCTGGCGGCGTAGAGCTGATCGAGCAGGTTGAGCAGCCCGAGGAGGATCGGGCCGCATGCCAGCCACGGCACCCACCGCCGCAGGAGCGGTACGCCGGTCAGGACGATGGCGGACGCCACGAGGACGAAGCTGATCGAAGTCTGCGGAGACATCCGGCCCGGGTCGACGGTGAGAACCGCCCCGCGCGGCTCGGCGAAGAGAACCTGGTCGATCCCGAGGTCCCGCCCGAGGATGTATTGGCTGCCGATGACGACGGCGAGCAGCGCCGCGGCGATCGCGAGCGCGTTCCCGACGACCGCCCAGTGTCGCGGACGGTCGGCGCGGCTCAGGACCACGAGCGACCCGCCGATGAGGATCCAGGCCACCGCCGTGTTGGCCTTCATCGCCACGTGGCCCGGCAGGAACGACTTGAGCGTCTCCGCGCCCAGGACCCATCCCACGAGCACGGCCAGCCCGACACCCACCGCGACGGCGCCCGCAGACCGCGGAATCCGCCCGTCGCTGGCCCAGGCGGTCAGGCCGTTGTCAGCAAGACCGTGCGGCGCGGAAGCGGCAGCCGTCGCGTGGCGCGCGGCCGTCGCGGCCGTCACCGCCTGTGAGGGGACAGACATGCGCCCGAAGTCAACCCCGGACGGGGCTAGACCGCTACCGGCGCGATAGTACCGGGCGCCTCCACCGGGACGGTCGTCTCCGCGCCGCGGCCGACGCCAGCGTGCGGTACCCAGGGCAGATGCACACCGCGACGGCCGAGCTGTCGCGAGCGTTTCCTAGACTGGTCGCGCCGTGCAGCTCATCGATGGCAGTCCCGTCTTCAGCGCGACCGACCTCGTCGGGTACCTCGCCTGCGAGCACCTGACCAACCTCGAGCGCGCGGCGGCCGCGGGCGTCGTGGCGCGACCCGAGCGCAACGACCCGGATCTCGAGGTGATCCGGCGGCGCGGCTTCGAGCACGAGCAGCGCTACCTGGCAGAGTTGCGCGACGAGGGCCGCCGCATCACCGAGATCCTTCCGGACGGCTCGATCGAGGACCGCGGCGACCAGCTTCGGGCGTCGGCCGCGGCAACCCGCGCGGCTCTCGCGCGAGGCGACGACGTCATCTACCAGGCGACGTTCTTCGACGGGAGGTGGCGCGGGCATGCCGACTTCCTGCTCCGCGTGGAGCGGCCCAGCGCCCTCGGCGCGTGGAGCTACGAGGTCGCGGATACGAAGCTGGCGCGACACGTGAAGAGCAGCGCGCTGCTCCAGATCTGCTCCTACGTCGACCAGCTCGCGGCGATCCAGGAGCTCGAGCCGGATTGGATGTACGTGGTGCTGGGTGGCGTGGCACGCGAGCGTCAGCGGTTCCGCGTCGCCGACTTCATGGCCTATTACCGGTCGGTCAAGGCCCGTTTCGAGGCCTTCACGTTGGGCGCCGACGCGATGTCCCCCGCGTACCCGCCGCTCGCGACGTATCCGGACCCCGTCGAGCACTGCGCCGTCTGCCGCTGGAACCAGGACTGCGAGGCTCGGCGGCGGGCCGACGACCATCTCTCACTTGTTGCGGGCATCTCGAGCCACCAGCGGCGTGCGCTGACCGAGCGCGGCGTGACCACGCTCGAGGAGCTGGCAGCGACCACCCTGCCGATGGAGCCTCGGCTCGACGGCGTCGGCGCCGAAACTGTCGAGCGGATCCACGGGCAGGCGCGCATCCAGTCGGAGGGACGCCGTCGCAACACGATGCTCTACGAGCTGCTGCGCCCGGTAGAGCCGGACCACGGCCTGGCTCGGCTGCCGCCGCCCTCGCAGGGCGATCTCTTCTTCGACATCGAGGGGGATCCATACGCCTTCGATGACGGCCTCGAGTACCTGTTCGGCTTCATCGACCCGTCGGAGCGTGACGTCGCGGGCACGCCGCGATCCCGTGCCTTCTGGGGCACTGATCGTGCCGCCGAGAAGGTCGCGTTCGAGCGTGCCACCGATCTGATGATCGAGCGCCTCGACGCGGATCCCGCGATGCACGTCTACCACTTCGCGCCCTACGAGCCGTCCGCGATGAAGCGCCTGATGGGGCGCCACGCGACACGCGAGGATGAAGTCGATCGACTGTTGCGCGCCGGCGTGTTCGTCGATCTGCACCGGGTCGTGAAGCAGGGCCTGCGGGCGTCCGTCGAGAGCTACTCGATCAAGAAGCTCGAGCCGCTGTACGGCTTCACACGCGAGATCGACCTCCGCGACGCCGGCTCGAGCATCGTCGCCTTCGAGACGTGGCTCCAGCTCGGCGACGAGGCGGCCCCGGCCGACGATCCCGCCATCCTCGAGCGCATCGCGGCCTACAACCGCGACGACTGCACGTCGAACCTGATGCTCCGCGACTGGCTGGAGCGGCTGCGCGTCGAGCTCGAGGTCGCGACGAGCGCGCCCGTCCCGCGTCCCGGGCCCACGGACGGCAGGCCCGGCGAGGAGCTCGCGGCCAGCCAGGCCCGAGTCCAGGAGCTTGCCGAGCGGCTCACGCGGGGCGTCTCCGCCGATCCGCAGCTCCGGACGCCCGAGGAGAGTGCTCGGTGGCTGCTGGCGCAGCTATTGAGCTGGCACCGCCGCGAGCGCAAGTCGGTCTGGTGGAATTACTTCCGGATGCGCGACCTGACGCCGGAAGAGTGCATCGACGACGGGGAGACCATCGGCGGCCTCACGTACGAGGCCGAGGCCGGCGAGGTCGACCGTTCGCGGATCCATCGCTACCACTTCCCGGTGCAGGAGCACAAGGTCGACGAGCGCGCGACGGTGCTCGACCCGGTGACCGGCAAGTCGCCGGGCTCCATCGTCCGCCTCGACAACCGTGAGGGAGTAATCGAGCTCAAGCGAGGCAAGAACAGCACTGTCCCCCACCCGGTGTCGCTCATGCCGCACGACCTGTACACGACGCCGGCGCAGGAGGAGAGCCTCTACCGCATCGGCCATTGGGTCGCGGATCACGAGGTGACGGCGCCGGGTGCGTACCGGGCGGCGCGGGACCTCCTGCTTCGCCTTCCACCGCGCGTCGGGCTGCGGCCGGGTCTCGATGTCGCCCTCCCGTGGGAGCGGCCGATCGACGCGGCGCGCCGTCTTGCGACCGCTCTCGACGGTACGACGCTTGCCATCCAGGGCCCGCCAGGCTCGGGCAAGACGTCGACGGCGGCACGCATGATCGTCTCGCTCGTGGCGGCCGGGAGGCACGTCGGCATCACGGCGAACAGCCACAAGGTCATCGGCCTGTTGCTCCAGAAGGTCGTCGAGGCCGCGCGCGAGGAGGGGGTCCCGGTGCGCGCGATCCAGAAGGCCGACGAGGAACAGCGGTGCGGTATGGAGGAGGTCCGGTGCACCGATGACGCGACCGAAGTCCGCGCCGCGCTGGCAGAGGGCACCGTCGATGTCGCCGCCGGGACGGCTTGGATCTGGTCGCGGGGCGACTTCACCGAGAGCGTGGACGATCTGTTCATCGACGAGGCGGGCCAGTTCGCGCTCGCCAACGCCATCGCCGTGGCCGGTGCGGCGCGGAACGTGGTCCTGCTGGGCGACCCGCTTCAGCTCGACCAGCCACTCCAGGGGACCCACCCGCCCGGCGCGGAGAGATCGGCCCTCGGTCACATCCTCGGAGCCGCCGCGACGATGCCTCCCGATCAAGGGTTGTTCCTGGAGCGCACGCGGCGTCTCCACCCCGACCTCTGCGAGTTCACCTCCGACGCGTTCTACGAAGGCCGGCTCGCGGCGGAGGAGCGCCTCGCGGCGCAACGCTTCAACGTCGGCCTGGGCGCGCACACGGCCGCCTCAGTCCTGCTCCTTGACGGCACCGGCGTCCGGCACCTCCCGGTCCCGCACATCGGCCGCCAGAACACGTCGCCCGAGGAGGCCGAGTTCGTCGCGGGACTGGTCCGCTCCCTCGTGGAGTCGGGTGCGACGTGGACCGACGACGACGGGAAGCTACAACCCGTCGGCTACCCGCAGGTCCTCGTCGTGGCGCCATACAACGCGCACGTGCGGGCCATCGCGGCGCTACTGCCGCCGCAGGCGCGCGTCGGGACGGTCGACAAGTTCCAGGGCCAGGAAGCCCCGATCTCGATCTACAGCATGGCCACCTCGACGCCGGAGGATGCGCCGCGCGGCATGGACTTCCTGTACAGCCGCCACCGCCTGAACGTGGCGACGTCGCGGGCGCGATGCGTATCGGTCCTCGTCTGTTCGCCGGCGCTCCTGCGCGTGCGCGCGCGGACGCCTGAGCAGATGCGACTCGCGAACGCGTTCGCGCAGCTGCTCGAACACGCGACTCTTGCGACCATCGCGGCAGTGTGACGGGCCACTCGGAGCGCGGCGCCGACGCGCTTCGCCGCGCCCAGGCTTCAAGCCGTCCTGACGTTCGCCGCGACAGCGCTCGGGCTTGCCACGGTGGCGTAGCGTGTGTCTGCGCGGCCGCATGCGCGGTCGGCGGTGGGGAGGGATTCCGATGGATTCCGGGGTGTCGGTAAGGCGTCCTGCGGGCGTCGCTGCCCGCAAAGTGATGGTCTCGCTTCTGGCGGTCATCGCGCTCGCTGTATCGGCCGTCCTGGCCCTCACCGTCGCTGTCCCCCGCACGGTTCTCGCTGCCGACTCCTATCAGAACCCGCTTCTGCCCGCGATCGATGGCGGCGGGATCGTCGAGAGCTGCGCAGATCCGTCGGTCATCTACAGCGACGTCGACGGCATGTGGTTCATGTACTGCACCAAAGACCCGCTGAACGACGACGACGCCACGTTCCACAACATCCCGATGTACTCGTCGCCCGACCTCGTGACCTGGACTTATGAGGGCGATGCGTTTCCCTCGGATGGGACCGGCAACTTCCCCGATTGGGCGGAACCGACCGCTGGGTTGTGGGCGCCGGAGATCGACTTCCTCGACGGGGTCTGGTACCTCTACTACACCGTGACCGACCCGAAGCCGGACGTTTCGGGCGTCGCGGATTGCGGCTTCGACCCGGCCATCGGCGTCGCGACGTCCGACAGCCCGCTGGGCCCATGGACGGATTCTGGCGACCCCGTTGTCGATCCACGCCCCGGCGGTGAGGGGTGCAACTTCTTCGTCACCATCGACGCCGAGGTCTTTGTCGCCCAGGACGGCGGCGCCCACTACATCTATTTCGGCAGCTACTACGGCGGCATCTGGGGACGCCAGCTGGTGGAGGAGGTCGCCGGGCCGACCAGTCTCTGGACCGAGAGCGATCCTGAGAGCGAATTCCCGGTCACCATCCCCAATCGCTACGAAGGCGCCGAGGTCGTCTTCAACGGCGGGTACTACTACCTGTTCGTATCCGCGTCGAACTGCTGTAACGGCGCGCTGACCGGGTACAGCGTATTCGCCGGCCGCTCAACTAGCCCCGAGGGGCCGTATGTGGACGCTCAAGGCGTCTCGCTGCTCGACGCGCGAGTAGGTGGCACGCCGGTGCTGAGCATGAACGGCAACCGCTTCGTGGGACCCGGCCACAATACGGTATTCCAGGACTTCGCCGGTCAGTGGTGGACCATCTATCACGCCGTCGACATGAACGACCCGTACCTCCAGGCCGCCAGCGATGCGACCGGCGATCTGATCATGCAGCGCCCGGCAATGCTCGATCCCCTCGACTGGACCGCAGCCGGCGGATTCCCCACTGTGCGCGGTGGCTGCTGGGTCTCGGACGGACCGATGCCGGCGCCCGCGTCCCAGCCCGGCGATCCGGCGAGCGGGTACACCCCGCCTTCCTGTGGGAGCGTCGACCTCAGTCGCTTCGAGCTGGTCGATGAGCTGTCGGATGAATTCGATGGCACCTTCGGTTCGCAGTGGAGCTGGATCCGCGAGCCGGATCCCGGGACGTTTGGCGTGGAGGCAGGCGGCTTCCGCTTCGACACCCAGTTCGCCGACTTGTTTGGCGACAGGAACGACGCATCGGTCCTGGTCGAGCCGGCGCCCGACACCGAGTTCGTCGTGGATATCCGCGTTCGGCTCCCGATCCCGACCGAAGGCTTCTGGCACAACTATCGGCAGGCAGGGGTCGTCATCTACGGCGGCGACAGTGGGACAGTGGGCGACGATGACTACGTCAGGCTCACCCACGTCTCCATCTGGGAGACTCGCCAGACCGAGTTTGCCAAGGAGTGGAGCGTCGATGTGCCGGCGTTCTTCGGGAGCACCGTTGTCGGTCCGCCACACGAATGGACGTTCCTGCGAATCCACCACTGGACCGCCGGCGGTGTCGAGCTCTACCAGGCCTACACAAGCCAGGACGCGAACGCGGACGGTGAGCCGGATGCCTGGATCCGGGGTGGCGTGTGGACCCATGAGCTCGGCAGCCGGATCGGCCTGATCTCGCTGGGCGCAGGCTCCGACTGCGACACGGGGTGCAGCGAGGTGACCGGTCCCGACGAGACGAGCGCACTCTTTGACTGGGTCCACGTGTACGCCCTGCAGCCGCCCGCGTCGCCGACGCCGACGCCGACGGGCGCACCCAGCACTCCACCTGCGAGCGGCCTCCCGAATACGTCCACGCCGGAGAACCCCGGCGATCCCGCCGTGCTCTTGTACGTCGTTGCCGCGGGGCTCCTCGGAACCGGCTCCGCTGTATCGCTCCTGGCCGCTCAGTCTCTGCGACGACCGGCTCGCCGCTGAGGCTCCCGTTTAATGGGCGCCCCGGCTAAGGCCGGGGCGCCCGTCCGCAGCGGTCACGATCGTCGCGGTTTGCCCCGGCGAGTACGCTCGCAGGACCCGTGGTCTGCTACCGGTGCGGCGCCGACACCCGGCGCGGCCAGAAGTTCTGCCTCCAGTGCGGCGTTCGCCTCGTCGCGTGCCCGTCGTGTGGGGCGCCGCTTCCCGAGGACGCGCGGTTCTGCGCGGAGTGCGGCGCGGACGTCAAGAGCGTCGCCGACGCCGCGGCCGCACTCGAGGCACCCGCTCCACAGACCGAACAGCGGCTCGTATCGGTCCTCTTCGCGGACCTGGTGGAGTTCACGCCGCTCGCCGAGTCGCTCGATCCGGAAGCGCTGCAGGAGCTGCTGGCGGCGTACTTTGCGACCGCGCGCGAGGTGATCGCCCGGCACGGCGGGACCGTCGAGAAGTTCATCGGCGATGCCGTCATGGCGGTGTGGGGTGCGCC
>JBHENJ010000034.1:0-13854 GCA_046262115.1 Candidatus Limnocylindria bacterium | reverse complement strand
CCTCGTGCCGGCGCTGATCGAGTGGCTGACCCAGCCCCATCCCGCCCTCGCCATGGCCGATAGCGGCTGCGTGCTCGATCGTCTGGAGGCGTTCGACCCGGACCCGGACCGTCTCGAGCTCCGGCTCCGCTCCCTGGGACTCGGCAGAGCCGTCGCCACGCGACCGCTCGGCGAGGCGAGGCGGCCGTATCTCGTGGCACACGTGCGGACGCCGGCGGGACTTCGGCTGCTCCGCGCTGCGGCGCCTCACGGGTTGGCGGGAGGAGCGGCACCCGCCGCTACGTGACGGGCTCGATCGTCAACGGCTGGGCGATGATCCACAGGCTGAGCACCGTGTAGCCGAGCATCAATAGCACCAGCGGCGCGCCGACCACGAACGCTCGTCGGCGACCGCTGCGCAGCGCCAGGCGATGCGCGAGCACGACGGCGGCGACGTGCCCGACGACGATGGCGACCACGCTGACGTACCAGATCACCTCCGACGGGATCCAGCCGATGTCGGGAGCGACGGAGCGGGGGTCGAGAAACAGGCCCGGCAGCCACATCAGACCCTGCACCAGAAGCGTGAAGTAGTGGGCGACCAGCTACCCACCGGCGATCGGCAGGAGTGTCGCGGCGTAGCTGCCGGCGACGTCGCCGAGCGACGGCCCGCCGCGCGCGAGCCGTCGCGTGGCGACCGCGGCGAGCGCGAAGGCCGCCACGAAGACCAGCCACATCCCGGTGAGCCCGATCGCGTCGAGCGCGATGATCGTGTTCAGCACGCCGATCGCCCACTGAATCGGTGCGAACAGGACCTGGACCACGGCGCCCCATGCCACCGTCTCGCGCAGTCCGTCGTAGCTGACGCCGGCGAGCGCCAGCAGGATGAAGGCGGCATCGGACCATCCCGCGGCACGTACCTCCATCAGGCCGGTGAACCATGGACGTACGACCGCTTCCTGCTCCCCGGTGGACCGCGCCGCGGTGCAGTCGGGACAGTCGATGCAGTGCTCGACCGAGCAGCCCTCCTGACATCCGGCGCACAGATCCGCGCTGACAGATCGTCTGCCGATGCGGCCGATCCGTCCCAGCCAGCCGAAGAGCACCTCGAACAGCTCGGCGTTGCGCAGCCAGCTGGTCGCCCCGAAGACGGCGACCCCGAACAGCGTGACGAGTGTGTACACCAGCAGAGTCCATCCGACCACGCCCCCGGCGAACGAGCCCGGCACGACGAGCTCGAAGCAGAGCGCGCCGAATAGGAAGAGCACCGCCGGCCAGCGGCCAAGTCCCGGAGGGTACGCGAAGAACCCCGTGATCGCCCGTACGCGCAGCGGTCGGAGCAGCCACTCGACCGCGGCGACGATCGCACGGAACGGGCTCAGCGACGGCCACGGATTGCCGGCCAGGACGCTCGCGACCGGCACGCCCACCCACATGAGGACCCAGAAAAGCACGGCCGGCAGGAAGTCGTGGATCGCGCCGGTGATTCCGGCTGCGATGGCGGCGAACCACCACGCCAGCCCAAGGAACGGCAGCACCCGCGCCGCCCTCGCGGCCCCGGCCGCCAGCGGTCGAAGTTGGTATCGCGGCACGAGGCCCGGAGGGCGTCTCGCGACCGCCGACACCACGAACGACACCGCCACGGCGGCCGCCGCCCCGCCCAGATACAGGCCGAGCGGCACCGGTAGCGGAAACGGCCGCTCGAAGCCGTGCGCGAGCGCCGCCGGCGGCGCCGCGAGCGTCGCGATCCACGCGACGAGCACGACCGGCGCACGAGCGCGCAGTAGACGCATCGTCATTCAGCCGTCGCGCCGGAAGATCTCGCCGCGAGCGTTCGCGAAGAACGATCGATAGCCCGCGGCTTCGACCTCGGGCCGGACGTCGCGAGGCAGCCCGTTCGGCTCGACGACGACGTATCCGAACCCCTGCCACAGGAGATCAGGCAGCTCGTCGACGTGATGCAGCCGGCCTCCGGTCGTGTGGATCGAGTATTCGGGGTCCAGTGTCGCGTCGGTCTCGATGAAGCCGCCGAATACGCCCAGCGGCGTCGACGCCCACTGCTGGAAGCTCTCGGCGACGTGGAGGATCTCGGTGCCGCCGTTGAGGCGCCCTGCGCGGTACTCGCCGCGGAGGACGTCGACGAGCTCAGCCTCCTGGGCGTCGACGATCAGGCGCGCGTCGGGGAACCCCTGCCAGTACCCGCGCTCGGCGTGATGGAGAGCGACCGCGGCGGACTCCGCGTAGCGGTATTCACGGTGGTCGTTGAGGCCCGGCGTCTCGGCCCGAAGCGGAAGGCTTGCGGCGACGATGAACGCCGCCGCCACGACGGGGCCGAACCGTCCGGGCCAGCCGCGCCCCCGCCACAGGTCGCGCAAACCGGCGGCCGCGGCGAGCGCGAGGAACCACGACCCCCAGTACGCGAGCGTCTTTGGGACCTCGTATCGAAGCGACTGGGCGAAGAGTGGCTCTCTCGGCAGCGCCGCCGTGATGCCGCCTGCGAGCGCCAGCGTCCCGATCGCTACGGCGACCACGCTCCAGCGGCCGCGGGTCGCGCCCATCGAGACGGCGAGGGCTGCGCCGATCGCGAGGACCGGGAACAGCTCGAGGGCATCGCCGATGGCGCCCACCGCGCCGGGGATCAGTTGGGGCGCGTACAGCAGGCCCACCAGCACCAGGACGGCCGCGACCACGGGGCGGACCGGCGCGAGCGGAACGCGTACACCGTGGGCCGCCCGACCGGCGAGAACCGCGGCGGGCACAGCCAGCAGGCCCGCCCACGGCGGCACGGTCAACCCGACCATGATCGCCGCCTGCGGCGCACCGACGAACGCGGCGCCCACGAGCCCGGGCACCGTCACGCGGGCGAACCGTGACGGCAGCGCCAGCGTCAGGCCGGCGATCGTGGTGCCCGCGAGCCCGCCGACCAGCGGATGGATCAGGAGAGCAGCTCCGAGCGCCCCGGCCAGGCAGGCGGCTCGGCGGCCCTCGGTGACGCCGCGCCGCGCGAACAGGAGCGTGCAGGCACACGCGAGCGGCACGAAGACGAGGACGCTGCCTCGAGCGTCCGGGAGTCGCAGGAAGACGACGCTGAGCGGCACGGTGAGGAGCGCCCAGTAGCCCGCACTCGCGCCGAGCAGCGCCACCGCGGCCCGGTAAGCCGCGATTGCGACCAGCAGCGTCAGCGGTAGCGCAAATGCGGCGACGGCGGTCGCGGCGGGCAGGCCGGTCAGGGTGGCCACGACGCCGAGCAATGACACGTACCCCAGGAAGAGGCGAGACGGACCGTAGATCGGTGACGGTGACGTGCTCAGCGTCTCGAAGCCGCCGAACGTGCGAAGGTGCTCGACCGGCGCGACGTGGTTCGGCAGCACATCGAGGAAGGGAACCGCCGGCGAGGCGAGCTGGAGGACCAGCGGCACCGACCACACGACGGCGACGAGCAGCCACGGCGCGGCGGACGGCATCGGCCAGCGCGTAGGTCGAACGGAAACCATCGGTCGAAACCGATAACTGGCGACGACGATCGCGACCATGAGCACGCCGATCACCGGCCAGCGGAAGAGTCCCACGCTCCCGAGCGACATGAGCAACAGCGTGTCGAACAGGACGGCGCCGACGAGCCCCGCCAGTGCCGCGTCGCCCAGGGACTCGAACGGGGTGCGGCGGACCAGCCGGACGAGCGTGGCACCCGTGGCGAGATTGACGGCGCAAGCGGCGAGAACGAGCACGGTGGCCGGCAGGGTGGTGGAGAGCTGCCCAACGATGCCGCGAGCGACTCCGGCGGGAGTGAAGCCGATGTCGCTCGGAGCCAGCAGGTAGAGGCCCGCAGCCAGCCCGATCAGGCCGAGCACGCCGATCGCCATCGGCGCACGGACGGACGTCATGGGCCCGCCGCGGAGCCGCGATCGCAGCCCAGCTGTCGGGGCTGCGCGGGCGACTGACGCCACAGCAGCCAGTCCTCGATCGGCTGGGCGACTTTACGCAGGCGAGTGCGGGACGATCCGTTCGCGGGTGAGACCCAGTAGTCGCCCAACGGGAGCCCCGTCACCGGGCGCGCGTCCTGGATCAGCCGAAAGCCGACCTCGTCCGACCCACAGCGGACGGCGACGACCCAGCTGCTCTCGTGGCCCTCGGTGAGATTGACGATCTCCCAGCCCGGGAAGCGCGCCTTGACCTGCGCGGTCATCGACTCGCGGTCGTGGTCCCCGTCGTTCGGGACCGGCACGCTCCAGCCAACGCCGAAGGCGACCGCGGCGGCAGCAACGGCGAGGAGCAACCGTCGACCGACCGACGACGTGGACGCCACGCGTCGCTCAGGCCGGTTGTGGGCGGGTGACGGCCTGCGCGCGCCGCCCGGTCATCGTGGCGAGCATCAGCCCGACAAGGATGGCGAGCACTCCAAGGAGCTGAAGCGGCGACGGCGACTCGCCGAGCAGCACGACCGCGAGGGCAACCGATCCGACCGGCTGGATCGTGAGGACGACCGATGTCACCGCGGCCGGTAGGCGCGGCAGCGAGACGCTGATCAACAGCCACCCGATGACCTGCGAGCTCAACGCGAGAGCGATGAGCCAGGCGTGCGCCGGCCACGTCACGGCGAGGTCGATCTCGCCGAGCGGCAGGCCGATGGCGAGGGAGGTGACCGCGGCGGCCAGGGTGGCGTCGAAGAGCGGTCCCGCCGGGCGGCGCAGGTCGCGGTTTCCCTCCCGCAGGATCACGATGAAGGCGGCGTACGCGAGGGCGGTTCCTACCCCGAAGATGACGCCGAGGGTCGGATCGTCGCCGTACGCGCCGCTCCCGATAATCCCCGAGATCAGGACGACGCCCGCCATCGCCATCGGTACCGCAACGAGGATCCGCCCACTCGGTCGCTCGCCGAGCATGAGCCACGCCACCACACCGACGATGACGACCTGCGTGTTGCCGAGCACTGTGGCGAGGCCCGCGCCGACGAATGCGATCGCATGGTGCCAGAGCACGAGGTCGATCGCGAAGAAGACTCCCGCGAGCAGCGCGACGCTCCGCTGCATCCCGCCGCGCGGACCGTATCGGCGCTGCTCGGCGAGCGCGAGGACCGCCAGCACAGGAAGCGCGTACGCGCATCGGAAGACGGCAGCGGTGGCGGGTGGCACGTCGGCGAGTCGCACCAGGATGCCCGAGAAGGCGATGGTCAGGGCGCCGATGGTGGCGGTCAGCACGGGTCGCGACCCGAGTCGCGCTACGGTGACGCTCCCCCGGCCACGCGTGCCCGTCATGGGGCGACCGTAACCGATCCGCACCTGTGGCGTCGCATACCCGCTCGGCGTACGCTCCCCGCTGTAATGCCACGCGGTGACCTCGTGCTCATCACCGGCGGATCCGGGACTCTCGGTCGCGCCCTCAGGCCGCTTCTCGTCGCAGAGGGGTATCGCGTCCGGCTGCTGGACGTGTCGCCGTCCGAGAACGACGCTCGCGCCGGGGCCGAGCGAATCACCGGGGACATCCGCGACGCTCAAGTCGCCGCGCGCGCCGTGCAGGACGTCAAGTGCGTCGTCCACGCCGCTGCATGGCACGGCATTCATCTGCGGAATCATCCGGCCGATGATTTCTGGTCGCTCAACGTCGAAGGCACCTTCCGCCTCTACGAGGCCGCCGCGGCCGCCGGAGTCGGGCGTGCGGTCTTCTCGAGCACGATGGGCGTCTACGGGGAGTCGCGACGGCCTGCGGAGGACGGTGGCGCCGTCCGCGTGCACGAGGAGCTGCCGCTCCTGCCGGGCGACATCTACGGGCTGTCCAAGGTGCTCGGCGAGGAGATGGCTGCCTACTACCACCGAGCGCGTGGGATCCGCGGCGTGGCGCTGCGCTACGGGATGTTCGTGCCTGAGCCGTTTGGGCACTACGGGATCCGGCTGCTGTTCGGCGGAGTCGACGAGCGCGACGTCGCGGCCGCGGTGCTGGCCGCGATCCGGCGCGTCGAAGCGGCGGACGACGGCGGCTTTCGGGCCTACAACGTGGAGGCCGCGCTCCCGTTCACGGAGCGCGACGCGGAAGCGCTGCAGCGGGATCCCATGGCGGCGATCACGCGTCACTGGCCGGAGGCACCCGGCCTGCTCGAACGAGCCGGCCTCGCGCCATGGGGTCCGATCAACGAGTGGTTCGACATCCGGCGTGCAGACGCCGAGCTGGGCTGGCGCCCGCGCTACAACTTCGACCAGTTCCTCGACGGCCTGAAGCGCGGCGCGAAGCGCGCGGAGGAGCTGCCCGCAGCGGCGTGAGGTGGACGCACTCCGACGGCCGCTTCGCGACCTGCGCATCTCGGTCACCGACCGTTGCAACTTTCGCTGCGTCTACTGCATGCCGCGCGAGGTGTACGGACCCGACCACGCTTTCCTTGCGACCCCGGAGCTGCTGACGTTCGACGAGATCGCGCGGCTGGCGCGCGTCTTCGTGGAGCTCGGCGTGGACAAGCTGCGCCTGACCGGCGGCGAGCCGCTCGTCCGAAAGGGAATCGAGCGGCTGATCGCCGACCTGCACGCCATCGACGGCGTCCGCGAGCTGACACTGACCACCAACGGCTCTCTGCTCGCGTCCAGTGCCGAGCGGCTGCGGAAGGCCGGGCTCGATCGCGTCACGATCAGCCTCGATGCGCTCGACGACGCGACCGCTACCGCGCTCAACGGCGTGGGAGCCCGGGTGGGTCCGGTCCTCGCCGGCATCGAGGCCGCCGCCGCAGCGGGCCTCGGACCGATCAAGATCAACACGGTGGTCAAGCGCGGCGTCAACGACCACAGCGTCGTCGAGCTCGCGCGGCACTTCCGCTGGACCGGGCACGTCGTTCGCTTCATCGAGTACATGGACGTCGGCCACACCAACGGCTGGCGGCCCGACGACGTGGTCAGCGGCGCCGAGATGGTGCGCTCGATCGACGCGCTCTTCCAGCTCGAGCCGATCGAGCCCGGCTACCGAAGCGAGGTGGCGCGGCGGTATCGCTACGTGGACGGAGCGGGCGAGATCGGGGTCATCGCATCGGTGAGCGAGCCGTTCTGTCGTGACTGCACGCGCGCACGTCTGTCCGCCGACGGCCGCCTGTACACGTGCCTGTTCGCCATGGACGGGCACGACCTGCGGACACCGCTGCGCGCGGGGGTCGACGACCGCGAGCTCGGCGATGCCATCGGCCGCATTTGGGCCCGACGCGACGACCGATACTCCGAGCTTCGGACCCTCGAGACCGTAGCGCTTTCGAAGGTCGAGATGTCGTACATCGGTGGTTGACTGAAGGCGCCGATGCCGGTTCGCGTCCGCTTCTTCGCCGCCCTGCGCGAGCTCGCCGCGGACCGCCTCGAGGTCGACGTCGGCGACGACGCCCGGATCGTCGACGTGTGGCGCGCGTGCGTGGAGCGCTATCCAGCGCTTGCTCCGCACGCCGAGTTCGTCCGCGCCGCACGGAACGCCGCCTACGTCCACTGGCGGGCAGAGGTCCACGCCGGCGACGAGGTGGCGTTCCTGCCGCCCGTCTCGGGCGGCGCCTCGCCGGTCGAGATCACCGAGCAGCCGATCGACCTGGAGCGCCTCGATCGTGCCGTGGAGGCCGGACACGGCGCGGTCGTGACGTTCGTCGGCCGGGCGCGAGACAGCGCCGATGACGGCCGAAGCGTCGTCGAGCTCGAATACGAGGCGTACGCCGAGATGGCGGAGGCCGTCCTCGAGCAGATCGTCGCCGAGGCCGAGGCACGCTGGCCAGGCTGCAGCGTCGCGGTCGTCCATCGCACCGGGAGTGTCCCGCTCGGTGAGGCCGCCGTCGCGATCGTCGCCGCCGCGGCGCACCGCGCCGAGGCGTACGACGCGAATCGCTACGTCATCGAGGCGATCAAGTCGCGGCTGCCGATCTGGAAGCGCGAGCGGTTCGCCGACGGCAGCGAGTGGAAGCGACCGGGCGCGTGAGCCGCGCGGGGGAGGTCGCCGGCGCATTCGGAGACGTCGGCGTCTTCCTGCCATTGGCGATCGGCCTCATCGCGGTCAACGGGCTCGATGCGACCGCGCTCTTCGGGCTGGCCGGCGTGTACTACGTCGTCTCGGGACTGCTGTACCGGCTTCCCGTGCCGGTCCAGCCGTTCAAGGCCGTGTCCGCCATCGCGATGGCGCAGTCGCTCTCGGCAGGGACGATCCACGCCGCGGCGCTCGTGATCGGCTCGACGCTGCTGGTGCTGTCATTCGGACGGCTGCCGGCACTCATCGAACGCGTTTTCGCGATACCGGTCATCCGCGGCATCCAGCTCGGCCTCGGCGCGCTTCTGCTGTCGACCGGCCTCACGCTTGCCGAGCGCGACCCCCGCCTTGGGGCCATCGAGTGGGCGCCTGCCGTGGCCCTCATCTGCGGGCTCCTCGTCGTGGCGGCGCTCCAGCGGCAACACCGCGTGCCGGCGCTGTTCCCCATCGCCGCCGCCGGGGTCGCGTGGGGCGCGGCCACGCTATCGGCCGGCGTCGCCGAGCTCGAGCTCGGGCCGTCGCTGGCGGCGTCGCCGCTGCCGTCGAGCGGTGAGCTGCTGACAGGCCTCGTCGTCCTTGCGCTGCCGCAGATCCCGCTCACGATCGGGAACTCCGTGGTGGCCACCTCCGACGTGGCGCGTGCCTACTTCGGCGCACGCGCCGCTCGCTTACGGCCGGCCATGCTGCTCCGCGACATGGGGATCGCCAACCTCCTCACCGGGCTCGCCGGTGGCATGCCGATGTGTCACGGCGCCGGCGGCATGACGGCGCACGTTCGCTTCGGAGCGCGCACGGCCCTCGCCCCGCTCACCATCGGCGTCGTCTACCTCGCCGCCGCCATCGGCCTGGGCCGAGCGGTCCCGGTGCTGGTCGACCTGTTTCCGTCGAGCATCCTCGGGGTCCTGGTCGGCTACGTCGGCTGGCAGCACCTGCTCCTGGCGCGATCGGTCAGGCGGTTGGAGGATCGTATCGTCGTGGCCGGGATCGGGATCCTCACGGTGGTTACAGGCTCGCTCGCTCTCGGTTGCGCGGCTGGTCTCGGCGCGTACTGGCTGGTTCGACTCACCCGCCGCGATGGTGCGGTCGCCACACGTCGAGTAGCGATCGGTACTGACGGGGGATAGGTTCCCTAGCGCATCACAGCGATGGGAGCCCCTGCTCGAGCTCCGTCGCCGGCGCGAACAGGTCGCCTACCTTCGCGATTCGCGCGAGAACGTCACGGACGGTCCAGCGGTCGGGACGCAGCCGCCGGTCGTCAAGCTCGTCCCAACGGATCGGCGTCGAGACCGGTGCGCCGGGGGACGCGCGTACGGCGTACGGCGCGACCAGGGTCCGGTTGATCGCGTTCTGCGTGTAGTCGAGCCGGGCCCGGCCGCTCCGCTCCCGCTTGGACCATTCCCAGCTGACGAGGTCGGGCACGGCGTCGCCGATGGCTCGCGACAGCGCCTCGACCCACGCGCGGGTGTCGTCGAAGCCGTAGATCGGCTTCAGCGGGATCCAGACCTGGACACCGCGCTTCCCGGTGATCTTCGGGAGGCCGATGACGCCGAGGTGCTCGAGCGCCGTCCGGTACAGGCGACCCAACACGAGCACCTCGTCCCACGTCGTCTTTGCGCCGGGATCGATGTCGATGAGCGCGAAGGTCGGCCGGTCGGGGGCATTGGTCTTCGAGGTCCACGGATGGAGCTCGATGGCCGCCTCCTGAGCCAGCCACGCCAGGATCGCAACGCTGTCGACGACGACGTAGTCCTTGGGGCCCTCCTCGCGATGCACGTAGCGCCAGCGCCGCACCCATTGCGGCGTGTGGCCAGGCAGATTCTTCTGCCAGAAGCCGTGACCCGAGCCGATGCCGTTCGGATACCGATGCAGGTTGACGGCGCGGTCCGCGAGGTGTGGCAGCACTGTCGGACCAACGGCGACGTGGTAGCGGATGAGGTCGCGCTTCGTGACGGCCGGGTGACCCGCCTCCGCGGGGAACAGGATCTTGTCCAGGTTCGTCAGGTGCAGTCTCCGGCCATCGACCTCCCAGTCCGCCTCCGCCGGCAGCGCGTCGAGGGCCCGCAGCTCGCTCGGCGTCGCGGCGTTGACGACGCCCACGGTGGCCTTCGCCGCGTTGCGGGCCGGCCTGGTGCGCGCCACGGCCCGGTCGGCGGCACGGGTCGCCGCCTCGGTCTCCACGGCGCGCTCGCGGCGGACGCTCCGCGCGTCCTTCCCGATCTCGGTGCCCTTGTAGGCGGCCTGCCGGAGCAGCCCGTCGCTGGTCCACTCGGCGAACTCGGCCCGGATGACGACCTTCGGCTCGGCCCACCGCGCGCCGGGCAGCCGCGGCGGATCGTCGAGCGGTGACTCTTCGCGACGCAGTTCGTCCAGGCGCGCCGCGAGCTCGCGGCGCGTTCGCGCGTTGAAGCCGCTCCCCACCTGCCCGGCGTGGCGCAGCTTCCGGTCCTCGTACACGCCCACGATCAGCGCGCCCAGGTCCGCGGCGGCGCCCTTGCCCGGCAGGTAGCCGGCCACGACCAGCTCGTGCTCGCGGCGGATCTTGAGTTTGAGCCACGTTCGCGCGCGGCGACCCGGCTCGTAGCGACTGGCGCGGTGCTTGGCGACGATCCCCTCGAGGCCCCGCTCGCGCGCGGCGGCGTGGAAGGCCTCGCCGTCTGCGTCGACGTGCGCTCCGTATCGGACGATGTCATGGTCGCGCAGGACGCTCCGCAACAGCCGCTTGCGGCTCTCGAGCGGGACGTCGAGGAGCGAGCGCCCATCGAGGTAGAGCAGGTCGAAAACCTCGTATACCAGCGGAATGGCGGCGAGCTCCTCGGACGACGGCCGCGGCTTCTTGCCGCGTCCACGGCGCTCGGCGCCCAGCACGCCCGTTCGACCCTGGAGTGCGCTGAAGTCCGGCTCGCCGTTCTCGCCGAGTGCCACGACCTCCCCGTCGACGATCGCCTGTTTGGCGTCGATCCACGTCGGCCGGGCGGTGAGCTCCGGGAAGTACCGCGCCGCGTCGTTCTGGTTCCGCGTCCAGATCCGGACGCGGCCGGCGTCGACCACCGCCTCGACGCGGTAGCCGTCCCACTTGATCTCGTACAGCCAGTCGGGGTCCGAGAAGACGTCGTCGGCCAGCGTCGCCTTCATGGGCTCGACGAATTCGGGCATCGGCTCTGCGCGCGCCGCCGAGAGGTCGATCGTGGCGCTCGCCGCGGGAGCCCCGCTGTCCCACACCGCCGGAAGTCCGGCCTTGACCTCGTCGTTGATGCGCCCCGTCTTGACCGATTGCGGAAGCGCATCGACGTTCCAGTCTTCTTGCGCGGCGTCGTCCCGCTTGTGGATGAGCAGCCACTGCTCCTTGCCGTCCTCGCCGCTCGCCGCGTACGCGGAGCCGCGGCCGCCGGTGCGCACCAGCGTGAACCGCCCGCGCAGCTTCTCGCCGTGGAGCGCGAACTTCAGCTCGCCGTCGCGCACCGCCTTGCCTGGGTCATCGGTCTCTTCGGGCTCGAACGTGCCCCAATCCCACACGATGACGTCGCCGGCTCCGTACTGCCCGCGCGGGATCACGCCCTCGAAGTCGAAGTACTCGACCGGGTGGTCCTCGACGTGGACCGCCATGCGCTTGTCCGCCGGATTCAGCGACGGTCCTTTCGGAACCGCCCAGCTCATCAGGACCCCATCGATCTCGAGGCGGAAGTCGTAATGGAGCCTGGTCGCGCGATGTCGCTGGACGACGAAGCGGTGGTTGCCCTTCGGTGGCTTCGGGCGTCGGCCGGCGCCACCCGCGGGCTCTGGCGTCTTCTCGAAGTCTCTCTTGCGCCGATACGTCTCGAGTGACATCGAGACTGATGGTACCGGCGCCCCGCGTTCGGTACGCCGACTCGTTCCGCGCCTACGTCCGCCCTGAGGCGACCGTGAGCCGAGACTCGAGACCGGCGAGCAGCAGGTCCAGGCCGAACTCGAACTCGTCGTCGCGGGGGCCAGCTGCGCCGGCCGACGCATCGTCGGAGGCGCCCTCGCGCAGCACCCACAAGGTCGATCCGACCACGTAGCCCATCACCGCAGTCTCGGCGTGCGCCACCGTCTCGGCGTCGAATCCAGCCTCCTTGAGCCTGTCGCGCAGCGCGGCCGAGGTGCGGCTCAGCGAGGGGTGCCCGGCGGGCGCAGCGGCGAGAAGCGGAAAGGCGCGCGGATGAGCACGTCCGGCCGCGCGGAACGATCGCGCGAAGTCGCGGACGCGCTCTCGCCAGTCACCATCACGATCCGGAAGCCGCAGGTCCTTGACGATCTGCTCGGCCACGGCGTCCAGCAGCTCGGCCTTGCTAGGGAAGTACCGGTACAGCGACATAGCCTCGACGCCGAGGTCGCTGCCTAGCTTGCGCATGCTCAGGTCCGCGAGGCAGTTGCGATCGATGAACTCCGCCGCCGCGCACACGATGCGCTCGCGCGACAGGGGCTCGCGGGCGCGGGTCGTCGACGCCCCTCCGGTCGAAGCGGCGGGAGGCGTCGAAGCGGCGGGATCGGCAGCCGGCGGTCTCATCATCGGCTTGACACCTTACAGCGTACACCGTAGCTTACGCAATAAGCTTACGCTGTCCGTCCGGACGCACCGAATCGCGGCCCGCTCGGCTCGTGCACTCAAAGGAGACCTCGTCCGATGACGGCTGCTGCCCCCGTGCGCGACGCACCGCCCGTCGAGATCGACCACCGTACGCGCCTCGAGATCCTTGGCGCGATCCTCCTCGGCCTCTTCCTCTCGGCGCTCGACCAGACGGTCGTCGGGACCGCGCTGCCCAGGATCGTCGACGACCTCCAGGGCAACGACCTCTACACGTGGGTCTTCACGGTCTACCTGCTGACCAGCACCGTGACCGGCCCGATCTACGGGAAGCTGTCCGACCTGTTCGGCCGGCGGCCGATCATCATGCTCGGCATCATCCTCTTCCTCGTCGGCTCGGCGTTGAGCGGGCTGTCCGGCGAGATGTGGCAGCTGATCCTCTTCCGCGGCATCCAGGGGCTCGGCGCCGGAGCTCTGTTCCCGGTCGCGCTGGCCGTCATCGGCGACCTGTTCAGTCCCAGCGAGCGCGGCAAGTACCAGGGTCTGTTCGGCGCTGTGTTCGGCGTGTCGGCGCTCATCGGTCCCGCGCTGGGTGGCCTGCTGACCGACACGGTCGGCTGGCCGTGGGTCTTCTTCGTCAACCTCCCGGTCGGCGCGGTGGCGCTGTTCATCATCTGGCGCACGCTGCCAGCGGTGCGACGGCCGGACGCGGCACGGTCGATCGACTATCTCGGCGCGGCGGTGTTCACCGCGGCGATCATCCCGATCCTGGTTGGCCTGACGAACAAGCAGTTCGGCGAATGGACCGATCCGTCCGTCGGCGGGCTGATCGCCCTCGGGCTCCTGATCAGCGCGCTCTTCGTGTGGAGCGAGTCCCGCGCCAGGGAGCCGATCGTCCCGCTGGGCCTGTTCGCGAACCGGACTTTCAGTATCTCGGTGGCGGCCTCGTTCCTCGCCGCGTTCGGATTCTTCGGTGCGGTGGTCTTCCTGCCCCGATGGTTCCAGGTCGTGCGTGGCGCGAGCGCAACCGAGTCGGGGTACCAGACCCTGGCCTTGCTCGTGGGGCTCATCGGCAGCTCCGTGCTCTCCGGCCAGATCGTGAGCCGGACCGGACGCTACAAGTTGCTGATGGTCGTCAGCCTCTCGCTGCTGGCGGTCGGCCTGTTCGCGATGTCGCACCTGCAGACCGATACGCCGCTGCCGATCTTGTGGGCCTGGATGCTGGTCACCGGGCTGGGCATCGGTCCCTCGTTCGCGATCCTGACGCTAATCGTCCAGAACGCCGTCCCCTTCTCGGCGCTCGGTGCCGCGACCAGCAACCTCGTCTTCTTCAGGCAGGTGGGCGGGACAGTGGGGCTTGCGAT
>JBHENJ010000033.1:0-10346 GCA_046262115.1 Candidatus Limnocylindria bacterium | reverse complement strand
CAGATCGGCAAGGTGGATCGTGCGTGCCGTCATCGGCCGCTCCCCGGGATGAAGCGAACGATGTGATCGGCGAACCACTCGTCGGCGTGTCCCGCGGTGTACTCGGCGGCCTTGCCGCGCAGGCGAATCGTGGGTCCGAATGCCACGACCTCTTCGATCGGGATGGCGTGCTCAAAGCGCGTGTGGAGCAGCCGCTGCGCGAGGCCCCGTAGTCGGCCCGAGATGCGCCCAGCCGCCGCCTGCGGACCGAGGACCAACTCGGTCACAACCAGCGATCCGTCGTCCTCATACCGTGCTCGCACGTCGGCTACGCGGCCGATGTGATGGCCGTCGCTCGTCTCGAGCAGTCCATCGGCGATGTCACGCATGGTCAACAGGCGATCCGGCGGCATCGGTCCTCAGCCTCCGGTCAGCAGCAGGAGTGGGATGGACACAGCCGCCACGACGAAGGCGATGACCAGGATGCCGACGGTGGCGATGTTTGTGAACCGCCCGTTGGTGTTGCTGCCGAGGTAGTCCGGATCGTTCATGAGCACCAGGAACGGGGCGAGCGAGACCGGGAGCACGAGCGCCGTGAAGGCAGAGCCGATGAGTGCCAGGTGCAGCGGATCGAGCCCGACCAGGCTGAACGCCAGCCCGGCGATAAGGAACCCGCTGAGCAGCAGGTTGAAGCGCGGGGCCTCGATTGGCTTCTTCTCCTCGCCCCACTCCCAGCCGAATCCCTGCGAGACGTTGTAGCCGATCGAGAGCACCACCTCGAGCGCGGCGCCCAGGCAGGTCACGAACAGGACCGATGCGAACAGCCAGGCGCCCACGACGCCGAGCGCGCCCGCCATCGAGAGGCCAATCTCGGGGAGCGTCTGCCCGGCGATGTCAAGCGGACGCAGGACGATGGCCGCAATGATGATCAGCGCGATGGCCGTCGTGCTGCCGAATCCCATCCCGATGCCGGCCGTCGCGCGATTGATGCCCAGCGATCGCCGCGACCAGTGCTCCTCCCGCGCGCCGGACGAGTAGAAGAAGAGAAGGTACGGGCTGATCACGGCACCCAGGATGGCGGCCGCCAGGAAGAGGTACTCGGCGAGCTTGCCCTGCTCGATGGGCGGCTGCCAGAGCGTGGACCAAAGATCGCTGGGGATGCCACCGAGGGCGATGATGCCGGCCCAGAACGAGAAGGCCAGCAGGCCGAGGAGCGCGGGACCGTTCTCGATCAGGCCGAACGGCGCGCGCCACACCATAAGCAGCACGAGCAGCGCGACCACGGGCAGCATCAGGTGCCAGCTCGCGCCAGTGACTAGGGCGATGGCGATCGCCATCCCGCCGAGGTCCGCGGCGAGCATGAACATGTTCGCGATCACATCGCTGGCCAGCGGGACGAGGTAGAACTTGAACCCGAATCGCTCGCGGATGCCATCCGCGTATGTCTTGCCCGAGACCGCCGCGAGGCGGCCAGCCTGCTCGACCAGCATGACGATGGCGAACGTGCCGAGCAGCATCGCCCACACCAGCCCGAGCCCGAACGTGGCGCCCGCGCCGGCCGCGGTGGCGATCGCCCCCGCGTCGACGAACCCGCCGGTGGCGGTCAGGATGCCGAGTGCGATCTGCAGGGCGCTCTTCATCCGCCGCTCGCCGCGAGGAACGACTCGCTCGCGCCGTGGAGGGTCTCGCTCTGCGCCTGCCAATCGCACCCGCTGTCAAGGCACGGGCCGTCCACCACCGCGAAGGCGGACCGATAGGTCGCGACGAGGCCACCGACAGTGCCCTCGTCGGGCGCTCCCTCCAGGCGAGGCAGCTCCTGGTCGACGCCGTTGAGCTGCTCGCCGTATGCCTCGAATGCTGCGCGCGCGTACGCCGCCGTCAGGCGGCCGCCGTGGAGCTGGTCGAGGGTCTGCGCTGCCGCCGCGAACTCCGAGCCGACTTCTTCCGCGGTACGGGCAAACGGCGTCTGGGTAAGGCCGCAGCCGTACGTGAGCAGCGCGACGGCGACCACGAGCGCGGCCGTCGCCCGTCGCTGCGCCAGCCCTGCGTCCATGTCGCGCGCTTACGCACGGGCCGTGCCGATCGTAGTGGCCGGGCATGACGGGTATGATTCGCGGTCCAATGAGCAGCCAGGCACCGTCACGCGACGGCCAGTCCGCGCTGGCCTTCGGGACAGGGATCTCGGAGGACCACAAGGACGGCATCCGCTGGGTCGACTATCAGAACATCACCTGGAACCCGGTGTTCTGCAAGCGTTGCGACATCTGCGTCGAGATCTGTCCCAAGGGCACGCTCGTGCTGCGCAATGACGCGATCATCGAGGAGGAGAACTGCATCCTCTGCGGCCTGTGTGAGCGCTACTGCCCTGACCTGGCCATCGAGATGATCCCGGCGGCCGTCGAGGCACATGCCGCACGCGAGAAGAAGGCGGCGGCCGGCGGCGCCGTGTTCGAGCCCGGGACGGAATCCGGATGAGGAAGCTGACCCAGGGCAACGAGGCCGTCTTCCGCGGCGCGGTGGCCGCCGGCGCCAGTTACTACGCCGGGTACCCGATCAGCCCGTCCACGGAGATCCTGAACGTGGCATCGGGGTATGCGGCCGAGCATCCCGAGTTCCGCTTTCTCCAGGCGGAAGACGAGATCGCCAGCGCGAACGCGATCATCGGCGCCAGCCTGGCGGGCGCGAAGTCCTTCACCGCCACCAGTGGTCCGGGGTTCAGCCTGATGCAGGAGGCGGTGGGCTACGCGCAGAAGGTGGGCGTGCCGTGCGTCTTCGTGGATGTCCAGCGCGTCGGGCCGGCGACCGGCATGCCGACCATGCCCGGGCAGGGCGACATTATGCAGGTCCGATACGGCAGCAGCGGCGACTACATGCCGCTGGCCTTCTATCCGAACGGCGTGGCGGAGGCGTACCGGGTCACGGTCGACGCCTTCAACGCGGCCGAGGAGTCGCGCTCACCCGTTGTCCTGCTGTCTGACACGTTCGTCGCGCACCTGAACGAGGTCGTGGACCTCGACGCGATCGAGGTCAGCGTCGTCCGGCGCGCGATGCCGCCGCTCGGCGGCCACCAGCCGGGTCGGCCGCGCTTCTTTGCCGGCGTCTTGATGTACGAGCACGGCCCGAACGAGGGCGAGCCGGCCACGGCCGATGCGGACGAGTACATCCGCCAGTACTACGCCGCGAAGCACCTCCACGCCGAAGTGGCGGAGCGCTACGCCCTCTACGAGCACGGTTGGAACACCGATGCCTCGACCCTGGTGATCTGCTACGGCATAGTCAGCCGCGTCGCGGCGCCCCTTGCGAGCGAGTACGCGCTCTTCAGGCCGATCCGGATCCATCCGCTCCTCGAGAAGGAGGTGCGCGAGATCACGTCGCGTTACGAGACGCTCGTTTGCATCGAGGCCAACGACGGACAGTACGCCGATCTCGTCGAGCGCGCCCTCCGGCGCGAGGTGAAGCGCGTGCCACTGCTCGGCGGCCGGATCAGCCTCGAGGCGGTGCGGGACGGGCTGGAACGCGTGCTCTCCGGAGGGCCCTCCGAGCCGCCGATTCCGCTGCCGCCCGAGGAGCGGGTCGAGGCTTCACCGCTGGGGGTCGGCTGACCGATGCCTGAAGCACCGATGGCGACACTCGGTTACAAGGATCGGCTGAAGCTCCAGTTGTTCCCGACGATCTGGTGCCCGGGCTGCGGGATCGGGACGATCATGATCATGCTGGCCCAGGTCCTCGACGAGATGGGCTACGACGAGACGAACACGATTCTCGTTACAGGCATCGGCTGCACCGGCCGGATGGGCGGTTACATGAAGTTCGAGAGCGTCTACACGCTCCACGGCCGGACGATGCCGGTCGCCGAGGCGATCAAGACGGTCCGCCCCGAGATGAACGTCATCGTGGTGGCGGGAGACGGCGACACCGCCTCCATCGGCGGCAACCACCTCCTCCATACCATCCGCCGCAACGCCAACATCACGGTCCTCTGCAACAACAACGAGATCTACGGTCTGACCGGCGGGCAGACCGGGCCGACCACGCCAACGAACACCAAGACCCTCTCGTCGCCGCAGGGCAACCCGAACACGCCGATCAACCTCCAGGGCATCGTGCGCTCCTCGCCCCACGCGCTGTACGCCAAGACGACGGTCTACCACCAGCTCCACATGCGAAACGTCATCAAGGAAGCGCTGGAGTGGGACGGGTTCAGCTTCGTTGACATCACGAGCCAGTGCATCGAGAACAACGGGCGGCGGATCGGATTCGCGAGCGCCAACGAGATGCTGACGTTCTACCGCAAGACGTACAAGCGGGCGGCCAAGGACGCCGAGCGGCTGAACCCGTTCGAGATTGGGATCGTGTACCCCGTCGGGCACGGCGCGGTTGCCAGCAACGGGCATGCGGCGGCCGATGGCAATGGGAAGGCGCCTACCGCCGCCACCTCGGAGCTGACGTCGACGGTCGAGCGCCCTGCTGCGCTGCCGGAACAGCCGCGCGCGCCGCTCCAGTCGGCGAGCGACTCGCCCGGGGCGGGTGGCGCCACGGCCGCGGTGCCCGGGGCCGAGCCGAAGGCGGCGCGCAGCGACGATCAGAAGGCGCGCCGTCGCGCCGAGTCAGAGGCACGCCTGGCGCTGATGTCGAAGCTCTCCTCCGAGGTGAAGCTTCGCGTCGCGAAGGGGGACCTCAGCCTCGGCGACGCCCTCCGCGAGGCCGCGGTCGAGATCCCGCCCGAGATGGCCGGGCTGGTCGGACAGCCGGCGACGCGGCCGGACACGGCCGCGCCTCCTCCGCAGCCCGGCTACGGACCGACCGATGTCGCCGCCGAGAGGACGGGTGCGAGCGCGCCGCCCGGGGCGCCGGTGGCCGCCGGCGAGGTGGAGGTGAGCGCCACCGCGGCGGATCCCGGTACGGAGCGACAGCCAAGCGAGCTGCGCGCGCAGAAGGCCGAGGCAGTGGCGGAGGCGCGCGACATGATCGGCGGCGTGCCGGGTGGTGACCCGATGCCGGCGCTGCCACGCACGCCTGAGGACGCAGCACCGCCCGTCGTCGAGGGCAGTCCGGCGCAGGGGCCGGCGGACCTCGCGTCGACGCCCGTACCGTCGTCGGCGCAGCCAGCATCGGCACCGACGCCTTCGGATCCACGCGAGGCCAAGCGCGCGGAGGCACAAAAGAAGCTCGCACTCATGTCGAAACTCTCCTCCGAGGTCAAGCTTCGCGTCGCGAAGGGCGAGATCGCGCTGGCAGATGCCCTGCGCGAGGCGGGCATCGACCCGTCCGAGCTCGGATGACGACGAAGATCGCGCTCGACGGCGTCGGCGGTCAGGGCGTGCGCGTCATCGCCGGCGTCCTCGGTGCGCTCCTCGCCCGCATGGGCAAGGAGGTCACCGTCCTCTTTGATTACGACTCGTCCGTCCGCGGTTCGATGTCCGATGCATTCGTGATCTTCGACGACCAGCCGATCGCGAATCCCGTCGTCGAGGACGCCGACATCATGCTCAAGCTGGCCGACAAGGGACACCTCCGCATCACCGGGCGGAAGGTCGTGACGGACCTGGGCCTTGGGCGCTCCGGCGACGAGCAGATCCCGTTCGCAACCCTGGGCGAGCAGAAGTTCGGCAAGGAGCTGTTCGGCAACATGATCGCGCTCGGGCGGCTGCTCCGGCTGGCGGAGATCGACTTCAACGAGGAGGCCATCCGCGAGTCGCTCCCGCGCCGCTTCGTCGACGAGAACGTCGCCGCCATCAAGTACGGGTATCAGCTGACGTCCGAGGAGATCGAGCGGCTCGCGAGCTCTGCGCCGCCGTCTCGTTACCAGATGAACGACGCGGCGTCGATCATGCCGCACAGCGTGCACATCTCGGCGGGCCACGGCGTGGCCGCGGGCACGCCGATCTCCGGGAGCTCGAGCTCGAGCTGAGCCTAGGCCGCAGCATGCCGCGATCCCGGTTCGGGCGCGGCAGCGTTGTAGACTATCGGCTCGGAAAACCGGGATTCCGTCGGGGAGCGGACACTTGACCTACGTCATCGCGGAGCCGTGCGTCGGCGTCAAGGACGCCTCGTGCGTCGACGTGTGCCCGGTCGACTGCATCCACTCCGACGAAGCCAGTGGCCAGTACTTCATCGATCCGGACGAGTGCATCGACTGCGGAGCGTGCGAACCAGAGTGCCCGGTGACGGCGATCTTTGCCGAGGATGCCGTCCCGGATCAATGGACTCAGTACGTCCAGATCAACGCCGACTACTTCAAGAAGTAGCGCGGACCGCAGCGTGGTCCGCCTGATCGTCCTCTACAACACCCCCGAGGACCAGGACGCCTTCGACGCCCACTACCGTGACGTCCACACCCCGATCGTGCTCCGTTATCCGGGGCTCCGCGAGCTGCGGCTGAGCCGAACGTCAGGCGCCGGCGGCGGATCGTCGCCGTTCTACCTGATGGCCGAGATGCTCTTCGAGGATCGCGCGGCGCTCGACGGCGCCGTGGCCTCGGACGCCGGCCGCGACAGCGCGCGTGATCTGCGTAACTTCGCGACAGCCGGCGTGCAGGTCTTCGTCGCCGAGGATGCCTGAGCTCGATTCGCCCCGGCCGGCGAGGGCCGCCGATCTCGAGTTCACCCACGTCCGCTACACCAAGGCAGACGGCGTGGCGACCGTCACCATCGACCGGCCCGAGGTGCTCAACGCCTTTAACTTCCGCACGCTTCGGGAGCTCGGCCGTGCGTTCGAGGACGCCTCATGGGACGACTCGGTCGCCGTCGTCGTGGTCACCGGGTCGGGCGACCGGGCGTTCTGCACGGGCGCCGATCTGAACGAACAGGCGACGATGGGCGCGACCAGCGGGCAGTACTGGCGCTGGATGGGCGCCTTCATCGAGGCGCACGACCGGCTCCGAAACGTCGGCAAACCCACCATCGGCCGCATCAACGGCATCTGCGTTGGTGGCGGAAACGAGCTCCAGATGGCCTGCGACCTTTCGGTGATCGTCGACGACGCGTACATCCGGCACGTCGGACCGGAGCATGGCTCGGTGCCGGCCGGTGGCGCCACGCAATGGCTGCCGATCCTGGTCGGCGACCGGCGCGCCCGCGCGATCGTGATGCTGTGCGAGCGGATCTCGCCGCAGCAGGCACTGGACTGGGGGCTCGTCTCCCGCGTCGTGCCACGCGGCGAGCTCGACGCCACCGTCGGCGACCTGGTGGAGTCGCTTCGCCGAAAGCTGCCCGAGACAATGCGCTACACGAAGCAGCAGCTCAACTTCTGGCGCGACCTGTCGTGGTCCCTGACGATCGGCCACGCGCGCGACTGGCTGGCGATTCACTCCGGATCCGACGAGACCCGCGAAGCGGTGAGCGCGTTCCGCGACAAGCGGCCACCGCGGTTCGACGAGCTGCGCGCGGCGCAGGCGGAGGGCGGGCGAGTCTGCGAGAGCTGCAGCGCCGGCGGACTGCCGTTGGCATACAGCTTCTGTGGATTCTGCGGGGCAGAGGTCGGCAAGGCGTGAACGACGAGCCGCTGGTCCTGGTCGAGCGCGACGCGCATCGACGGATCGCGCTCGTCCGGCTCAACCGCCCGAAGCAGCTCAACGCGCTCAACGTCGAGATGATGGAGCGCCTCTGCGAGGCACTCGAAGAGCTCGACCGCGACGACGGCGTTCGCTGCATGGTGGTAACCGGGAACGAGCGCGCGTTCGCCGCGGGCGCGGACATCGGTGAGATGGCGAACGCGTCCCCGATCGACATGCTGCGCGCCAACCGCATCGGCCAGTGGGACCGTGTCCGACGGATCGGCAAGCCGGTCATCGCCGCGGTCGCCGGCTGGTGCCTCGGCGGTGGGTGCGAGCTCGCCATGGCGCTCGACCTGATCGTCGCCGGCGAGTCCGCGAGGTTCGGGCAGCCGGAGATCAAGATCGGCGTGATACCGGGAGCCGGCGGGACGCAGCGGCTGGTGCGCGCGCTGGGCAAGAGCCGCGCAATGGAGACGATCCTGACCGGCGAGCCCATCACTGCTCACCAGGCGCTCGACGGCGGGCTGGTCGCGCGGATGGTGCCAGACGAGGTGGTGGTCGAGGACGCGCTGTCGCTCGCGGCGGAGATCGCCCACAAGTCGCCGATCGCGCTGCGGCTCGCCAAGGAAGCGGTCAACGCCGCATATGAGATGAGCCTCACGGATGGGCTCGCGTACGAGCGGCGGCTCTTCTACCTCCTCTTTGCCTCCGAGGATCAGAAGGAGGGGATGGCGGCATTCATGGAGAAGCGCGACCCCGACTTCACCGGGCGCTAGGACTCGACCGATGGGTGCGGCCGATGACGTTCTCGCGGTCGTCGACGCGTTCGGCGAGGCTCTGCACGCGCGGGACCTGGAAGCCAGCCTCGCACTCGTCGACGATGATCCCGATCTGACCATCATCGCGAGCGAGGGTGTCAAGGCGCACCGAGGCCCGGCCGACGTGCGGGCGTTCCTGGAGCGGATCTACTCGGGCCCGCACACGTATGGGTGGCGGTGGCGCGATCGATGGGCGCAGGTTCACGACGGCACAGCGTGGTTCGTCGCCGTTGGCAATGAGACCGTCGAGGAGGTCCACGCCGAGACACTGATTGTCCCGTACTGCCTCACCGGCGTGGCTTTCCTGACTGCCGGACGCTGGCGGCTGCGTCTGCTGCACGCATCCGAGGCGGCGACGTGACGGGCCTCGACAACCCGGACCGCGCCGTCGGCGGGCTCTCGGTGCGGCTTCCGGACGGTGTGGAGCTGCGTCCGCTGTCGCGCGACGACTTCGACGACGCGCTGGCCATGATCAGCGAGCTGTACCTTCTCCCGGCGGGTGACGTCGGCGCGCAGCGTGAGCGGTTCGATGCGCAGATCAACAGCGTAGACAACGTCTCGTTCCTCGCCGCTGCCGACGGCGAGGTTGCCGCAATCGTGGTGTTCTCGTTTCGCCGGCGCCTCAACTGGGCGACGTGGGAGGGTTGGGTCAGCGACCTCTATGTGCGACCCGCGGCGCGTCGCCGGGGGATCGGGCGCGCACTCATGCGCGCATGCGTCGAAGAGTGGCGGTTGCGGCAGGGACATCGCCTCACACTCGAGACCGGCTACGAGAACGTCGCGGCACGATCCCTGTACGAGTCGCTCGGGATGACCGATGCCGGCAAGATGTTCCAGCGGCGTCCCGTCACGGCTATTCACGCGACCAGGCCATCCGGGCTCGAGATCCGGCCGATCGGGCCGACAGACTTCGAGGCCGTCACCCGGCTGCTCGCCGAGCTCGGCCGGCCGGCTCCGTCCGACGACGCGCTCGATGCATTGCGGCGGACGTACAACGACCACCTCCGCCGCTCGGACACCGGATCGACGATCGCGGTTCTAGACGGCACGCCGGTCGCTTTCCTGTCTTTGGAGTTCCGCCGGCCCTTCGCGATGCCCGCCGAGCAGGCGTGGATCCCGGACCTGATCGTCGCGGAGGGTGCCCGCGGACGAGGGGTCGGCGCCGCTCTTCTGGATGCCGCGTTCGGGTCGTGCGAAGCGCGAGGTGCGTACGGCGTCGTGCTCGAGTCGGGACACCACCGCCTCGCCGCGCATAGGCTCTACGCTCGCTGCGGGATGATGGACGTGGGCAGCTTCTACGTGCTGGATCGACCGGCAGGCGACTGAACGACGGAGGAGCCATGACCGACACGGCCGGCCGCGTGCCCGAGACGATCCGGGAGGAGCGCGACGACGGCGTCCTGACGATCACGCTCGCGCGCCCGGAGTCGCTGAACGCCATCAACGCGACCATGCGCCGTGAGCTCCTCGCATCGTTAAAGGCAGCCGCCCGCGACGAAGCCGTGCGGTGCATCGTCCTCACCGGCGAGGGGCGCGGCTTCTGCAGCGGCGCCGATCTGCGCGGCGGAGCTGCCGAGCAGGACTTCCGACGCGTCCTCACCGATGAGTACAACCCGCTGATCGTCGCCATCCGGTCCATCGAGAAGCCGGTGATCGCCGCCGTGAACGGGGTCGCGGCGGGTGCGGGGGTGAGCCTCGCGGTGGCGTGCGACCTCGTGTACGCCGCCGAGCACTCGCGCTTCATCGAGGCGTTCTCGAGGGTCGGCCTGGTGCCCGACACCGGGTCGACCATCTCGCTCGTACGGACGCTCGGCCGCTACCGCGCGGCAGAGCTGATCTTCACCGCCGATCCGCTCTCCGCTCCCGACGCGGCTGCCGCCGGGCTGGTGAACCGTGTCGTGCCGCCCGAGGACCTGCTCTCGACGGTCAACGAGATCGCTCGAAGGCTGGCCGGTGGCCCGACCCGCGCGCTCGGCCTGGCGAAGCGGGCGATCAACCACGCGGAGACGGCCGGGCTGGAGGAGTCGCTCGCATACGAGGCCGCGCTCCAGTCC
>JBHENJ010000032.1:0-3754 GCA_046262115.1 Candidatus Limnocylindria bacterium | reverse complement strand
CCTCAGCCTCTACATGGTCATGGACAGCGAGCGGATCCTGTCCAAGCTGCGCCGGCTCGTGCCAAGGCGCTACGAGGACGAGGTCGAGATCTTCGAGCGCAGCGTCGCGCGGGCCTTCGGCGGCTTCCTGCGCGCGCAGGTCTTCCTCGCGCTCATCCAGGCGCTGCTCACCGGCGCGATCGGCTTCGTGTTCGAGCTCCCCTACGTCGCACTGGTCGTGAGCCTTTCGGCGCTGGCCATGCTGGTCCCCTTCTTCGGTCCGCCGCTGGCACTCATTCCGGCCGTTGTGGCGGCGCTGATCTTCAAGCCCGATGCGTTCCTTCCCATCACCGTCATCCTGCTCATCACGCAAACGCTGATCGTCAACTGGCTCCAGCCGAGGCTGATGCAGGGCGCGCTCGGCATGCACCCGATCCTCGTGCTGGTCGCCCTGCTCATCGGCAACCAGGCGGCCGGGGTGTGGGGCGCGCTCTTCGGCATCCCGGTCGTCGCGGTGCTCAACGTGTTCGTCAACTACCTGATCAACCTGCGCACCATCCAGGAAGCGCCCGAGGTCGATCTCGAGAGCGCCGTAGCGGAGGCTCGACGTGAGACGCCGGGGGCGGCGAAGGAGCTGCTCGTCGCGATCGCGGCCGAGCGCGCCGAGGAGGCTCCCGAGCCACCCGCGACACAGCCGCTGAGCGAGGCGGCCACCGAGTTGAGGGACAGCGCCCAGGAGCTGCGCGAATCGAGCGCCGAGCTCAAGCAGACGGTCGAGCGCGATCAGCGGCGCACGGCGACCTCCGAGGGCCGCGCGACGACGAGGTAGCGGTCGCCGTCCGCGGTCGTCGCCTCGTCGACCGCCACGCCGAAGACGCGTCGCACGAGCGGCGCGCGGAGCACCTCGTCGGGTGGTCCCTGGGCCTCGATGCGGCCGTCGTTGAGGACCGCCACGCGGTCGGCGAAGATGGCCGCCAGGTTGAGGTCGTGGAAGACCCCGAGCACGCCGATCTCCCGGCGTTCGCACAGGCGGCGCACCGCTCCAAGGAGGGTGACCTGGTGCGCCAGATCGAGGTGCAGCGTCGGCTCGTCCAGCAGCAGCAGCTCGGGGTCCTGCGCCAGCACCATCGCCACGAGCACGCGCTGGCGCTCACCGCCCGACAGCTCGTCGCCGAAGCGGTCCGCCAACGGTGCGACATCAGCCTCGAGCATGGCGCGCTCCACGGCACGGCGGTCGGCGCCCGACGACCTGAAGAGGCCACGCAGGTGCGGAGAGCGGCCCATCTCGACCAGCTGTGCGACGGTGAAGCCGGCCGGCAGGTCGAGCGACTGCGGAAGGACGGCCACGCGCCGCGCCAGTGCGATCCGCGAGAGGCCCGCGACCGGCGTCCCGTCGAGCAGGACCCGTCCTCCGTCCGCCCGCAGCGTCCCGGCCACCAGGCGAAGCAGCGTCGTCTTGCCGCTACCGTTCACGCCCACCAGCGCAACGAGCTCACCGCGGCTCACGGACAGGCGCACGCCGCGCAGCAGCGCGCCAGCGGCATCCGCGGCGTGGTACGCGAAGCGGACGTCGTCGATCTCGAGCAGGCGAGCGTCGCTCATGGCGGCCCCGCAAAGGCGCGATATCGGTTCCGGCGGAGGAGATGGATGAAGAACGGGGCGCCGATGAGGGCCGTCACGATCCCCACCGGGATCCCGCCCGCCAGTCGCGCGCCGAGGTCGGCGAGTGCCAGCAACACCGCGCCGTAGAGCATGCTCGCCGGAATAAGCAGCCGATGATCGGGACCGATCAGGCCGCGCAGCACGTGCGGCACCACCAGCCCGACGAAGCCGATGGTGCCCGATATCGCCACCGCCGCTGACGTGGCCAACGTTGCGAGCAGGGTCAGCCGGAACTTCTCACGCTCCACCTCGATGCCGAGATGCGCCGCCGCCTCGTCGCCGAGCAGCAGCACGTTGAGCCGCCGCCATCGGGCCACCAGGAGCGCGCCGCTCAGCCCGACAAGGGGGGTGGCGACGACGAGCTGGCCCCACGAGGCGCCCGCGAGGGAACCCATGAGCCACGCGAAGATCGCGCCGAGCGCGCGACCCGACATGAACATCAGGAGCGCGATCGCCGCCGCCAGCAGCGACGAGACTGCGTACCCCGTGAGCAGCAGCGAGACGATGGGGACGCCGCCGGCGGTCCGCGCCACGGCGAAGACGATGACGACCGCTCCGAGGCCACCGGCGAACGCCAGCACCTGCGAGAGCCCGATGCCGAGCCACGCGGTGCCGACCCCGAGTGCGAGGGCGGGCAACAGGACCGGCAGGAGGATGCCGGCGATCGCGCCCAGCGACGCGCCCGCGGCGGTGCCGATGACGTACGGATCGGCGAGCGGGTTCCGCAGCAGCGCCTGAAACACCACGCCGGCGCCGGCGAGTGCGGCGCCGACGAGCATCGCGCTCAAGACCCTCGGCAGTCGAAGGTCGACGATGATCGTCTCGGCCGCGCCGCTCCAGTCGGTCCGGACGGGCAGCGCCAGGATCCGGCGCCCCAGGATGGCCGCGCTCTCGTCCAGCGGGACGTTCACGCTCCCGAGCGCGACTCCGGCGAGCAGGACGACGGCGAGCAATGCGACGCCGCTGCCAATAACGAGTGTCGCTCCGCCGAACGCCGCTCCCCGAAGGAGCGGCCTGGCGGCCAGCGTGGCGCGCATCTCTAGGGAAACCGCTCCGGATGGATCAGCGCCCCGAGCGCCTCGAGGCCGTCCACGATGCGAGGGCCGGGCCGCGTGATCACCACGTCGTCGTGGACGGGCACGACACGGCCCTGACGCACCGCGGTCAGGTCCCCCCAGCCCGGTCGCTGGCCGACGCTCTCGGGCGTGATGCTCGGGTCGTAGGTCGCGTCGCCGAGCAGGATCAACTCAGGGTCAGCGGCGACGATCTCCTCGAGCTCGATCGCGAAGCTCTGGGAGTTGCCTGTGACCGGCTCCCCGCCGGCGAGGTCGATCAGCGAGGCGAGGAATGATCCCTCCCCCGCGGTGTAGACGACGCCCTCGAACACGCTGACCTCGTACAGCGTCCGCGGACGCGGCGCCCCCTCGACGGCCCGGACGACCGTGTCGGCCCGGGCCTGCATCTCGGCGACGCGTTGCGCCGCCACGCGCTCCACGCCGAGCGCCTCGCCGACCAGCTCGATGTCGTCATAGACGGCATCGAGGCTCTCCGCGTAGAGCGTCATCACCGGGTAGCCGAGACCGACCAGCTGCTCGATCGTCGCACTCGGCGTCAGCTCATTCCCGGCGGCGAGGATGAGGTCCGGATCGGCCTCGACAACCTTCTCCACGTCGACGTGTGCCTGGATCACGACGTCCGCGATGCCCGCGACCTCGGGAGGATGGTCGTCGATGTCCGTCACTCCCACCAGGCGCGGACATGCCCCGAGGGCGCACACGATCTCGGTGTTCGACGGCGCGAGGCTGACGATGCGCTGCGGGTCCGCCGCGATCTCGACGGTGCGTCCGGCGTCGTCGGTCACGCTGACCGGGAAGGCCGGCGTCGCGAGCGGCCCGACGTCCGATCCCAGCGGTGCTGTCGGCTCGTCCAGGCCGTCGCTCGGCGGCGGTTGAGCGCATGCGGCCGCGACCATGACAGTCAACACCGCTACGAGGCGAACGGAGCGGAAGCGAGGACCCATCGGTGATGCCTTCCCTTTCTCTCGAGGGGTGAGGACATCGCGATCGGGCTGGCGACCTGGCTCCCGTGCTCAGAGCGGCGGTGCGCTCGGCGC
>JBHENJ010000031.1:0-13409 GCA_046262115.1 Candidatus Limnocylindria bacterium | reverse complement strand
AAGCCGGAGGAGTGATCTCGTCCGGGCTCCCGCGGCGGTCCGCTCCCGTGCCCGCTCCAGCGGTAGTGCAGGCCGCTAATGCAAAGGCAGCCGTGATAGTGAGCGCTACCGGTCGCATCACGCCCCACATGACGGAACCATACCCGGCGCCGGGAACGACCCGCTGTGAGCCGGCCTACGCTCCGTGGTGCTCACTCGATTTCTCGAGCGCGCTCGCGGCATCCGTGAACGCCGTGCCGAGGACGCGCGCGACGGTCGGGAAGGCATGGATGGTGTCTGCGAGAACCCCGATTGGAAGGCGCGTCTTCAGCGCCAGGACCGCCTCGTGAATCGTCTCCGATGCTGCGGGACCGGCGATGAAGGCGCCCACGAGCACGCGCTCGCGACGGTCGACGACGATCGTGACGTGGCCCTTCGATTCCGAGACGTAGCCCTTGGCGGTCGTGGCGAGGTCGAGGGAGAACTCAGCCGCGTCGATCCCGCGCTGCCTCGCCTCGTCCACCTGAATCCCTACTGAAGCCACCTGAGGATCGGTGTAGGTCGCCCGGGGGATGGCGGAGAGGTCCGGGCGGACGTCGTCGCCCAGCGCCAGCCGCGCGGCCAGCTCGCCCTCGTAGTGCGCCAGGTGGGTATGCAGCTCGGGACCCGCGACGTCACCCGCCACGTAGACGTCATCGGCGACGCGGAGGTACTCGTCCGGCCTCAGCCTGCCGTCCGACGGCTCGACGCCGATGGCCCCAAGATTGAGTTCGTCGATCGGAAGCGCACGGCCGATCGACAGGAGCACCGCGTGCCCGTCAACCGCAGACCCGTCTGACAGCCGGATCCGGTGGGCGCCGCCGGCGCCACCGCCCGGCTCTACGGCAACTGCCCTCACGCCGGTCCTGATCTGTACGCCGTCCGCCTGCAGGGTCGCGGCGAGGATCTCGCTGCTCTTCGGGTGCTCCTTGTCGAGGATGCGCTCGTGCGAGTGGACGAGGACGGTCGGAACACCATACCGACCGTAGACCTGGGCCAGCTCGACGCCCGTCGGCCCAGCGCCCAGGATCGCCAGGCTCCGAGGAAGCTCGCGAGCGCTCGTCGCCTGTACGTTCGTCCAGGACGGGATCTCGCCGACTCCGGGCACGTCGGGCACCAGCGAATGCGACCCCACCGCCACGATCACGCGCCGCGCCGCGACCGTCTGCGTGATGCCGTCCCGCGTGATCTCCAGCCGGCCGGGCGCGGTGAAGCGCGCCGCGCCTCGGATCACGGTCGCGCCTGACTCCTCGAGCGACCGCACGTGGCTCTCGTCGCTCGGGTAGTCGATCCCCTCGCGGTTGATCATCCAGTCGCGGAAATCGGAAGCTCGCCGCCACGAGAAGCCGTCGCCGGCGACGTGCCGCGCGGCGGAATGGAGCAGGGCCTTGGACGGCATGCAGGCCCAGAACGGACAGGACCCGCCAAAGAGGTCGCGATCGATGATCGCGACCTTGGCGCCTCGCTTCGTGGCGAGGTGCGCGGCCGCTTCACCGGCTGCTCCCGCGCCAATCACCGCTATGTCGAACTCGTCCATGCATCCCTCGCAGCTGATGGACGTTCATCGTGGACAGAGCGTGATGTGAGCGAGCCTACGGCGGCGGGGGCATGATATGGGGAGGATGTGGAAACGATGGCTGGAGCGGTCGGCGGGCCCGACTGAAATGGTCCCCGCCACGCCGCTCAGCGACGGCGAGCTGAAGGCGGGTCTCCTGCGGGAGATCGATCTGTTCGCCGGCCTGCCGCAGAGCGCGCTAAAGGAGATCAGCACGACGCTCCCGATGACGACCTGCCACAACGGCGGCTTGCTGACGTCGCCTGAGGACGAACAAGAACGGCTGTTCATCGTCAAGCGCGGTCGCCTGCGACTCTACCGTCTGACGCCGGACGGAAAGCAACTGACGCTCGACATCCTCGACAAGGGCAGAGTCGTCGGACGGATGTCGTGGCTCGGTCAAGACCTGACCGACGTCTACGCCGAGGCTGTGGAGGACTCGCTGGTCTGTAGCTTCACACCGCAGGAGCTCGAGCGGCTCATCCAGCGCTACCCGCAGATCGGGCTCAACATCATTCGCTACCTCTCCGACCGCTTGGCGGCCTCAGAATGGGAACGCGAGATCATGGCCTATCGGTCGGTCGAGCAACGCCTTGCCAGTCGAATCCTCGAGCTGCTCGACCGCTTCGGCGCGGAAGAGGAGGGTGGGACGGCAGTCGACGCGCGTCTGACCCAGCAGGAGCTTGCCGACATGATCGGGACGACACGAGAGACCTTGGCGCAAACGATTTCACGGCTGCGGGAACAGGGACTCCTGGACATGCGGAACCAGCGCATCGTGGTGTTCGATCGGCGCGCGCTCGAGACGCTGGCCGTGAGCTGACGCTGTCGTTCGGCTTACAGACCTCGACGCAACAACGCTCGATCTTCAACGAATGACCGCAATCGCCGTCCGGCTCGTCATGCGTGTGGCGCGGAAGCCACTTAGTTGTCCGTGAGCATCCGGGGCTCGACGGGTGTCGCCGTGAGGCGTCCAGCGCCGTTCGTCGTCGCCTTGCTCGCGGTTGCGGCCTGCTCGTCACCGCGAGAGGCGCCGAACAACGAACCGTCCGCCGAACTGCCCTCGGGTGCCGCTTCGCCCGCTGCCGCTGAGGCGAGCGGGTCCACCGCCGATGCCGTCGATTCGCTTCTTTCGACGCCCCTGACGGACGTCCGAACCGGCGAAAGCTTCACGCTTGCGGAACTGGCGGCCGATGAACCGGTCATCGTGGAGACGATGGCGATCTGGTGCTCGAACTGCCGCGCGCAGCAGCAGGAAGTCGCGCACGCGCACGGCATGGCCGACTTCGAGTCAGTCTCCATTGACGTCGATCCCAATGAGCGACCGGACGACCTCGCGCAGTACGCCGAGCGCGAGGGTTTCGACTGGCGATTCGCCGTCGCGGACGCTGCGCTCGCCATAGAGCTCCGCGAGCGGTTCAGTCCCGCCGTCCTCAATCCACCGTCGATGCCGAAGCTCGTCGTATACCCCGACGGAACTATCGAGCCGCTCGAGTTTGGTCGGCTACTGAGCGCGGAAGAGCTTGCCCGTATCGTCACCGAGTAGACGGTCGACGGGCGATGGAGATCTGGGCGATCGCGTTCTTCGGGGGCTTGGGCGCTACCGTGACGCCCTGCATCCTGCCGCTCTACCCGGCGTTCCTCGCGTACATCACCGGGATGGTCAGCGGACCGAGCCAAACGACACATGCCACCGCCGGCTCGGAAGGCAGCCGCATCCGGTGGGCGCCGCTTGCCGCCGCCGGGTTCGTGTGGGCCGGTGTCCTCACTGGGATGGTCGGAATCGGCGCACTCTTCGCACTCGTCGCTGCGCCACTCGGGGACTTCAACCGCGTCGTCGTGCCGATTGCGGATTCCCTGCTGATCGTTCTGGGCGCATCGCTTGTCGTCGGCGTGAACATATTCGCCCGGCTGCCACAGCCATCCCCAAGCCGACTGGCTGGCGCAGGGCGAGCGGGCGGCGCGTTCCTCTACGGGTTGCTGTTCGCGCCGATCGCTGTGCCATGCAGCGGACCCTTTCTGGTCGGGATCTTCGCCTTCGCACTGACGATCGGCGACGTCGCGTCGCAGCTGTTGTTCTTCCTTGTCTTCGGTGTCGGATTCGGTCTACCGCTATTCGTGCTCGGCGCAGTGGGTCAGTTGCGCGGGCGGCAGATGGCGCGGGCGGTGATCCGCTATGAGCGCCCGGTCCGGCTCGTCGTCGGATCCGCGCTGGTCGTCGTAGGCGTCTGGGACCTCTCCGTCAACCTCCCGGCGCTCCCGGCAGCATGACGTGTATCCGGCCGCTGCTCGAGTGACGGAGCACGGCCCTTGAAGCGCGCCCGTGTGACGGTGACCATGCCGGGTGCCGTCGTGGAGTTCGATCACGTGACGAAGCGGTACGGGGAACGGCCGCCTGCCGTCGACGATCTCTCGCTGACCGTCCACGCGGGGGAGATCTGCGTCCTCGTCGGCCCGTCCGGCTGCGGGAAGACGACGACGATGAAGATGGTCAACCGGCTGGTCGAGCCGAGCTCGGGGAGAGTCCTGATCGACGGCCGCGACGTGGCCAGTCTTTCCGCCGTGGAGCTCCGTCGCCGGATCGGATATGTGATCCAGCAAGTAGGACTCTTTCCGCACCTCACCGTCGGCGAGAACGTCGCTGTCGTCCCGCGGCTGCTGGGCTGGGAGCGTGGGCGAATCGCGCGCCGCGTCGAGGAGCTCCTCGAGCTGGTCGGACTCGACCCGGCCGCGTACTGCGATCGCTATCCGTCCCAGCTTTCAGGCGGCGAACGTCAGCGGGTCGGCGTGGCTCGCGCAATGGCCGGCGACCCGCCGGTGATGCTGATGGACGAGCCGTTCGGTGCCGTCGACCCGATCCGACGCGAGCGGCTCCAGAACGAGTTCCTGCGTCTCCAACAGGAGCTCCGCAAGACCGTGATCTTCGTGACGCACGATGTCGATGAGGCGATCAAGATGGCGGACCGCATTGCGGTCATGCAGCCAGGCGGGCGCCTCGCTCAGTCCGCGCCGCCGGACGAGATCCTGGCTGCGCCCGCGAACGAGTTCGTCGAGCGGTTCGTGGGCGTCGACCGCGGCCTGAAGCGCCTGTCACTCGCGCGTGTGCGCGACCTTCGTCTGGAGCCCGCGGCGACCGCGCTGATCGGTGAGCCGCACTCGGTCGCACGGCGGCGGCTCGAGCGCTCCGGCGCCCGCTGGGCCGTCGCCGTCGACGGCGAGCGGCGCCCGATAGGGTGGCTCGACGCGCATGAGCTCCAAGGCGACGGGGACGTCACGGGTGAGCTCGCGGTACCCGGCGCCCCGCTGCTCGAACCTGAGTCGACGCTCCGCGATGCCCTTTCCGTGCTGCTCTCGGCAGGCGTCAAGCTCGGAGCCGTGGTCGACGCCCGGGGCGAGCTCCTCGGACTCCTGTCGGTCGACGCGATCAGCGCTACGCTGAGGCGCGGGCGCCCGGCGCAACCTGCGGCGCGCAGTGGCTGAGGGCGAGCCGCTCATCCTCTGGGACTGGATCGTCGACCACCTCGACGAGGTGGTTCTGCGCACACTGGAGCACCTCGGTATCACGGTTGTCGCCGTCGCTGTCGGGTTCGTGATCTCGCTCGTCCTCGCCATCGCCATCAGCCGCCGGCGGTCGCTGTACGGTCCCGTCACGGCGGTGGCTGGCGTCCTCTACACGGTCCCGAGTCTCGCCCTGTTCGGCCTCCTCATCCCGTTCACGGGCTTCTCCTTCCTGACGCTCGAGATCGCCCTCGTCAGCTACACGATCCTGATCCTCGTGAGGAACATCGTCGCCGGCCTCGACGCCGTTCCAGAAGACATCATCGAGGCAGCCATGGCCATGGGCTACACGACGTGGCAGCGATTGTGGTCCGTCGAGATGCCACTTGCCCTGCCGGTGGTCGTCACCGGGCTGCGGATCGCTACGGTGACCACGATCGGGCTCGTCGCCATCGCAGAACTTATCAATCAGGGCGGGCTGAGCTACTTCATCATCGAGCGCGGGCTCCTGCGTTTCTTCCCGACAGCCATCATCCTCGGCTCGGTGCTCTCGATCCTGCTCGCCGTGGGAGCCGATGTCGCCTTCGTCCGGCTCCAGCGCCTAGTGACGCCGTACGCGCAGGCGCGCACACCGTAGGCGACGTATGGAGTTTCTCGGTCAAGCGGTCGCGTGGCTCGCGGATCCCGCGCATTGGCACGGCCGCGACGGCATACCGATCCGCCTCGTCGAGCACCTGCAGCTGAGCGGCGTGTCCGTCGCAATCGCGGCTGCGCTCGCGCTGCCGGCCGGCGTCGTCGCCGGGCACACCGGTCGCGGCGGCTTCGCCGTAATCAACCTTGCAAACGTCGGGCGCGCGCTTCCATCCATCGCGATTCTTTCGCTGGCGCTCGTCCTCACCATTCGCCACGTCGGACTCGGGTTCTGGCCCACGGTCATCGCCCTGGTCTTCCTCGCCGTCCCGCCCATCGTCTCGAACACCTACGTCGGCATCCGCGAGGTCGATCGTGATCTCGTAGAAGCGGCGCGCGGCCTGGGCATGCGAGAGCGGCAGATCATTTGGCGCGCCGAGATCCCGCTGGCGCTGCCGGTAATACTGGTGGGCCTCCGGACGGCATCGGTGCAAGTGATCGCCACTGCGACCCTCGGAGCGATCGTTGCGTCCGGCGGCCTCGGCAGGTACCTGATCGACGGGATCGCCACCAGCGACGACGCCAGGGTCTTCATCGGAGCGTTCCTGGTGGCGTCACTCGCCGTCGCGACGGAGCTTGTTTATGGAGCGCTCGAGCGCGCGTTGCGCTATCGGGAGCGGTCCTCCGCGCGGAAGGCAGCGCCAGCACGTGAGCCACTTCAAGCGGCGCGGCCAGGCGGAATATGAGCAGACGGTCGCTTCCACGGTTCTTCCACGCCGATGGCCAACTGACCGTTGTGTCGCGCTCCGAGCACCTCGAGCTCGCGGACTACAGGCGTCGCGTCTTCTCGCTCTACGACGCGCTGCGCCACGACGGCAGCAATGAGGCTCTGCGGCTGGAGCGCTTTCGGTCCGCACGCGATCAGCTGTTCCGGGAGCACCCGCAGTCAGCGATACCTCTCTCCCAACGAGAGAGATTTGCCGGCCTCGTGTACTTCCCGCACGATCCGGCACTGCGCTTCGCCGTCGAGCTGGAGCCTGACCCCGCGCCTGCGCCACTCGAACTTCCGCGCTCGGGCAGTGGGTCAATGCAGTTCCAGCGCATCGGCTGGGTCCGCTTCGCCGTTCGGGAGCAAGCCTGCCGCCTGGCGGTCTATTGGGTCGTCGGGTATGCCGGCGGCATATTCATTCCTTTCCGGGATGCGACATCAGGCAGGGAGGCATACGGGGGAGGCCGCTATGTGTGGGATTCCATCAAAGGCGCCGACCTGGGGTCGGACGGCCGCCGCCTCGTGCTCGACTTCAACTATGCGTATCACCCCTCATGCGTCTACGACGGACGCTGGAGCTGTCCGCTCGCCCCGTCAGAAAACTGGTTGAGCGCGGCGATCAGCGCCGGCGAGCGGCTGCCGGATGCCGGGACGGCAAGCGGCCGGCGTGTGAAGCACCGCATGAACCACCGTCTGTACCGGCCGCCAAAGGGCGACGCCGGCGAGCGCGGCGACAGCTGAGGGGGAACCGGGGCGCAGGTGTGAGGGCGGTTACGGCGCGTCGCTGTGCGCCACCGCATGGAGCCGGTCGCCGAAGGCGAGGGCGAGGCTGGTGAAGGCCTCTTCATCGCCGTGTTGCGCCCCGAATCACGAGTTCTGTGTCCATGCGTTCCGCCCGGATGCGCCGGTTGAGGCCGGCGTCTCACCCGGTATGGGGCCGACACCCACGGCAGCGACTCAATCTTCGTCTTGCGGCGCTACGACGGCCATGAGCGTCGAACGTACGATGGGACGTGGGAAGCCGACGACCGGATCCCGCGGCGAACCGGCGATGACGCGCTAAGCGCCCAAGGTGAGGACGACGTTTCCCGTTTTCGCCCCGTCTCGACGTAGCGAGATGCCTCGACGACCTGCTCCAATGGATACGAGCGATCGATGACCGCGCGGTAGCTCCCAGCCTCGAGCAGTCCTGCGAGCAGGAGCACATCCTCCTTGCGATATCGCGGCGGAAGCGAGATCAGTACCCGCCTGTCTCCGGCGCCGCGCCTACGCCGGCCGGCCGCCACCCTGCGCCTGGTATTCGGCGGCGCACTGGCGGGCGGTCCGCCACAGGATGAGCATGCTCGGGCGGCGGACGATCAGGAGCACGAAGGCCACCACCATGTAGGTCCAGCCCACGACGAGGCGGACCTCCGAGGTCGGTAGAGGCGAACTGGATGAGAAAGAGACCGGCGAGGACGCCCGCGCCCCACCAGCGGAAGCTGAGCCGGGCTATGCCCACCACCGCCAGGAACGATTGCGCGGCGGTCACGAAGACCTCCTCGATCTGCCGTCCATCGAAGGGCAGGCCGCCCCACCCGCCGCCACCCAGCGCGTAGGGGCGATAGGCAGGCTGGCGATGAGCAGGGTCCACTGGTTCACCTTCGACGAGATGAGGGTGCCAAGGCCGGCGCTCGGCCGCCCTCCGAGGGCGAGGAGGCTGGCGATCAGGAACCAGCCGATTAGCGCAGGTCATGTTGGCTATGGCGTACGGCGCCTGCGACGGATCGGATCCGGGTCTGACCGCGAAGGCGACGTCGACCGCGATTCGGGGAGGACGGCGATCAGCGCCACCAGCGCGATGGCGAGTCCCTGCGATACATCGACCTGCAGCGCCTCCGCCGCCCACGCCAGGAGGAAGGCCGAGGCCAGGATGGTCGGTCCGTAGAGCAGCGCTCCGGCGATCGCGGACGGATGGGCGCCGATCAGCGTGAGAACGATGCCGGGGAGCGCGAGTACGACCATGGCGCCCGATGACGACGTACGAGCGCATCAGGGCGGCACCGCTTGCAACGGATGCACACGCCTTCACGCGCACGCGTGCGGCACGAAGCATGCCCTCAGCCCAACGGCGGCGTTGCCCGCGCACCCGCGGTACGGTAGGCTTCGCCGCAGTGGCAAGGCACTCACGGTTCTACACCTGCACGTGTCCATAGGCGGGAGGAGTCTCTCCACCGCCTGATCGGCGCACTCCGCGCCAGTCGCCAACCGCGACACTCCGGCCACTCCTTCCGCCGCTCCTTCGACCGATGCCTCTGCATCGGCCTTTGTCTGTGTCCCCACGTGCTCTGAGAACGACCGATGTCTGTCACCGCCTTTCCCGCCGTCCGAACCGCCGATCCGTATCGCGACCTCGACGTCATCGACGCACGCGCTCCCCGCTTCAACCAGGCCACGGTCGGCGTCCTCTCGCTCGTCGCCGTGCTCACCGGGTTCTGGCCGATCCTCACGCTGCTCGCGCTCCAGCTCGCGCTTGGGCTCCGCTTCGGGCGCCGATGGTGCCTGGCCTGCGTCGCGTACTTCGAGCTCGTTCAGCCGCGCCTGGGCGAGGGGCCGATCGAAGACAGCCGGCCGCCGCGCTTCGCGAACCAGATCGGGCTGATCGTGCTGGCCTCGGCGAGCGTCGCGTATGCGGTCGGGCTGACGGGGATCGGAATCGCGCTCGGTGGACTCGTCGCGGCGCTGGCGTTGCTCGCCGCCACGACCGGCTTCTGCGCCGGTTGCCAGATCTACCGCGTCGCCGCTCGCATGCGTGGGATCCGCGCGCGACGCTTCGACCGCGTCGACCTCGCGGAGATCGGTGACCATCCGCTCGAGCATCCGGGCGAGCCGATCGTGGTCGCCTTCAGCCACCCGCTGTGCTCCGAGTGCCGGACGCTGACGGACGAGCTCAAGGCGTCGGGGCGGCGATTCGTGACGGTTGACGTTCGTGAGCGCCCCGACCTCGCCCGCAAGTACGGCATCGCGCTGGTCCCGACGGCGGTCACGGTCGAAGGCGACGGTCGCGTGGTCGGGCGCCTGACAGCTTGATCGCCAGCGCGTGCAAGCGGCGTCCGGGAAGTCGTCGCTACCATCGCGCGATGCAGGCGGGTCAACGCGGCAGCTGGGTCGACTGGCTGGTCTTCGCCGCGCTCGGCTTGATGTGGGGGAGCAGCTTCCTCTTCATCAAGATCGGCGTCGAGACGCTCACCCCGTTCACGCTGGTCGCCGGCCGCATCGCCATCGGCGCGACCGTGCTCGCCGCAATCGTCGCCGCGACGCGCCAACCGCTCCCGCGGAACCGGGCGGTGTACGGTCACATCGCGGTCGTCGCGATGCTGGGGATGGTGATCCCGTTCTCCTTGATCACGTGGGGCGAGCGGACGATCGACTCGGCACTCGCAGCCATCCTCAACGCGACCGTGCCGCTGTTCGTGATCGTGCTCGCGGCGCTCGCCCTGCGGGACGAGCCGATCACCATCAACCGGCTCTTCGGCCTGGTGCTCGGCTTCGGCGGCGTGGTGCTGCTGATGAGTCCCGAGCTCGCGTCCGGTGCCGGCGGCGACCTGGCCGGCCAGCTGGCGATCGTGGCGTCATCGGTCTCGTACGCCGCGGGCAATGTCTACGCCCGCCGCTTCGTGCGCGACGTGCGTCCGCTCGTGATCGCCTTCTTCGAGCTCTCGTTTGCCCTCATCGCGGCGCTCTTCCTGACGCTGATGTTCGAGCGACCCTGGGACCTCGCCGTCGACGGCTCGGCGATCTTTGCGGTCGCCTGGCTTGGCGTCTTCGGCTCGGGCATCGCGTTCATCGCGTGGTTCTGGCTGCTGGCGCGGTGGGGGTCGACCCGCTCCTCGCTCGTCGCGTACGTCCTGCCCGTGGTCGGGATTGTGCTCGGGGTGGTCGTCCTCGGCGAGACCATCGATCCTGCCGTGATCGGCGGAACGGCGCTGATCATCGGCGGCATTGCGCTCGTCAACACGCACTTCGGACAGCGCCACGTCTTCGGTCGTGCGCGCCCGGCCGAGACCGATGAGGCCGACCGTCCTGTCGTGGCTGGTACTGCGGGTACTGGCGCCGAGCCACGACGAGTGGGAGACTGACCGCCCTTCTCCGCGGGAGGCGATACAGGCGTGGACGGTCAGATGCACCGATTCGATGCGATGCGCGGCGGCGCGTACGTCGGTGCCTCGGCGTTCCCTCCGATCGCCGACTACGGGTTCATCTCGGACTGCGAGACCACGGCGCTCATCGCGCCGAGCGGCAACGTCGAGTGGCTCTGCATCCCGCGCATGGACTCGCCGAGCGTCTTCGCCACCATCCTGGACCGTGACGCGGGCGGGTTCCGCTTCGGTCCGGCCGACGTCAACGTGCCAGCCGCACGCCGCTACCTGCCCGGTACCAACATCCTGGAGACCAGCTGGGGCACTCCCTCCGGGTGGGTGATCGTGCGCGACGTGCTGCTCATCGGTCCGTGGCACCACGACGAACATCGCGGCAGTTCCCACCGCCGCGCGCCGACCGATTACGACGCGGAGCACGTCCTGCTGCGCACCGTCCGTTGCGTCAACGGGGAGACCCAGCTCACGCTCGACTGCGAGCCCGTCTTCGACTACGGCAATACGCTCGGCCGATGGGAGTACGGCGCGACCGATTACCGCATGGGCGTCTGCCGCGCGAAGGGCTCCGACGTCGAGCTGGTGCTGACCAGCGACATCAACATCGGATTCGAGGGACCGAGAGCCATCGGGCGCACCCTGATCAAGGCGGGCGAGACGCGCTTCTGTGCGCTTGCGTGGAACGGCGCGCCGCCGCCGTTGACGTACGAGGACGCCTACCAGCGGCTGGTGTGGACGGCCCATCACTGGCAGCACTGGCTGGCTCGCGGCCGCTTCCCCGACCACCCGTGGCGCGAGTATCTCGAGCGCTCGGCGCTGACGCTGAAGGGTCTGACGTTCGAGCCGACCGGCGCGGTCGTGGCGGCGCCGACCACGTCGTTGCCGGAGACGCCGGGTGGCGAGCGCAACTGGGACTACCGCTACTCGTGGATCCGCGACTCGACCTTCGCCCTGTGGGGGCTGTACACGCTCGGGTTCGACTGGGAGGCCAACGACTTCCTGTATTTCGTGGCCGATGCCGCGGAGCAGGAGGACGAGCTGCGGGTGATGTACTCGCTCGACGGCGGACCGGTGCCCAAGGAGCGCACGCTCGACCACCTCGACGGGTACGAGGGCGCGAAGCCGGTCCGCGTGGGGAATGCGGCGTACGACCAGCGCCAGCACGACGTGTGGGGCGCCGTGCTGGACTCGGTCTATCTCCACACCAAGTCGCGCGACCACCTCGACGAGCGCATATGGCCGATGCTCTCGCGGCAGGTCGAGGCGGCGCTCGCCCACTGGCGCGAGCCGGACCGCGGCCTGTGGGAGGTGCGCGGCGAGCCGAAGCACTTCACCTCGTCCAAGCTGATGTGCTGGGTGGCCGCGGAGCGCGGTGCGGCGTTGGCGCGGATGCGCCAGGACGACCGCCTGGCGACGGAGTGGCAGGCCGCGGCCGACGAGATCCACGCCGACATCTGCGCAAACGGGCTCGACGCACGTGGTGTGTTCACCCAGTCCTATGGCAGCGAGGCGCTCGACGCGTCGATCCTGCTCATGCCGCTCGTGCGCTTCCTGCCACCAGACGACGAGCGCATCCGGCGCACGGTGCTGGCGGTCGCCGACGAGCTGACCGTTGGCGGCCTGGTGCTCCGCTATCGCGTCAATCAGACGGACGACGGGCTCTCCGGTGAGGAGGGCACGTTCACGATCTGCTCGTTCTGGCTCGTTTCGGCGCTGGTCGAGATCGGTGAGCTGACGCGCGCGCGTCGGCTGTGCGAGCGGCTGCTATCGCACGCCAGCCCGCTCGGCCTGTACGGCGAGGAGATCGATCCCCAGACGGGGCGCCACCTCGGCAACTTCCCGCAGGCGTTCACTCACCTCGCGCTGATCAACGCGGTCATGCACGTCATCCAGGCGGAGCGGCAGCCGGCGGCCGCGGCTGCCCGGAGCGCGACTCGGCGCATCGGACGCCGCGCGGCACCTGCCGAGGTCGCGGCCGATCCGTCCGCGGACGGCAACGGCGTCCGTGCCGAGCCGTTGCCCGCGAAGCCCGACACGGGGGTTTGACTGCCGCCTCGGCCGGCGGAGCTCCGCGCGAGGCCGCTGAGCTCGATCACCTGGTCGTCACCTCTGCGACGCTGGAGGCTGGCGTGGCGTGGGTCGAGCAGACGCTCGGCGTCTCGATGCAGGCCGGCGGGGAGCATCCCCGGATGGGGACCCACAACGCGGTCCTACGGCTCGGCCGCGCCGTCTACCTCGAGGTGATCGCGCCGGACCCGGCCGCCGCCGCGCCGGGACGGCCCCGCATGTTCGCGCTCGACACGATCAGGCCCGACGAGCCGCCGCGCCTGGCAACCTGGGTGGCGCGCACACCGGACATTCGGGCAGCGGCGGCGGCAAGCCTGGAGCCGCTGGGAGCGATCGAGCCGCTCGGCCGCGGGTCACTGAGGTGGCTGATCACCATCTCGGCCGACGGCAGCCTCCCCGGCGACGGCCTCGTGCCGGCGCTGATCGAGTGGCTGACCCAGCCCCATCCCGCCCTCGCCATGGCCGATAGCGGCTGCGTGCTCGATCGTCTGGAGGCGTTCGACGGGCAGCCGGACCGTCTCGAGCTCCGGCTCCGCTCGCTGGGGCTCGACACAGCCGTCGCCCCGCGACCGCTCGGCGAGGAGAAGCGGCCATACCTCGTGGCGCACGTGCGGACGCCCGAGGGACTTCGCCTCCTCGGCGCTCCGGTGGCTCACGGGTCGGCCGCAGCCGACGCTACGTGACCGGCTCGGTCGTCAGCGGCTGGGCGATGATCCACAGGCTGAGCACCGTGTAGCCG
>JBHENJ010000030.1:0-3595 GCA_046262115.1 Candidatus Limnocylindria bacterium | reverse complement strand
TCACAGCCGTCACGGACGCCGGCGACTTCACCGCCGATCACGGGCAGGGATCGTATGCCGCGCTCGGCGACTCGTTCTCGGTGCTCGCGTCGATCCCCGAGCGGCTCTCGGGTCGCCTCGTCGTCACCGCCAACATCCCGGGGGCGGCGCTGGACGCCGCCGTCGAGCGGCGGTTGTCGACCGGCGCGCCAGTTGGCGACGCCGGCGCCACGCGCTGCGGCTGGATAAAGCTCTTCGCCGATGGCGCGCTCGGCTCGCGAACCGCTGCGCTGTTCGAGCCATACACGTGTGGCGACTCATCGGTTGACCGTGGACTCATGACGCTGTCGGCTGAACGCCTCGACGACGTGATCGCCAGCGGGCGGCGTCTCGGCCTCGGGATCGCGGTACACGCGATTGGTGATCTCGCCAACGCGGCCGTACTGGACGCGTTCGAGCGCCGGGGGATCGCGGGCGGCGTGGTGCGCGATCGCGTCGAACATGCGCAGCTGACCCGCGCCGCCGATCGAGCGCGGATGGCGGCGCTCGACCTGGTCGCGAGCATGCAGCCCGTCCACTGCCCGTCCGATGCCGACGTGATCGAGCGCTGCTGGGCCGGCCGCGAAGCGAACGCCTACGCCTGGCGCTCGCTCACCGATGCCGGCGTCGCGCTGGCCTTCGGATCGGACGCCCCGGTCGAGCCGGTCAACCCGTGGCTGGGGATGCATGCCGCGGTCAACCGCAGACGGCCGGGCGAGAGCGATGGGTGGCACCTCGGCGAGGCGATCTCGTTTCCGCTGGCGCTCAGGGCCTACACGCGTGGCCCCGCACATGCGCTCGGTCGAAAGGACGAGGGCCATCTCGGCGTCGGCGCGCGAGCCGACGTGGCGATCCTCGACCGCCCCCTCGACGCGCTACTCGCGGGCGGCGACGACATCATCGACGTGCGCGCGGAGCTGACCCTCCTCGATGGCGTCGAGGTCCGGTGAGAGTGATCTCCCACGCCGGCACTCGCTCGGCGCTCGTGGGTTGATCGCGCGCTTCCTCCCCGGCGGCGCGGTGCTGCTCTCGGTTCTGACGCTTGGAAGCTACGTCATGGGCCTCGTCCGGGATCGGATGTTCGCGCGGACCTTCGGGGCCGGTGCGGAGCTGGATGCGTACAACGCGGCGTTCGTGTTGCCGGAGCTCGCACTCGACGTCCTCGTGGCGAGCGGCCTTGCCGCGCCGTTCGTACCGATCTTCCTCCAACTCCGGCGCGAAGACGGCGGCGCCGAGGAGTTCGGCCAGACGATCCTGACGGGTGCGCTGGTGATCATGGGTCTGGCCGCGGCCGTCATGTTCGTGTTCGCGCCGCTGACGGCCGCGTTCATCGCACCCGGCTTCACCGGCGATCAGCGGGACCTCTACGTCTCGCTCTTCCGCAGCATGCTCGTGACGCCGATCATCTTCGCGGGGTCGCTGGCGTTGGGCGAGGTCCTGCTGGCCGAACGTCGCTTCCTCGCCTACGGTCTGGCGCCGCTCCTCTACAACGCCGGGATCGTGGTCGGGACCGCGGGCCTGAGCGACCGGATTGGCATCTTCGGACCCGCCGTCGGCGCGGTGCTCGGAGCGCTGCTCCATCTGGGCGTCCGGCTGTGGGGAGTCCGGCGCACCAGCTTCAGAATCCGCCCACGGCTCGCGCTGCGGACGCGCGCGATGCGCGAGTTCGTCCGGCTGATGCTGCCCAAGATGGCCGGCCACCCGATCGAGCCGGCGACGTTCCTGTACTTCACCGCGGTGGCGACGACGCTCGGCGCCGGAAGCGTGACGTCGGTGAGTTTCGCCCGGAACTTCCAGAGCGTGCCGGTCAGCCTCATCGGCGTGGCGTTCTCGCTGGCGGCGTTCCCGGCACTCGCGTCGGCGTGGGCCGCGGGCGAGCGTCGCCGCTTCGTTCGGACGCTGACCACGAATTTCGCAACGATCGTCGCGCTGACCGGAGCGGCGGCGGTGGCGCTGTTCGCTGTCAGCTCGCTCGCGATCGGCCTTCTCCTGGGCGGGGAGGCCTTCGACGCCGAAGCGGTCGCGCGGACGTCAGTCGTCCTCTCCGCGTTTGCGATTTCGGTCCCGGTCGAGAGCCTGACCCATCTCCTGAGCCGCGCCATCTACGCGACCCGCCACACCTTCTTCCAGGTCGTCGCCTCGCTCGCAGGGCTCGGCGTCACCGTGCTAGCGACTGCCGTCATGGCGCCGGGCATCGGGACCGTTGCCATCCCGATCGGATTCACCATCGGGACCGCGACGAAGGTCGCGCTTCTCGCGCTCGTCCTCGGCTGGCGCCTCTCGAGTGCCCGAGCGCGACGGATATCGGAGCCGCCGTTTGGATACGACCCGGTCGAGGCTAGGTCGGGATGACGAGAACGAACTTCCCGTCGCGACCGGGATACAGCCCCTCGGGTCGCGACCATGGGATGAAGTTCCGCTGCATCTCCGCGGCGTCCTGGAAGGTCCCCGGCGGGTCCGACGGTCCCCAGATGGTGGAGACCCGGGGATACCACGGGTCGAGGATGTAGGCGCCCATGACGGCTGCATCCGGAAAGACGGTCGGGTCGGCGTCCGCCGTGTAGCCGGTCATCACCCACGTGTGCGCTCCCCACCATGCAAGGATGACCACCGGTTTGCCCGTCACGCTGAGCGCGACCGCGGCATCGCGCAGCGCGTCTGCCTGAAGGTCGTATGCGCGGATCTGGTATCCCGGCGCGCCGTACGCGGCGAGAGCCTGCGCCATCGCGCCCGGACCCCACCCGCCGTCGTGGCTGTCTTCCCAGCTCTCCCATTCGCCGATGCGGGACTCGAGCTCGTTCTGGAATGCATCAGACGTGTTCCCCAGCCCCATCACGGTCAGCGCCATTTGGGTACCGGCCGGGGCGCACCACTCGTTCGTGAGCTGGGAGGCGAACACGGCGTTGGGGTCCGGCACGAGGGACACATCCATGGGCGTGCGCACGGGAACAGGCGTCGGGGGCGCGGGCGGTGCGGACGGCCCGAGTGGCGCCGTCGACGGCATCGTCAGCGGTGGACCGTCGATCGGCTCGTGGCGCGGCAGCGGCGCGCTCGGAGCAGCGACCACGGCCGCCACCGATGGACGCGGCGTGACGACGATCGTGGATACCGTCGGACGCCGCGGCGGGGGATCGAGGACGAGCTCGACCCTCGCGACGAAACGGTGGAACCGATCGCCGGCTCCGAGTGCGTTGGTCCAGACCGCCGTGAAGCCGATGGCGGTCATGACCAGAAGGGCCACCACGGCGAGCCACCAGCGCCGCCTGAGGAGGTAGAGAGACGTTGCCATTTGGGCTGCAGCATCGTAGCAGTCGTCCGGGTGAAGGCACCTTAACCACGCGGCGCACCGGCGTCGGCGGAGCGTGAGGCATCGGTCGCTCGTGGTCGCGCTGCTCGGGACGCTGAACGTCGGGGGATGCAGCGCCGGCCCGAGTCTCTCCGGTGCGCGGCGTCAGGCGGCCGCGCCGTCGCCGAGAGGCGCAACGGGCACCTGCAGCTCGGTGACGAAGTCCTCCGCTCGATCGACGACATACGCGCGCGGGACCTGCAGCTCCGGCTCGGCGCCGAACTGCAGGTA
>JBHENJ010000029.1:0-61908 GCA_046262115.1 Candidatus Limnocylindria bacterium | reverse complement strand
AGCGTCGGTCGGCCGCTCCGCGCGCGATCGCCGAACCGGCGTCGACCGTTCACCGATCGACGCCGCGCCGAGCTGGTCGCGCACCTGCTCCAGGATGCCGGGCACGTCGATCCGCTGTTCGCGGCGCAGGTCGGTGACCGCGCCGTGATCGACGAACCCGTCGCTGAGGGCGATCTTGAGGAGTGGCGCGTCCCGAAGCCCGCGCCGGTTCAGTTCGTCCAGGACGCCGTCTCCGAAGCCCCCCATCGCCGCGCTCTCCTCCGCCGTCACCACGAGGCGCTTGCCGGCAGCGTGCTGCGCGATCAGGTCGCCGTCGAGCGGTTTCGCCCAGCGGGCGTTGATGACCGCGGAGCTCACGCCATCGGTCCGCTCCAGCTCGCGGGCAACGCGCAGGACGCGCTGGACGATGGGTCCGAAGCCGACGAACAGGACGTCGCGACCGGCTTGCAGCAGCTCGCCACGGCCTACGTGAAGGACCGCTCCCTCGCGGTCCGGAAGGTCTTCGCCGGCGTCCCGCGGATAGTGGATCGCGATGGGACCCTCGTGAGCGAGCGCGGTAGCGAGGAGGTCACGCAGATCCTGCTCGTCCCTGGGCGAGGCGATGGCGAGGTTCGGCAGGCAGCGCTGCGCGGGGAGCGTGAACATGCCCTGATGGCTCGTGCCGTCCTCGCCGACGAGACCGGCTCGGTCGATCGCGAGGATGACGGGAGCGGCGTTCTGGCAGATGTCGTGAACCACCTGGTCGTAGGCGCGCTGGCTGAAGGTTGAGTAGATCGCGACCACCGGACGCTTGCCGGCGAGCGCCAGGCCGACGGCCATGGTCACCGCGTGCTGCTCTGCGATCCCCACGTCCCAGAACCGACCCGGGAACGCTTCCTCGAACCGCGCCAGCCCGGTGCCGGTCGGCATCCCGGCGGTAATCGCGCAGACGCGATCGTCCCGCGCCGCCAGCCGCAACAGCTCCTCGGTGAACACCGCGGTGTACGTCTTGGGCTTCCGCGAGACCGCCGGCGGCGCGGGCTCGGCGTCCGGGTCCAGCGAGCGCAGATCGATGGGCGGCAGGGCTGCGCCGTGATACGACACGCTGTCGCGCTCCGCCGGCTCGTATCCCTTTCCCTTGATCGTCCGCACGTGCAGCACGACCGGGGTGCGCAGCACGAAGGCGCGCTCGAAGGCGTGCTCCAGCTCCCGCACGTCGTGGCCGTCAAGGACGCCGATGTAGGTCAGCCCCATGTCCTCGAAGAACCCGACCTTGGCCCAGGAGCGCTTGAACCCCTCCTTGGTGAACGCAAGCGCGTCGAAGAGCGGCTTGCCGACGAGCGGAAGCCGGGCCAGCGCCGCCTTGGTCGCGTCCTTGGTTCCCTGGTAAACGCGCGTGAGCCGCAGCTTGTTGAGGTGTGTCGAGAGCCCGCCCACCGACGGGCTGATGCTCATGGCGTTGTCGTTGAGGACGATGAGCAGACGCGGCTTCTCGTGGCCGACGTGGTTGAGCGCCTCGAGGGTGAGGCCGCTGGTAAGAGCGGCGTCGCCAACGACCACGGCGATCCGTTGGCTTCTGCGGAGGTCCCCGGCGGGTAGGGAGTCGCGGGCCGCGGCGAGCCCCATCGCGATGCTGACACCGGTGCCCGCGTGTCCACCGTCGAATACGTCGTGGTCGCTCTCCGAGCGCCTCGGAAAGCCGCCGATGCCTCCCATCTGGCGCAGCGTGTCGAACCGATCGGCCCGCCCCGTGATGAGCTTGTGGCCGTAGGCCTGGTGGCCGGTGTCCCACACGATTCGATCGCGTGGCGAGTCGAGGACCCGGTGAAGGGCGAGCGTGATCTCGACGGTGCCCAGCGACGACGCCAGGTGACCGCCGGTCTTCTGAACCGTGCGAATCATCTTCAGGCGCAGCTCGTGCGCCAGCGCCTCGAGCTCGGGATGGGTCAAGGCACGAAGATCGGATGGCTGACCGATGCGGTCGAGCAGGGGCATGCCGGCTCCGCTGGAGGGGTGGTTCGAGTATAGACGCGGCGGGGTCAGGCGGTTGTTTCCTGGCCCTCGCGCCGGCCCAGCTCGGTGATCTTCAACTCGGCGGTGCGCAGCCGCTCTTCGCACTGCGCGTGGAGCTTCAGCGCGTAGCGATACAGCTCGATCGTGTCCTCGAGCGGCAGGTTCCCCACTTCCAGCGTGCCGACCACGCGCTGGAGCTCGGCGACCAGCTGGTCGAACGGGCTCGCGGCGAGCTGCTCGTCGGAGAGGGTCAGCCGATCAGCTCCTCGGGACGCGCGTGTCGCGTCGATCGCACCTGCGCGCCGATGGTCCCCGCGTGCACGACGACGTCCAGCGCGTCGCCGGGCCGCACCTGCTCGGGGTCGCGAACGACTGTGCCGTCCTCGCGGCGGGCGATCGCATAGCCGCGCGCCAGGGTCGCCGCGGGTCCGACCGCGCGGAGGCCGGCGGCGACCTGCTCCAGACGCCCGCGCTCCGCGGCAACCCGCCCCGCGGCCGCCCGGAAGCCGCGGTCGAGAAGCTCGGCGGCGCGCTCACGCGCCGCGGGGACGTTCGGCTCCGTACGTGCCAGCGCCCGCCGCTCGGCCTCGAGCCGGCGCCGTCGGTCGTCGATCGCCGCGCGTGCCGCGGCGTGCGCGCGGTCACGGAGGCGGCCAAGGATTGCCGGCAGCTGGGTCCCGTCCGGAACCACGAGCTCGGCGGCGGCGCTCGGCGTGGGCGCCCTGACATCAGCAGCGAAGTCGCTCAGCGTGACGTCGCTCTCGTGGCCCACGCCGACGACGATCGGCACGGGCGAGGCGGCGACGCAGCGCACCACCCGCTCGTCGTTGAACGACCACAGGTCCTCCATCGAACCGCCGCCGCGCGCCAGGATGATGACGTCGAGCGTCGGATCGGCGTACAGCCGCTGGAGGGCCCTGACAATCGCGGCCGCGGCCGCGTCGCCCTGGACGATGGTCGCCGACAGGACGACCTCGACCAGCGGGAACCGGCGGCGGAGGATGTTCCCGATGTCGCGCCACACTGCGCCGACCGGCGAGGTGGCGACGCCGATGCGTCTCGGCCAGCGCGGCAGGGCGCGCCGGTTCTCGGCGGCGAACAGTCCCTCTGCGGTGAGCTTGGCCCTGAGCGCCTCGTACCGCCGATGAAGGTCGCCCCGCCCAGCCGGCTGGAGCGACTCGACGTAGAGCTGGTAGACACCCTGCGTCTCGTACGCGCGCACGCGCCCGTGGCAGATGACCTGCATCCCGTGCAGCGGCTGGACGGGCGACCGCTGAAGCTCCTCGCGGAACATGACCGCCTTGATCTGGCTCGACGCGTCCTTGAGCGTGAAGAAGCAGTGCCCCGACGGCGGCAGGCTCGGCGCGCTGACCTCGCCCTCGACCCACAGGTCACCGAGCATCGCGTCGTCATCGAGCAGGGCCCGCACACGCCGGTTCAGGTCGGTGATGCGAAGGATCCGCGGCAGGTACGCCGCGACGGGTGCCGGACGCGAGGGAGACGGCGGCGCGTCGGCAACGCGGGGAGCGGCGGACGCGGACGCCGGCGTCTCGGCCGAGCTGGTCGATCCGGGTTCCCAGTCCCAGAGCCGCGGTTGCATGGCGCTCACTGGACGCGGCTCACTGGACGCGCGTCTGGTATTCGCCGGTCCGTGTGTCCACGCGGATGACGTCGCCCTCGCCCACGAAGAGCGGCACCTGCACGGTGAGTCCCGTCTCGAGCGTCGCGGGCTTCCGCGCACCGGTCGCCGTGTCGCCCGCGAACCCCAGCTCGGTGCGCTCCACGCGCAGGTCGACCGTCACGGGCAGGTCCACCCCCAGCACCTCGCCCTCGTACGAGGTGACAAAGACCTCCATCCCCTCCTTGAGAAAGCGCGCGTCGTCGCCGATCTGGGCACCCGCCACGGGGAACTGGTCGTAGGTCTCTGCATCCATGAAGTGGAACGCGCCGCCATCGGCGTAGAGGTACTGCACCCTGCGCTGCTCGACGCGCGCCCGCGGCCAGCGCGTGCCGGCCTGGAAGGTCCGCTCGACGATGTCGCCCTTGCGCACGTTGCGCAGCTTGAGCCGGACCTGCGCCGATCCGCGGGCCATCTTGATGTGGCTCCAGTCGATGACCTGCATGAGCTGGCCGTCGAGCTCGATGATGACGCCCTTCCTGACCTCACCTGTGCTGATCATCGGCCGTCGGCGGCAGCCGCGTCGATCACCAGCGGCTCGCGTGGCGACTGCGTGAGTCGACGGACGCCATCCTGCTCCAGCACCACGATGTCCTCGATCCGCACACCGGTGTCGCCGGGCAGGTAGATCCCGGGCTCGACGCTGAAGACCATCCCGGGTTGGAGCGTCGACTCGGACATCGTCCCCAGGTTTGGCAGCTCATGGGTCTCGAGGCCGATGCCGTGGCCGAGCGAGTGTCCGAAGTCGTCTCCGTGGCCGTTCGCCGTGATGTGGTCGCGCGCGAGCGCATCGGCATCACGGCCGCTCATCCCCGGACGGATACCGTCGAGCGCGCGCTGCTGCGCATCGAGGACGAGCTCATAGATGCGGCGCTGTGCATCGGACGGAGGACCGATGAAGACGGTGCGCGTCATGTCCGACCGGTAACCGTCGACCTGGCAGCCGAAGTCGAGCAGCAGGACATTGCCGGGCGCGATCGGCGTGTCGTCGGGACGGCCATGCGGCATGGCGGCCTTCGGCCCGGCCAGTATGGCGGGGTCGAACGCCAGCGCCTCCGCGCCGCTCTCGCGGAACCAGCGCTCCATCTGCCAGGCGAGATCGACCTCGGTCATGCCGGCGCGGGCGGAGCGGAGGACGAACTCGAAGGCACGGTCGCCGAGCCGGCAGGCCCGCTCTATGGCGGCGACCTCGTCGGGCGACTTGACCTCCCGCAGCTCGCCGCCCTTCCACGGCGTCGGGACGAACTCCACGTCGGGTGCGGCTTCGGCCACCGCGGTCCAGGTCGCGTGGCTGACGACATCGGCCTCCGACGCCACCCGCCGGGCGCCCATCTCTTGGAGAAGCGGCGGAAGGTCGTCCTTGATCGGACGCCTCGTCCGCTGGACGTCCCATCCATCGGTCTCGTCCTCCGCCTGCTCGAGGTAGCGGAAGTCCGCGAGGATGACGAGGCGTTCAGGTGAGATCACGAGCGTGCCGCTGTAGCCCGCGACCTTCTCCTCACCCTCGCGGAGGCGGAAGCCGGACAGGTAGCGGATGTTCGCCGAGCGGCTGACGATCAGGACGTCCGCCGGGATCGCAGCGAGCCGCTCGCGCACGGCCGCGATCCGCTGCGCCAGCACGTCCGTCATCGGCGCGACGGTGGCGGTCATGGAGGTGGGCACTCGGCCAGCGCCAACTGGATGTTCTGCTCGTGCTCTGCCTGCGTGGCGGCGAAGCGATGCTCGCCGGTGCGCTCGCCGTTGGGGCAGGCGGCGACGAAGTAGAAGTAGCCGGCCTCGGTGTCGGGTCGCGCGACCGCGCTGATCGAGCTCGCCCGGGGCGCGGCGATGGGAGTCGGCGGCAGGCCTGAGACGAGGTACGTGTGGTAGCCCTGCAGGTTCTCGGGCAACTCGTCCAGGCCGATCTCCGCGCCGCCGACCTCGAGCGGCGGCCACCAGTTGACGCTCCCCCATTCGGAGATCGGCAGGGCGGAGTTACGCGCCGTGGCCAACGCGTACTGCAGCGTCGGGTCCGCGTTGAGGACCCACTCCTGCGCCGGGTCCTCGAGGCGGTTGATGAAGACGCCGGCGATCAGCGGCCGCTCCTCCTCGAGGACGGCCTCGCGCTCGACGATCGAGGCGAGGTCGACCGCGTCATCGATGCTCCAGCCGCGGGCGGCCAGAGCGTCCCGGATCTCCGGCGTCAGCTGGGTGCCGAAGCCGGTGAGCAGCGTCTCGACGATCTCGCGCGCGCTCGCGTTGACCTCGAGCGAGTACGTGTTCGGGTACAGATAGCCCTCGAGCGAGCGCCCAGCCGGCAGGTCGGCGAGAAAGTCGAACTTCGCTATCAGGTCGGCCGGTGGCTCCCTGACGAGCGAGACGAACGTGTCGACGTTCATCGTGAGCTCCGTGTCGGCCAGAGTGGCGGCGATCTCCTCGACGCGCAGCCCTTCCCGGATCGTGACGCTGATTGCCGGACCGCTGTCCTCCTGGTTGAGCGCGGCAACGATCTGGCTCGGCGTGAGGCTCGGCGACAGGTCGTAGGGCCCCGCCTCGAGAGTGCCGGCGCGTCCCGACTGCATAACCGCGTACTGGAACGCCAGCGGGTTGGTCACGAGACCCGCCTCATACAGCAGCTTGCCGATCTGGGTGTCGCTGGCGCCCTCGGGGACCTCGATGGTGATCCGCTGACGGCTGTTACTGGCGGCGACGTCGGCGAGGGTCTCGGGCTCGTACCACTTGACGAAGTCGACCACCAGCCCGTGCTCGAGCGCCCCGGGGTTCTCCTCGACCCAGCCCATCAGGCGCGGCGCGAAGGCAAGGAATCCGACCGCGATCGCCACCGCCGCGACCACCATGACGACCACGAACCAGCCGACGAGGACCGCGGGCTGGAAGCGCTGGCGCCGCCGCAACGGCGCGACCCGCTGCTCGCGGAGATCGCGAATCCGGGACATTCGCGCCTGGTCGCGCTCCGATGGCAGCACGGGCCGATACGTCACTCGGTCTCCTTCGGGGAAGCTGCGGGTTGACGCTGGACGTCCAAATAATCTTGCAGGATGACGCGAGCCGCTGCCGAGTCGACTTCGCCGCTCGCACGGGTCCGGCGGCGGCCCGCGGCGCGGAGGTCGACCCGCGCCTGCCACGAGCTGAGTCGCTCGTCCCAGTAGACCACTTCCAGGCCGCGTTGCGCCAGCAGCGCGCCGAAGGCTCGCGATTCCGCCGCCTGCGCACCTTCCCGGCCGGTCTCGAGCAGCGGGAGGCCGACGACGACCCTTGTCACGCCCTCGCGGGCGAGCAGATCGCCGACCGCCTCGGCAGCGCGTCGACGTCCCCGCGCGGCCACCGCCGGCCGCGCGAACGCCAGCGCGGTCTCGTCGTCGGCGACGGCAAGACCGATGCGGCGGCTGCCGTAGTCGACCGCCGCGACGCGCGTCAGCGCCCCGCCGCCTCGAGCTCGGCCAGGCGCTCGACCGAGAGGCGCGCCGCTTCCCGGATCGCATCGTCGAGCCGTTCGACGTCACGGCCGCCCGCCTGCGCCATCTCCGGGCGGCCCCCGCCGCCGCCGCCGATGATCGGACCCGCGAAGCGGACGACGGTCGACGCGTCGAAGCCCTCCGCCACGAGGTCGCGGCTCGCAGCGACCACGATCGACGGGCCGCCACGCGCGCCACCCATCACCGCCACGAAGCGGCCGGCGCGGCCACGCAGGTCGTCGACGACGCGACGCAGGCCGGAGGCGTCGAGCTCGCGGAGCCGCTCGACCACGACCGTGACCGTGCCCGCCTTCTGCGCGCCCGCGAGCAGCGCGGCCACGTCAACGCCGGCCCCTGGAGCGCTGCCGCCGGCCGGACCCTCGCGCGCCTCGCGCTCCAGGGTCCTGATACGTGCCTGCAACGCCTCGACGCGCGCGGGGACGTTCTCTTCCCGATCGCCCAGCACCTGCGCGGCGCGGCGAAGCGCGTCCAGCCGCCGCGCGATCAGCTCGTCGGCGGCCTCGCCGGTGACCGCCTCGATGCGGCGCGTCCCGGCGCCGATGCTCGACTCGCCCAGGATGACGAACGCGCCGATCTGCCCCGTCGACGCCACGTGGGTCCCGCCGCACAACTCCTTCGAGTAGCCGTCGACGCGCACGACGCGGACGGACTCGGGGACGTACTTCTCGCCGAAGAACATGTCGGCGCCGAGCGCCTGCGCCTCGGCGAGGGGCATCTCGGTCGCGAGGACAGGGGCGTCGCGCCGGACGTGGGCATTGACGATCCGCTCGGCCGCCCGCAACTGCTCGCGCGGCGTCGGTCCCGAGGCCGGAAAGTCGAAGCGCAACGCGTCCGGCGAGACGTAGCTGCCGGCCTGTTTGGCCTGCTCGCCGAGCACATCGCGTAGCGCCCGGTGGAGGAGATGGGTCCCCGTGTGGTTCCGTGCAGCGCCCCAGCGCACCTCCTCGTCGACCGCGGCGTCGACGCGCTCGCCGGGCGCCAACTCGCCCTCCAGGCGACCGACGTGCACGATCGCTTCCCCCGCTCGCTGCGTGTCCTCGACGATCAGCGTCCCGCGTTCGCCGCGCACCTCGCCCCGATCGCCCACCTGGCCGCCGCCCTCGGGGTAGAACGGCGTCCGGTCGAGGACGACGCTGGACGTGCCGTCGCGGTCGTCGACGAGCAGCACCTCGAGCGCATGCGCCAGCGTCTCATTCGGGTAGCCGATGAAGGCCGTGCGCAGGTCGCCGACGTCGAGCGTCGCCACGCCCACGGCGCGCGTCGCGCGGGACCGGTCGCGCTGCCCGGCCATGGCTCGCTCGAAGCCTTCGCGGTCGACCTCCACACCCCGCTCGGCGGCGATCTCGATCGTCAGGTCGATGGGAAAGCCGAACGTGTCGTGCAGCCGGAACGCCTCGTCTCCCGAGATCACGCCGCCCGCCCCGGCACGCTCGACCAGCACGGCGAGGCGCTCGGATCCGGCCTCGAGGGTTCGCTCGAACTTGCCTTCCTCGGCTTCGACTGTGGCGAGGACCGCGTCGCGACGTTCCCGGACCGCGGGGTAGGCGTCTCCCATGATCTCGATCACGACGGCGCACGTCTCGCCCAGGAACGGGCGGTCGATCCCCATCAGGCGCCCGTGCCGGATCGCGCGGCGCATGATCCGGCGGAGGACGTATCCCGCGCCCTCGTTCGACGGCTCGACGCCGTCCGCGAGGAGGAACGTCGTTGCTCGGCTGTGGTCGGCCACCACCTGGTAGCTGAAGCGCTCGGCCTCCACCTCGTCGGGACGGTGGCCGATGAGCTGCGCCAGGCGATCGACAATCGGCACGAACAGATCGGTCCGGTAGTTCGAGTCGACCCCCTGGAGGACCGATGTCAGCCGTTCGAGACCGGTGCCGGTGTCGACGCTCTTCATCGGCAGCGGAGTGAGCGTCCCGTCCACGGCGCGGTCGAACTGCATGAACACGAGGTTGCCGACCTCGAGCCAGCGTGGGCACGTCTCCGCGTGGTCGGGGATGCAGTGCGGTCCCTCGGAGAGCTCGATCCCGCGGTCGTAGTGGATCTCGCTGCACGGCCCGCACGGGCCGGTGGCGCCCATGCTCCAGAAGTTCTTCTCGTCGCCGGCCGCGATGTTCCCCCAGCGCACGATCCGCTCTTCCGGAAGCCGGATCGCGGTGCGCCACAGGTCATGGGCCTCGTCGTCATCGTTGTAGACCGTGGCCGCCAGCCGATCGGGCGGGATGCCGAGCTCCTCGGTGAGCAGCTGCCAGTGCCAGCGGATCGCATCGGCCTTGAAGTAGTCGCCGAAGCTCCAGCTGCCGAGCATCTCGAACAGGGTCTGGTGGCGCGGCGTCCGTCCCACCTCCTCGAAGTCGTTGTGCTTGCCCGCCACGCGGAGGCAGACCTGCGAGTCGACCGCGCGCCGATACGGACGCGTCTCCTCGCCGGTCAGCACCCGCTTGAACGGCACCATCCCCGAGTTGACGAAGAGCAGCGTCGGGTCATCGCGCGCCAGCAGGGGCGCCGAGGGCACGCGGGTATGCCCGCGCTCCTCGAAGAAGCGCTGGAAGCGCTCGCGGACCTCGGCTGCCGTCAGTGGCTGCATCGATTCGGCGCTCTACAGCACGAGAGCCGGTGTTCGCCGGCTCTCGGTGGTCTCTTTGCGGTGCCTGTGTCGTGCACCGATCGAGCCCGGCGTTACGCGGGTTCCGTGGCCGCGGCGTCGTGGGCGGGCCAGGTCGCCGTCTCGTCCACGTCGCTGCCGCCGGTCATCTGCTCTCTCGCGCGCGCCGCGGCCGCCTTGCCCTCGCTGATCGCATCGCCGAGCTGCGAGCGCTTCTCGTCGACGAACTCGCCGAGCTGCTCTCGCATCTGGTCGCCCGCCTGCGGCGCCAGCAGCAGTCCCACCGCCGCGCCGACGAGCCCGCCGATGACCACGCCGGCCAGGAAGCTGCCGAATCCGGAATCTCTCATCTGCCCGGTTCCTCCGTGTTGGGCCACGATTCTACCGGCGCGCCGCCAGCCCGTCCGCGACCGAAGACGTCGCGCGCTCGCCGGAGCCTGGCGGCCACCGTCGCGATGCCGGCGCCCGGGACGCCGGCGTAGCGCGCGACCATGTCGCTGGCCGTGCGGACGGAGGTCAGCGTGGCATCCGCGTTGTCCATGAGGACGTCCAGCCGGTCGAGCCGCGCCGGCGCCTCGCCCGAGAGCGCCTCGAGCCGCGCTGCGACCTCGCGCAGTCGCTCGAGCGTGGGACGGAGCTCGCTGTCGGCGAGCGCCGCGAGCCGGCGCGCATCGGTTACCAGGCGGCGGCTCTCGCGCAGCAGGGGGAGGCTCGCGACGACGAGCACCAGCGCCGCGACGCCGATCAGCAGCAGGCCGATCCCGACACCGGCGCTGTAGACGAAGGACGCGACGTCCATCGGCCTTCAGTCCGTCCGCCGCTGCGGACCGAGGACCGTCAGCAGCAGCGTGGCGAGCATCCCGAGCTGCGCCACGACGGATGCGGCGACGAGGTTGAAGTCGCCGATCCGGACCGCCTCGACGCGCGTCGCATCACCGAGCGCGTTGCCGACCATCGCGCCGACGACCGCCGCGAGTGCGAGCATCGGCGCGAGTCGGTCCCAGCGACCGCGGATCACGAGGAAGATCGAGAGGTTGATCCCGGCGGTCAGGAGCGACAGCACCAGCCACGGGCTCATGCGCGCGCGATGCGTCCCCCGCCAAGGCACTCGTCGGCGCGGTACAGGACCGCCGCCTGTCCGGGCGCCGCCGCCCACACCGGCTCCGCGGTCTGGATGTCGAGGCGCTGTCCAGCCCGGGCGACCTCGACCCTACAGGCGACGTCCGGGCCGTGGTGGCGGATCTTCACGCTCGCCTCGAACGCGTCCCCGGGCGGGCCGCCGCCGACGAAGCGCGCGCCCTCCACGACGATGCGGTCGCTGAGTGCGTCTCCGCGCGCGCCGACCACGACCTCGTTGCGCTCCGGGCGCACCTCGAGGACGTAGCGTGCCTCGCCGGTCGCGACGCCCAGTCCGCGGCGCTGACCCACCGTGAAGTGGGCGTACCCGGAGTGCGTGCCCAGTCGCGCGCCGTCGGCCGCGACGATCGCACCCTCCTCGCCCTCGTAGCCGTGCCGCTCGGCGAGCAGCTCGCGGTAGTCGCCGAGCGGCACGAAGCAGATCTCCTGCGACTCGGGCTTGTCGGCGGTCGGAAGCCCGAGCTTCGCGGCGATCCGCCGCACCTCCGGCTTCAGCAGCCCGCCCAGCGGGAAGCGGGTGCGCGCCAACTGGTGCTGGTTCAGCATCCACAGGAAGTACGTCTGATCCTTGTTGCGATCGAGCGCCCGCAGAAGCCGATACGTCCCGTCGCCGTCCCGCTCGATCCGCGCGTAGTGGCCGGTCGCCACGGCCTCCGCGCCGTAGGCGCCCAGCCCGCGCCGCAGCAGCTCGTCGAATTTGATGTACTGGTTGCAGAGGCTGCACGGGTTCGGGGTCTCGCCGGCCAGGTACGCGTCCGTGAACGCGTCGATCACCCGCTCGCCGAACTCTCGCTCGACGTTGAGCACGAAGAACGGGATCCCGGCGATCTGCGCCACGCGCCGCGCGTCGTCGGCCGCGTCGGGCGAGCAGCAGGAGCGCTTCAGCTCGTAGCCCTCCCCGCGGTCCCGGTGCAGCCGCATCCAGACGCCGACGACCTCGTCGCCGGAGTCCCGCGCCTCGGCGGCGAGCATCGCGGCCGCGACGCTCGAGTCGACGCCGCCGGACATGGCCGCGACCGTGCGCGTCATCAGACCGCTGCGAGCACCGCCCCGGAGTACGAGCGCACCCGCTCGACCAGGCGGCCGATGGTAGCAACGCTCTCCATCACCTCGTCGACGGTCGTGTCGCGCCCCACGCTGAGCCGCAGCGACCCGTGGGCGCGCAGCGGGTCGATGCCCATCGCCAGAAGGGCGTGACTGGGATCGGTACTCCCCGACGTGCACGCACTGCCGGTCGACGTCTCGATGCCCTCAAGGTCGAGCGCCGCGACGAGCTCCCCGCCCTCGATGCCGTCGATCAGGAACGCGGCGTTGTTGGGCATCCGCTCGGTGGGGTGCCCTGCGACCGCGACGCCGGGCAGGGCGGTGAGCCCCTCGATGAGCCGGTCGCGGAGCTCGGACTGCCGCCGATTCTCGGCGTCGCGCGCCGGCTCGTCGCCCTGCGCCAGCTCGAGCGCCCTCGCGAACCCCACGATGAGCGGAACGTTCTCGGTCCCCGCGCGCCGCTGCCGCTCCTGCGAGCCGCCGTGGATCTCGGGGACGATCTGCGTCCCCTGCCGGATGAACAGCGCGCCGACGCCCTTCGGGCCGTAGAGCTTATGCGCCCCGAGGCTCATCAGGTCGACCGGGAGCGCGTCCACGTCGAGCGGGAGGTAGCCGCCCGCCTGCACGGCATCGGTGTGGAAGAGGATCCGATGTCCGCGCGTGATCGAGCCGATCTCCGCGATCGGCTGGATAGTGCCGACCTCGTTGTTGGCGTACATGATCGAGACGAGGATCGTCCGCTCGGTGATGGCGGCCTCGACGTCGCCGGGGTCGACGCGTCCGTATCGGCCCACCGGCAGATACGTCACCTTGAACCCGCGCCGCTCGAGGATCTGGCAGGTCTGGAGCACCGCCTTGTGCTCGACGGAGCTGGTGATGATGTGCCGCCCGCGGGCAGATGCGGCCCACGCCACGCCCTTGATCGCCAGGTTGTCGGACTCGCTGCCGCCGCTGGTGAAGACGACCTCGCGCGGTTTGGCGCCGATGATCCGCGCCACCGTCTCTCGCGCCTCGTCGAGCCCCTGCCGCGCGCGCCGGCCTGCGGCGTGGATGCTGGACGGGTTGCCCCAATGCTCCGTGAAATACGGCACCATCGCGTTGACGACCTCGGGTCGCAGAGGGGTTGTGGCAGCGTGGTCGAGATAGATGGCCATGGTCGGCCGATTATGGACCGATTGGAGGTGCCCGATGATCGTCAGGAGCGTCGATGAGATCCTCGATACCGATCGCGACGTTCGCGGCGAGGGTTGGGCCAGCCGCCGGCTTCTGCTGCGCGGCGACGGCATGGGGTACTCGCTGCACGACGTGGTGGTGGACCCCGGCGCCGAGATGCGGCTCTGGTACAAGCACCATCTCGAGGCCTGCTTCTGCACCGATGGCGAGGCGGAGATCGAAGATCTCGCCACGGGCGAGCGGCAGCGGATCGCGCCGGGGACGGTGTACGCGCTCGACCAGCACGACCGCCACGTCCTGCGCACCGGCCAGGCCGGCGTCCGGCTGGTGTGCGTCTTCAATCCGCCGCTCACCGGCCGCGAGACTCACGATGCCGATGGCAGCTACGAGCCCGCGCCCGAGTAGCCGCGCAGCAGTGGCCGATCGTCAGTTCTCGGACGCGCGCCTCGCCGCGCTCTACGACAGCGAGCATCCGCCCGAGGAGCGCGACGACCTCGCGTTCTACCTGCCGCTGGTAATGTCGGCGATCGCCGTGCTCGACGTGGGCTGCGGCACCGGCGCACTTCTCCATCAGGCCCGGGCCGCCGGTCACCCCGGTCGACTCGTGGGGTTGGATCCGGCGCCCGGAATGCTCGCGCAGGCGCGCAGGCACACCGATATCGATTGGATCCTGGGCGATCTCGCATCGGTCGCAGGCGATGGAGAGTTCGACCTGGTCGTCATGACCGGGCACGCGTTCCAGGTCCTCGTGAGCGACCAGGAGATCCGCTCCGCTCTCTGGTCGATTCGCACCGCGCTGACCGACCGTGGTCGTTTTCGCGTTCGAGACCCGCAACCCGCTCGTTCGGCGGTGGGAGGAATGGATCCCGGCCAAAGGCTACGACTTCATCGATGCCACGGGCACCCGCGTTCGATGGGAGTCGAACGTGGAGACGCCCGTCGTCGGCGACGTCGTTCGGTTCACCACGAGGTACACGAGCCGGAGCTGGGACTCGCAACAATACAGCTCCAGCACGCTTCGCTTCCTCGACGCCAAGACGCTGGCGTCGTTCCTGACCGATGCGGGCCTCGTCATCGAGCAGCAGTTCGGCGACTGGGACCGTCAGCCGTTCAGCCCGAGCAGCCCGGAGATCATCACGATCGCGACGCGACGTGGCGGCTAGCCGCCCTCACGCTGGGAAGCGCGATCGCGGGCGAGGTAGGCGTGCCAGAGCAGTCTGGCCGCCGCGGAGCGCCACGGCCGCCACGGTTTGCCGATCTGCGCCAGCTCGTCGGGTGAAGGCCGTCGTGAGAGTCGCTTGACCGCCCGAGCCGATGCGGCGAGAGCGATATCGTCGATCGGCCAAACGTCCGGCCGACCGAGCGCCATGAGCAGATACACGTCGCCACTCCACCGACCGATCCCCGGCACGATGGTGAGCAGCGTTCGGGCTGCGTCGTCGGGACCCGCGGCGACGGCGTCGAGGTCCAGCTCCCCCGACAGCACTCGGGCCGCGAGCTCGCTGAGATAGCCACGCTTCTGTCGCGTCAGACCCGCGGCGATCGCTGCGGCATCACTCATCGTTGCGACGCGCGCCGGCTCGACGACCGATACCGCGGCCTCGAGTCGTCGATAGGCGGCCCGGGCCGACGCCAGCGAAACCTGCTGCTCGAGGATGATCAACACCAGCGTCTGGAAGGTCGGCTCGCGCGCCCAGAGTGGCGGATGCCCATGTCGGGCCACCACCCGCGCGAGATCCTCATCTTGTCGCGCCAGGAGATCGACGGAGGTCCGCAGCCCGACCTCGTCGAGGGGTCGATCAGGCGTCTGGGTCGACGAGCGCAAGGCCGAGCTCCGCTAGCTGCTCCGCCGCGAGCGGCGAGGGAGCGCCCAGCATGAGGTCGCTCCCCGACTGCGTCTTCGGGAACGCCATCACCTCCCGGATGTTCTCTTGGGCCGCGAGGAGGGCGGCCCATCGGTCCACGCCAATGGCAATCCCACCGTGCGGCGGCGCGCCGTACTCGAGGGCGTCCAGCAGGGCGCCGAACTGGTCGCGCATCCCCTCGACCGAGTGGCCCATCAGCCGGAACGCCTTCTCGAGCAGGTCGCGGCGATGGATCCGGATCGACCCGCCGCCGAGCTCCCAACCGTTGAGCGCGATGTCGTATTGCTGCGCCCGGACCGATTCGGGGTCGCTGTCGAGCAGCGCCTCCTCCTCCCAGGCCGGCGCGCTGAAAGGGTTGTGGGTCGCGTCCCAGCGTGCGTTCTCGGCGTCCCACTTGAACATCGGGAAGTCGGTGATCCAGACGTACGCCAGGACATCGGGCCTGCGCAGTCCGAGCCGATCGCCCACTTCGAGCCGCAGCTTCCCGAGCGCCTCGGCCGCGACCTCGCTGTCGGCGTCCGCAACGATGAGCAGCAGGTCGCCCGGCTGGCCGCCCGTCCCCGCGAGCAGCGCGGAGCGGGCCGCGTCGTCGAAGAAGCGGGCCGCGGCGCCGCGCAGGGAGCCATCGGCCTCGACGGCGAGTGAGACGAGCCCCGCGGCGCCGAAGGTCCGGGCCGCCCGGGTCAGCTCGTCGATCTGCGAGCGGCTGTAGCCGCCGATCCCCTCGGCCCGGATCCCCTTCACGGCGCCGCCGGCGGCGATCGGCTCGGCGAAGACCCGGAAGTCGAGGCCGCGGACGGTTTCGGTCAGGTCGACCAGCTCCATCCCGAAACGCACGTCGGGCTTGTCCGATCCGTATCGATCCATGGCCTCGCGGTAGGTCAGGCGAGGGAACGGCGACTCGAGGATCGGCCGCTTGGGCAGCACCTCGCCGGTCACCGAGGTCACCATCCGCTCCACCGCGTCGAGCACGTCGTCGCGGTGAACAAAGCTCATCTCGAGGTCGATCTGCGTGAATTCGGGCCCGCGGTCCGCCCGCGTGTCCTCGTCGCGGACGCAGTGCGCGAGCTGGTAGTAGCGGTCGTAGCCGGCCACCATAAGGATCTGCTTGAGCTGCTGGGGGGACTGCGGCAGCGCGAAGAACTTGCCCTGCTGGAGCCGGCTGGGGACGACCATGTCGCGGGCGCCCTCGGGGGTGCTGCGGATCAGGATCGGCGTTTCGATGTCTGCGAAGCCCATCTCCTCCAGGCAGCGGCGCACCGCGCCCGTGAGCCGGCTGCGCATCAGCATCCGCTGCTGCATGTCCGGACGCCGGAGGTCGAGGTACCGATATCGGAGGCGCAGCGTCTCGTCCAGGCCAGGCTGCTCTTCATTGATATAGAAGGGCGGCAGGCGGCTCTCGTTGAGGACCTCGAGCCGATCGACGGCGACCTCGATCTCGCCGGTCGGGAGCTCGACGTTGACGGTGCCTTCTGGCCGATGGCGGACGGTTCCCTCGACCCGCACCACCCACTCGCTGCGCACCTCCGCGGCAGCCTCGTGCGCCTCGGCGCCGAGCTCCGCGCTGGTGACGATCTGGGTGATCCCGTATCGGTCGCGCAGGTCGATGAAGGTGAGGTGGCCGTGATCGCGGCGCCGGTGGACCCAGCCGGACAGCGTCACGCGCTCCCCGGCACGCGAGGCGCGCAGCTCGCCGCAGGTGTGCGTTCGCAGGGCGGTCTTCATGGGCGGCCTATCGTATCCGAGGACCGGCTCACGACCGGTCGACGCACAGACACAACAGGCGGATGCTGTGGCGGTTGGCGCACCAGTTCTCCTCGTTATCGGAGTGACCCTGTCTTCGTGTTCGACGCCGTCTGTCGATCTCCCGTCGGCCGCTCCTCAGGCGTTCTCGTCGACGGGAGCCAACTCGTTGGCCCCGGCTTCCCCGAGCGCGGCTCCCGCGTGGAAAGCACCGCCCGCGTACGCATTCACCGTCGAATCGCGCTGTGGCGAGCGAAATCTCATCGGCCGCTGGCGCGCGGAAGTCGAGGATGGCGACGTCGTGCAGATTGAGGGACTCGATCAACAGAGCCGCAGAGTCACGCTCTCGCCGGGGGAGCTCCCGACCCTGGCGGAGATGCTCAGCCGCGCCTCCGAAGTGATGGCTCGACCGGGCACCAAGGTCACGGTCGCCACTGATCCGTGGGACGGCCACCCGACCTACGTCGAGATCGACTGGAACGTCAGCGCGATCGACGACGAGGAGTGCTATCGGATCTCGGAATTCGTCGTGTCGGGCGGATAGTCGCCAGCAGCGCGACGACTCCGTCGATGGCCGCGTCCCGTTGCTCGCCGGACCAGAGGTCGCGAATCGTCAACTCGGGGTGATCCGCGACGATGACCGCCCAGTGCGCGCCGCGCTTCGCGGCGGACTCCAGCTGCCTACCGAGCTTGCGATCGCTGCCGTCAACCCACACGCTCCAGCCGTCGGCTCGCAGCCCCTCCGCGACCCGAAGCCGCGCGGCATGCAATCCCGGCTCGCTGGCGACAACAGCGACCGCCGGAACGCCGCCGTCCGGGAGCGGCTCCTCGTTTAGCGCCAGCACGGTCCGGTCGATGCCCAGTCCGAAGCCGATCCCCGGGGTTGGCTGGCCTCCAAGCAGCTCGACCAGGCCGTCGTAACGGCCACCGCCACCGAGGGCATCTTGCTGACGCTCGCGACCCTCGCGGAAGAACTCGAAGGTCGTGCGGGTGTAGTAGTCGAGGCCGCGGACCAGGCGATGCTCGAGCCGATAGCGCAGCCCGAGCTCGTCCAGCAGCGCGCGGACGGCGTCGAAGTGCGCCCGGCACGCGTCGCAGAGGTGGTCGACAGATCGTGGCGCATCGGCCGCCAGCGCCGGATCCAGCGTCTTGTCGTCTAGGATGCGCAGCGGATTGTCGCGCAGCCGGCGGCGCGAGTCGTCGCTCAGGCGGTCGGCATGGCGCCCGAAGTACTCGGTGACGGCGGCCCGGTAGGCCGGACGACAGGTCTCGTCGCCGATCGAGTTGAGGTTCGCGACGACGTTTTCCACGCCCACCTCGGTGAAGAACCGATGGCCGAGCTCAATGAGCTCGGCGTCGACCATCGGTCCCGCCTCACCGATCACCTCGACGTCCCACTGCACGAACTGCCGATAGCGGCCGGCCTGCGGGCGGTCGTAGCGAAACATCGGTCCCATCGTCCACAGGCGGAGCGGATGCGGTCGCGACACCATGCCGTTCTCGATGTAGGCGCGCACGATCCCGGCTGTGGGCTCGGGGCGGAGCGCCCATCGCCCAGTGCCTTCACCGGCCTGGGCCGGGCCCGAGAGGAGGAAGAGCTGCTTCTCGACTACCTCGGTCGCCTCGCCCACGCCGCGCACGAAGACGTCGACCGATTCGAAGAGCGGCGTCTCGATGCGGTCGAAGGCGTAACCGCGGGAGAGGTCGCGCGCCAGCGCCTCGACCCGGTCCCACGCGGCGAGCTCCTCGGGGAGCAGGTCGCGCGTGCCGCGTGGCGCGGCGATCCGCTTCAGGGCGTCAGGCGGGTCGCCCCGCGGGCTCGGGAGCTGAAGGCGACTGCCGCGGTGCGGGCGCGCGCTCGGACGCCGGCGCGGTTGATTCCGACGGTGCCGGGGGGACGGTCTCGCGGGAAGGCGCGGCCGGGCGCGCGGGTGGCGGGTGCGCGGCCGGCATCGCCTCCTGCGCGCTGCGGGCAAAGATCGGCTGCCGAATAGGCGTGTCGAAGAAGACCCGCATCCAGATCTCGACGTTGATTGCACGCCAGAAGAAGAGAGACTCCTCTAGCCGTCCGTCGCAGACCGCGGCGAACGACTGCGCGACGGCATCGGCGTTCCAGAACGGGCGCGACCCGAACGACTCGGACCGATAGATCTGCTCCACCGCGCGACGCTGCGCGCGGAGCCAGCGCATCTCGGGCGTGGTGAACCCCACCTTCCAGCGGCGCAGACGGATCTGCTCCGGAATAAGCCCCTTCATTGCGTCGCGGAAGATGGCGCGGCTCCAGCCGTTGCTGATGATCGCCTCTGAGGGCAGCGTCAGCACCCACTCGACCAGCTCCTGGTCCAGGAACGGGACGCGCGACTCGACCGAGTGCGCCATGGAGTTGCGGTCGTCGTAGCGCAGCAGCGACGGCAGGCTGTAGGCGGTCAGGTCCTGGAGCAGGCGCAGCTTGAGGTTGTCGTCGACGCGTCGGTCCAGCGGCGCGCGCATCCGCTGGGCGAACGTCCGGCTCACCAGGGCGGACAGGCGGATCGACTTGCGCCGCTCACCCAGCCGGCGGCGGATCAGCGGCCACAACACGTCGCGAGACCGAAGCGCCTCCCAGATGAACGCGCCGAACCGGCGCTCCCGCAACAGCTGTCGCAGGTACACGTAGTGGTACGAGACGTACCCGGCCAGCAGCTCGTCGCCGCCCTGGCCGTCCAGCAGGACCTTCACCTTCTCGCGGGCGACGCGCATGACGCACCACTGCGCGTACGGCCCGGTGCTGACCATCGGCTCGTCGAGGTGCCAGACCAGCTCGGGCAGCTCCAGGATGAATCGGTCTGAGGTCGGGTTGACGAAGTTGCCCTCGGCGCCGGTGGCGTCGAGGACGAGCTGCATGTACCGCCGCTCATCGATCGGGTCGTTGTCGAAGATCGCCGAGAAGGTCTTGAGCCGGTCGCCCATCGACGCCGCGTCCGGGACGTGGGTCTGGAGCTGCTGGTTCATCAGGCACACGATGGACGAGGAGTCGAGGCCACCGGACAGGCACGTCCCGACCGGTACGTCCGCGACGAGCCGTCGCTCGACGGACTTCGCCAGCATGGTGCGGAACGTCGCCGGGTCAGGGTCACCGTCGCTCGAGAGGCGCGGCTCCCAGTACACGTCCTGCTGGATGCCGTCGGCGTCGATGACGGCATAGCTCGCCGGCGCCAGCGCGCTGATGCCCTCGAAGAAGGTCTGCTCGTCGTGGTCGTGCAGCCCCCAGCCGAGGTACTCGTAGATGCGCTGCTCGTTCGGTATCGGCCGTAGCGCCGGGTCCTGGAGGAGCGCCTTGATCTCCGAGGCGAACAGGATCCGATCGCCCGATTCCGCCCAGTAGAGCGGCTTGATGCCGAAGTGGTCGCGGCTGAGCACGATCCTCGGCTCCTCGCGCAGGTCCAGGATCGCGAGGCCCCACATCCCGTTCAGCCGCGCGAACGCCTGTGGCCCCCACACCTGGTAGGCGCGCAGCACGACCTCGGTGTCCGAGTCCGTGACGAAGCGCTCGCCGAGCCGCTGGAGCTCGTGGCGCAGCTCGCGGTAGTTGTAGACCTCGCCGTTGTAGACGATCTGGAGTCGCCCGCCTGCCCCTGCGATCGGCTGATGGCCGTGGGCGAGATCGATGATCGAGAGGCGGCGGCTGCCCAGGCTGCCGACGTCGGTCTCGACCAGCCCCTCGTCGTCCGGGCCGCGGTGCTGCTGGATACTCGTCATGCGCCACAGCAGCGCGCGATCGCGTGGCCCCCAGAAGCCTGCGATCCCGCACATCTCGCCCTACCTGACCTCGCGCACGACGCTGCTCACGTCCTTGACGCGCTCGAGCCGTGATAGGACCTTCGCGAGCTGCTGGAGTGAGGTGACCTTGAGCGTCGCCGTGATCGTGGCGGTCTTATCCGGGTGCACCGTCGCGGAGGCGGCCACGATGTTCACCTTGTCCTCCGCGACCACGTTCGTCACGTCGTGCAGCAAGCCGTCGCGGTCGAACGCCTCGATGCGGATGCTGATCGGATACGTCTGCTGGCTCTCCACCTCCCAGTCGACGTCGATCAGCCGCTCGATGTCGCGCTCGGAGAGGACGCTGCGGCAGGTACGCCGATGGACGGTGACGCCCTTGCCGCGGGTCACGTATCCCGCGATCTCGTCGCCCGGGATCGGGCTGCAGCACTTGGCGAAGCGGACGAGGAGGTCGCCCACGCCCTTGACGCGCACGCCGGTCGTCGACGGGGCAGCCGGCGGCGCCACCTCGGGAAGCGTGATGGCGACGTCGTCGTGGACCTCGAGCTTGCTGACGACGGCGGAGGGCGACACGGCGCCATAGCCGATGGCGGCGTAGAAGTCGTCCAGCTCCTTGAACCGCATCTGCGACGCGATCTCCGCGACCTTCGCCGCGTCGACGGATGCGAGCGTCTCGTGCGCCAGCCGTCGCAGCTCGCGGTCGAGGAGTTCCTTGCCCTGCACGATGTTCTCGTCGCGCTGCTGGCGTTTGAACCATTGCCGGATCTTCTCGCGCGCGTGCTGGGTGCGGACGATGTTCAGCCAGTCGCGCGACGGCCCGTGCGCCGCCTTGGTCGTGATGACCTCGACGATGTCGCCGTTGCGCAGGCGGTAGTCCAGCGGCACCAGACGGTTGTTGACCTTGGTGCCGATGCACCGGTGCCCGACGTCGGTGTGGATGCGGTAGGCGAAGTCGAGAGCCGTCGCGCCGGCGGGCATGTCCTTCACGTCCCCTTTCGGCGTGAAGACGAAGACCTGGTCCTGGAAGAGGTCGAGCTTGAGGCCTTCGACGAACTCGGTGGCATCGGCCACCTCGCGCTGCCAGTCCATGAGCTGGCGCAGCCAGGCCAGCTTGGCGTCGTAGTTCTTCTCGGCCCGCGAGCCCTCCTTGTAGCGCCAGTGGGCTGCGATCCCGGCCTCGGACACGGCGTGCATGGCGTGCGTCCGAATCTGGATCTCCAGCGGCTTGGCGTCGAGCGCGATGACCGCCGTGTGGAGCGATTGGTACATGTTCGGCTTGGGCACGGCGATGTAGTCGTCGAACTGCCCCGGGATCGGCCGCCACAGCGAGTGCACCACGCCAAGCGCCGCATAGCAGTCCTTGACCTCGTCGACCAGCAGCCGCACCGCGTGCAGGTCGTAGATCTCGCTGAACTCCGCGCCCTTACGCTCCATCTTCTTGGCGATCGAATAGAGGTGCTTGGGGCGACCGGAGATCTCGGCGTTGATGCCGAGGCGGTCCAGTTCCTTGCGCAGGACGCCGATGACGCGGTTGACGTAGCTCTCGCGCGCCCGGCGCCGGTCGGCGAGCATCGTGACCAGCTGGTCGAACTTCTCCGGCTCGAGGTACTTGAAGGCCAGGTCCTCGAGCTCCCACTTGAATTGCCAGATCCCGAGCCGATGCGCGAGCGGCGCGTAAATCTCCATCGTCTGGCGGGCGATGCGCTGCTGCTTCTCGGGCGGCAGGAACTCGAGCGTGCGCATGTTGTGGAGCCGGTCGGCGAGCTTGATGATCACGACCCGGACGTCCTCGGCCATGGCCAGGAACATCTTTCGGATGTTCTCCGCCTGCTGCTCCTCGACGCTCCGGGCGCTGCCGAACTTCGAGAGCTTGGTGACACCGTCGACCAGGCGCGCAACGTCGCGACCGAACCGCTTCTCGATGTCCGGGATGCCGAAGTCGGTGTCCTCGGGAACGTCATGGAGCAGCGCCGCGGCGATCGTCTCGGCGTCCAGCTGGAGCTCCGCCAGCGACATCGCCACCGCCACCGGGTGAACGATGTATGGCTCGCCCGAGGCACGCAGCTGTCCGGTGTGCGCCTCCTCGCCGAACTCGTGGGCGCGCTGGATGAGGCCGATGTTGGCGCCCGGCCGGTGCCGGGCAACCTCGTCCAGGACGTGCTGGATCTCGGGTCCCGGGCGTCGCGGGGTCCGGGAGCCCGCGATCCGCTGGACGACGGAGGCGGGGGCTGCCCGCAGCCTCGCGAGCTGGCTCATGGTGGCGGCGATGGTAGCACGCGACCCCCGGGCGACCGGCTCAGCCGGCCTCGGTGACGCCCTCCGCTGGAGCTCGTCGCCCGAGGAGGCGCAGCCGCGCGCGCTGTGCCGCGCCGTACGCCGGGATCGCGACGCGCAGCAGCGCGTCGACCGGTGCGCGCAATCTGAGCTCGCGCGCGCCGACGTATTCGACCTCGCGGCCGCCGAATCCCTCCTTGAACCTGGCGATCCCGCCCGTGGCAAGCCCCCACACGTCGTAGACGGCGAATCCCTCCTCGCGGAACCCGCGGATCGCCTCCCACTTGAGGAGGTAGTTCGCGCGGCTCTCGGCGCCCGCGTCGGTCATGCCGCCGTAGGCCTCCACCGCCCGCGGCCCGCAGGTGAAGTGGAACAGCGTCGCCACCCGCTCGCCCTGGCGCATCGCGAACGAGAGCCGGGCGTGGCCGCGGGGCGCCATCGTGTCCCAGACGCGGACGTAGTACGCGGGCACCCGCGCCACGAAGCCGGCGCGCTCGGCCGTGAGCCGGTAGATCCGGTTGAAGTCGTCGAGCGCGCCCTCCAGAGCGTCGGGCGCGCTGGAGGAGTCGAAGCGCTCGATCTCGATCCCCTCACGCTCGGCCTTCGCGACGTACTGACGATGCTTCTTCTTCATCGCGCCGCGGAGATCGTCCTCGCTCGCCGAGAGGTCGATCAGCCGCGTTCGCGGCGGCTGGACCTTCTCCGCGGCGCGCCACGGAGTCGCGGAGAGGGCGCCGCCCAGCGCATCCTCGGGCGTCGCCTCGGGGTCGACGCGGAGCGTGGCGATCTTCTCGCGCCGCGCGACGCCACGCACGGCGGCGAGCAGCGCGGTCCTCGTGGCCTCGTCGTCGAGCGCGCCGATTGGTCCTCGCGGCGCGTACGCCAGGTGCCAGCCGATGACCGGGATCGGCTTCAGCAGGAGCTGCGTCCCGGCGCGAATCTCGCCGCCGGCGGCCTCGCCGACGGCGAGACGCAGCGGTCGCCACCCCGCGGCGCGCCGCAGCTCGCCCCACTCCCAGAGCTGCGGAAACGCTCCGTAGCGCGCCGACTCGACGAACGCGTTCCAGGACGCCGCGTCGTCGACCTCCGACGCCGACAGGGAGGTCATGCCGCCCAGCCGGCCGCGCGCAGCTCCTGGCGAGCGACCTCCCGCTCGTCCCACCAGGCCTTCTCGGTGCCGTAGAAGATCGAGCCCTCGTGGCCCTTTCCGGCAAGCAGCAGGACGTCGCCCTCACGGAGGAGGCCGACGGCGTGGCGGATCGCGTCTCGCCGGTCGGCGATCACCCACAGGTTGGCGCCGTCGAGCGCCCCGGCCGCGCGGGCCCCGTCCGCGATCGCCTTGTTGATCGCGTCGCGATCCTCGAGGCGCGGGTCCTCATCCGTGACGATGACGATGTCGGCGAGCTCGGCGGCGATCCGCCCCATGAAGGGCCGCTTCGCGACGTCACGCTCGCCGGCAGACCCGAAGACCACCGCCAGCCGCCTCTCCGTCATCGGCCGCAGGATGCGCAGTACCTTGTCCAGCGAGTCGGGTGTGTGCGCGTAATCGACGATGACCGCGAACGGCTGACCCTGATCGATGCGCTCCATCCGGCCCGGGATGGCGCGCACCTCGCGCAGCGCCCGCGCGGCGACGTCGAGGTCGACGCCCTCCGCATCGGCCAGTGCGAGGCAGGCGAGCGCGTTGTAGACGTTGAACCAGCCGGGCAGCGCGAGCTTCACCCGGCCGGTCCACGCGCCGACCTGCGCGTCGAACGCCGTCCCGTCCGGCCGCGCGTCGATGCCGGACGCCCGGACGTCGGCTTCATTCGTCGTGCCGTAGCTGATGACCCGCGCGGCGGCTCGCGATCGAAAGTGGGCGAAGTGGGCGTCGTCGCGGTTCAGGATGGCGATCGGCGCCTCCGCGACGAGCATCGCCTTGGCGTCGCGGTACGCCTCGACGGTGCCGTGGAAGTCGAGGTGCTCGTGGGTCAGGTTCGTCACGATGCCCACTCTGAAGCGACAGTTCCGCACCCGCGACTGAGCCAGGCCGTGCGATGTCGCCTCGATAACAGCGGTCTGGTTGCCGGCGGCGACCATGCGGAACAGCAGCTCCTGGAGCTCGAGCGCCTCGGGCGTCGTGGCGCGCAGCTCGTTCGGCACCCGCTCGTCGCCGATGCGCATCTCGACCGTGCCGATCAGTCCGGGGCGGCGCCCGGCGGCGTCCAGGACCGCCGCCGCGAGGAACCCGGTGGTCGTCTTGCCGTCCGTCCCCGTGACGCCGATCGTTCGAAGCCGCTCGCTCGGCTGGCCGAACCACGCGTCTGCGGCATCGGCCAGCGCGTCACGGCTCCGCGCGACGACGAGCTGGGGGACTGCGGCCTCGACGTCGCGCTCGACCACTACCGCGACCGCGCCCGCGGTGACGGCGGCACGAACGAAGTCATGCCCGTCGGCGTGCTCGCCGGGCATGGCGAAGAACAGCGTCCCGGGCCCGACCTGACGCGAGTCGTACGCGAGCCCGGTCACCTCGCCGGCGGGAATCCCGATCACGCGCTCCGGCCGGATGACGTCGGCGAGCGCCCCGAGGCCGATCACGAGCGCCCCGGCCGAAGCCTGCGCTTCAGCCCGTCGGCGGTCGAGCGCAGAGCGTACAGCGCGGGCTGGACCGCGATGTCCCAGCTTCCGGCCCACTCGATCGCCCGACCGCCGAAGCCCTTCTTGAAGAGCGCGACGCCGTGCCAGGGGTGATCCGACCCCGCGCCCTCCGGAGCGATCCCCCACAGGTCGTGGTGTCGGCTGCCCATCGAGCGCGCAGTGCGCATCATCTCCCACTGCATCGCGTACGACGCGTAGTGCTTGGGCTCGCCGGGGGCCTCGCGGCGTGAGCCCGAGAATAGGTAGAAGGACCGATCGCCCTCCGCGACCAGCAGGCCCGAGGCTAGGAGCTCACCGCCGCGCCGCGCCTCGACGATCACGGCGCGTCCGGCCCCGGCGAGGCCCGCCCACGCGATGCGATACCGGTCACGCGGCGGGAGCGCAAAGCCGGCGCGCCGCTGGGTCTCCGCCACGAGGGCGTGCAGGTCGTCGATCGGCCGCGTGTCCGCCGCGTCGATGGCGCACGTGACGCCAACGCCCTCGCGCTCGGCGCGCCGGATGGCGTACCGGGTGTCCTTGTCGAATCCCGCGAGCAGGGCGTCGTCGTCCGCGGGCAGCTCGACGATCCTCGTCCGTCCGATCTGGACGTGCTCGCCCGTCGGCCGCAGCCACGCGGCATCGAACGCGCGCGCCTCGGGCGTTCGGGCCTCGAGGCGCGGCTCGAGCTTGACCGCCACGGCTCGGTCGCTGCGGGCCGCGGCGCGCAGGCCCGCGATGACCTCCCCGAGCCAGCCGACCGCCCTGGGGTCGGCGTAGTCGAGGACGGGGCCGTGCGGCACGTACCAGAAACTTCGGCCGAGGAACGTCCTGCGCACCTGGGGCGCGGCCACGGCGACGGTCTCGCCCGCCACCTCCAGGACGAACCGACGCTGCGGCTCCCCGTCGAAGGCGGCGACATCGGCCCATGCCCAGTCGTGGAGGAAGTCGCCGCTTGCGCAGGTGGCGAGGAGCCGTTGCCACGCATCGCGGTCCGCGTCGGTCGCGGCCCGGAATTCGACGATCACCCCGCCCTCCGGAGCCGCCGGCGGACCACGCCCGCCAGCTGGTCGAGCTCCGGGCTGTGCAGCGCGTTGGCGACGACGGCGTAGATCGCCAGCCCCGCCGTCGACAGGCCGATCAGAACCACGAGCCGCGTCAGCCCGTTGTCGAGCAGCCCGGGGATCCAACCCGAGACCACCTGCAGCGCCCCGAACATCAGCAACGCGGCGGCCGCCGCGGCGAGCGTGTCGCGCGCCACCGAGCGCAGGAGATCGCGCCCGCCGATCGACTCGATCCGGCGGCGCAGGCTCCACAGCAGCGCCAGTACCTCGACGATGGCGGCGATGGAGAGCGCGAGCGCGAGCCCCTCGACCCCCATCGGTCCCACCAGCCACAGCATGAGCGGGACGTTCAACGCGACGGCGACGACGGCCCACAGCACCGGCGTCCGCGTGTCGTGCATCGCGTAGAAGGCACGCGTCACGACGTGGACCACGCTGTGCGCGAAGAGGCCGATGCTGAAGTACAGCAGCGCGTGCGCAGTCCGCTCCGCGGATCGCTGGTCGAATTGCCCGTACTGGAAGAAGACCGCGGTCAGCGGCTCGCGCAGCACGATCATGATCGCCGTCAAGGGTGCGGTCACGAAGAAGATGATCCGGACGCTGGCCATCACCTGCCGCCTGATCTCGCCGATCCGTCCCAGCGCGGCATCCCGCGACAGCGTGGGGAAGAGTGCCACGGCGATGCTCACGCCGACCACGCCCACCGGAATCTGCGACAGCTGAAACGCGTAGTTGTAGGCGGTGATGCTTCCTTCCTGGAGCCCGCTGGCGAGGACGGTACTGACGATGAAGTTCAGCTGCCCCGCGGCGAGACCCAGCGTCCGCGGCCCCATCAGCCAGGCCACCCTGCGCACTCCGGGCTCCGAGAGGCCGATGGTGAGGTCGTAGCGCTGCCCCGCGCGCGCAAGGCTCGGAAGCTGGATCGCCAGGTGTGCCAGTGACCCGACCGCCACTCCCACCGCGAGCGCCTCGACGCCGAGCAGCGGCGCGAGGAAGACCGCCGCCAGGATGATGCCGAGGTTGTAGAGCAGAGGCGCGATCGCCGGGATCGTGAACTCGTCGTACGTGTTGAGGATCCCGCTGACCACAGTCCCGAGACCGATGAAGACCGGGCTCAGCAGCATCACCCTGGTCATCCGCACCGTCAGCTCGACGGTGGCCGGATCGAAGCCCGGCGCGATCACCGGCACGAACAGCGGCGCGAAGATCACCATCAGCAGCGACAGCCCGGCGAGGGCCAGGACGACGAGGTTGATCACGCTGCTCGCCACGCGCCACGCCTCGCCTTCCTGTCCACGGGCGCGATAGCCGGCAAAGACGGGGATCAGCGCCGCCGTCAGGGCACCGGCGACGACGAGCTGGAAGATCGCGTCGGGGATGTGAAACGCCGCGAAGTACGCATCGAGCTCGCGGCTGGCGCCGAACCGCGAACCGATGACCAGCAGACGGACCCAGCCGAGCACTCTGCTCGCCAGGGCCGCCGCGGTGAGGACGAGGCTTGCGGTGACGAGGACGCCACCCAGCGACGGTCCGCCTGTCCACCGGCGCGGAGCGACGAGATCGGCGGCTGCCTCCGGGGCCGGTGCCTCGAGCTCAGCCATCGGCGCGCGCGCGCCCGGCCGTCGTCGCCCGTGGGTGGGCGCCCCGATAGGCCGAGACCAACGCGGCGTCCGACAGGTGCGTGTAGATCTGTGTCGTCTGGAGATTCCGGTGGCCGAGCAGCTCCTGGACGGTCCGCAGATCGGCTCCTCCTTCGAGCAGGTGGGTCGCGAAGGAGTGCCGCAGCACGTGCGGCGAGGTCGCTTCCGGACTGCCGGCCGCGGCGGCCCAGCGCTCGACCACGGAGCGCGCGCCGCGCACACCGAGCGCTCCACCCCGCGCGTTGAGGAACAGGTGCCCGCTGTCGCGCGTCGTCGCCGCGCTGCCGCGAGATCGCGTGGCGCGCGCTCGCAGCGCGGGTCGCGCAAGCCGGACGTACGCATGCAGCGCGCGCGCCGCGGGCTTTCCAAAGAGCAGGTCGCGCTCCTTGCGACCCTTGCCCAGCACGCGGACGCGGCGCCTCGTGAGGTCGATGCGATCGAGCGTCAAGCCGGTTAACTCCGAAATGCGCATCCCGGTCGCGTAGAGCATCTCCAGGATCGCGCTGTCGCGAGCGGCGAGCGTCTCATCGCGATCGCGATCCCGTCCGGCGCCTACGCCCGGCGCCTCCACCAGCTCGGCGGCCTGTTGCGTGCCGAGCACGCGGGGCAGGCGTGACGGCCGGCGCGGCGTCCTGACTCCCGCCAGCGGATCGTCGGCCACGTGTCCATGCTGCCGCGCGTCGCGGTACATCGCCCGGATCGCGGCGATCCGACCGGCGACGCTCGCCGACGCCAGCCCGCGATCCGCCAGGTGGGCGAGGTACGCGCGGACCGTGGCGCGCCCGGGAGCTGCCCACTGCCCGCCCCGTGCGGCGACGAAGTCAAGGAACTCGCGGTTCGCCCGCGTGTACTCGCGGACGGTGCCGGGCGACGCGTTGCGCGCCTCGAGGTGCCCGATGAAGCGTTCGAGCGCGGCGTCGGCCCCCAGCGCGCTCGCATCAGGCACGCTCGGCGACGTCTCCCGCACTACCGTCCGCGCGCGCCGTCGGGCCCGCCGGCGCCGGACGTCGCCGCGATGCCGGCCGGCGACAGGCCGTCGGTGGCAGTCACGGGTCGAGTCCACGTGGCCCAGTCGCAAGCCGGATACCGGTCGCAGCCCCAAAACGTGCGGCCGCGACGACTCCGCTTGGTGACGACGGTCCCCTGACCGCACTGGGGACAGGTGCCGAACGAGTCGGCCTGTGCGCTGTCGCGCTTCACGTATCGGCACTCGGGGTAGCGGTCGCACGCGAGGAACGGACCGAAGCGGCCTCGGCGACCGATGAGATGACCCTCCCCGCACTGCGGGCACACCTCTCCCGCGCCGTCGAGCTCGGCTTCAGGCTCTTCTCCGGGGAGCGGCATTGTGAACTTGCAGTCCGGGTAGCCGCTGCAGCCCAGGAACCAGCCGCTGCGTCCGAAGCGCTTCACCATCGGCTGCCCCGACTGCGGACAGATGATGTCCGTCACCTCGATCTGCTTGGGTATCCCGGCGCGGCCCTCGTCGATCTGGCGCGCGAACGGCGTGTAGAAGTCACGCACGATGGGGCGCCACGGCCGCTCGCCGCTGGCGACCTCGTCGAGCTGCTGCTCCATCCGCGCGGTGAACTCGTAGTCCACGACCTCGGGGAAGTGCTCGACGAGGAGGTCATTGACGCGGTACGCCGCCTCCTCGGGAGTCAGGCGGCGGTCCTTGATCGACACGTAACCGCGCTGCTGGATGGTCTCGATGATCGGCGCGTAGGTCGACGGACGCCCGATTCCCCGCTCCTCCAGGGCCTTGATCAACGTCGCCTCGGTGTAGCGGGGCGGCGGCTGCGTGAAGTGTTGTGCGCTGACGAGATCCTCGAGCCGTAGCGGCTCGTCCTCGGCGAGGTCCGGCAGGACCGACGGTTCCGCCTCCTCCTCATCGTCACGCCCCTCGACGTAGACCGCCTGGTACCCGTCGAAGACCCGGCGGCTGGCGGTGGCCCGCAGCCCGTAGCGGCCGGCCTCCACGTCGACCGAGACGACGTCGAAGACCGCCGGCGCCATCTGGCTCGCGAGGGCGCGCTTGTAGATGAGGTCGTACAGTCGCAGCTCCTCGGGTTTCAGGACGTTTCGGAGCGACTCCGGCGTGCGCTCGAAGCTCGTCGGGCGGATCGCCTCGTGCGCCTCCTGCGCGCCCTTGATCCGCGAGCGGTAGACGTTCGGCCGCTTGGGCACGAAGTCCGACCCCCACCGCTGACCGATGACGGCGCGCGCCTCGCCGACGGCCCCACTCGCCATCGCGAGCGAATCGGTTCGCATGTACGTGATCAGACCGGCCTGGCCGTCCTGCAGCTGGACGCCCTCGTACAATCGCTGCGCGATCCGCATCGTCCGGCGCGCCCCGAAACCGAGCTTCCGAGACGCCTCCTGCTGGAGGGTGCTGGTAGTGAACGGCGGCGGGGCGTTCCGGCGGCGTTCGGCGCGGCTGACCTTCGCGACGCGATACGCCGCGGTGCGCAGCTCCGCTTCATGGTGGCGGGCCTCGGACTCGGACCCGATCTCCGCCTTGCGGCCATTGATCCTGGCGAGCTGCGCCTCGAAGACGCCCGCGCCGGATCGCTGCTCCGCCCCCGCGAGCCGGGTCAGCCGCGCGGCGATGGTCCAGTACTCCTGCGATGTGAAGGCGTCGATCTCGCGCTCGCGCTCGACCACCAACCGGACGGCCACGCTCTGCACGCGCCCAGCCGAGAGGCCGCGCCGCACCTTGCTCGACACCAACCGACTCAGCGGGTACCCGACCAGGCGGTCGAGAACGCGGCGCGCCTGCTGGGCGTCGACGAGGCTCATGTTGAGATCGCGTGGGTGGGCGAACGCGTCCTGCACCGCCGACCGGGTGATCTCGCTGAACGTCACCCGCCGGAAGTGATCGGCGGGAAGCCCGCTGTAGTCGGCGATGTGCCAGGCGATCGCCTCCCCCTCGCGATCGAGGTCCGTGGCGAGCCACACCTGCCTCGCGCTACGGGCCGCGTCCGCGAGCTTGTCGAGCTCCTTGCGGCGGTCCGCCATCGGCACGTACTCCGGCTCGAAGTCGTGTTCGACGTCGACGCCGAGCTTCCGCTTTGGGAGGTCGCGGACATGGCCATACGACGCCACCACACGGAATTCGGGACCGAGATAGCGCTCGATGGTGCGGGCCTTGGCGGGCGACTCGACGATCACCAGGTCGCCCTGGCCCGAGGAGGACTTCCTGGGCATACGGCGACGGAGTGTAGCACCGGGCACTTACCGTTCCGTGACCGCGCGACGACATCGGCGCCGGCGGCGGTGGGCCGATCAGCGTGCTACTGGACGAAGTCCCAGGTGATGACGACCCGGCCGTTGGCCTCGCCGATGCCGATGCCGACGCGAGTGTAATCCGCGCCGAGCACGTTCCCGATGTGGTTCCAGAAGCCGGGCCACGGTTCCGACATGAACGCGGAGTGGCACCAGTTCAGCGTGTCCAGGGCGCTCATGCCGATGTAGTAGCACTGGTTCTCGCCCGACAGCCCGAACGACGCGCCCGCCGCCTGCAGCCGCATCACCGGCGTGCGGCCGTCGAGCGAGGTGTGCTCGTAGTACATGTTCGTCACCTGGTCCCACGCGTGCGCGGATGCGGCGGCCGAGACCGCCGGATCGAGATACAGCGGACCGAAGCCGTAAGCCGCCCGCGCCGAGTTGATCTGCTGGAGGGCGTAGCCCTCGAGTGGGCTGCCCGGCGCGTAAGCCGGCGGTGCGTACGCCGGCGCCGCTGCCGCCTGAGGCGTGGTGGCAGTGAGTTCCTGCACCTGAACGGCGGGTGCGACGGCCCAGAAGCGCCACTCACCTTCCACCGGCACCCCGCTCGCGCTCAACGCGCCCTGCGCCAGCCGCACGGCGTGCAGCCGGCCGCCGCCGAGCGGAGCGCTGGCGACGAACGTCAGGTGCGTCCCCGTCTCGTCCCAGGTCACCGTGCCGGGCACCAGCGTCGCTGCTCCCTGGATGTCCCAGACCCCGAACGCAGCCGTGGTGGCGTCGGTATCCATCGGGGCGCTGAATCCGATCGTCACCGTATCCGTCGCCGCGCTCGCATCGTCGGCACCCGGACGGACGTTGACCACCTCCGCGCCACCCTGGGTCGTGAAGGTGAAGACCGCTTCGCGGCCGACGCGGTTGCCCAGCTTGTCGTGCGCACCGACGACGCTGACCGAATACTCAGAATCGGGCAGGAGCGGCTCGTCCGGCTCGAACGACAGCACGCCTTCCTCCCAGCCGAAGATGCCGGAGACGTACGGGTCGATGACGAACCGGTTTTCGACGTCGGCGTGATCCATGACCGCCGTGAACTCGATCGTGACCGTCGTCGTGGTGCTGACCTGGACGAGGGAATCCTCGGCAACGCCAACGTCCTCGGGCGTCACTGCCTCGGGCGGAGGCTGTGCGGTCTCCACCTCGCCTGCGGCGGACACGATCTCGAAGCGCCGAACGGCGGGCGCCGTCTGCGTGGTGAAGCTTACCTCGGTGGCCTGCCCGACCTCTCGGCCGTCCGCCGTCAGCGCCTGCTCGGGGATGCTCATCACGTAGCGGCGATCGGTCAGCCATCGGTCGGACGCCGTCACGTCGAGGGTCGTGTAATCGGCGTTCCAGCTCAGGTACACGTCGGTCGCGGGAGCGATGGCGAGAGCGTCGGCGACGGACTCCGGATCCATCGACTGCCCGAACTGGATGGAGACGGCGCGATCGGTCGCCAGGCCGACGCCGATGTTGGGTGGAAGCGGGAGCGATGAGGACCAGGCTCCCCCAAACTCGGGCCCGGCGACGGCCGACTGCTGCTTGGAGGCGATGAGGACGGCGCTGAGAAGGGTCACCGCGACGACCATGCGGGCGGTTCCCCGATGGCGTCGGACCGTTTCGGTCAGCCGGCTATGCCAGACCGACCCAGCGGTGCTTGGACTCCACTCCAATATGCCGGGCCCCGTGCTTCCCTTCTGGGCACTCTGCCCCGGTCCCTGAAGATCCGGGGCAGTATAGACAGGTCGGCGCCTCTGCACGTTGCGTTCCACCGCACCTGTCAGACTCGGCCGTTACGCTCGAGCCGGCGGGCGTCGAGGGTGACATGGAACGTCGCGCCACCATATGACGTCACCAGCCGGCGCGCCTCCAGCATCGTCAATGCAGCCGCCACCAGCGACGTCCGCAGCCGCGTGCGATCGATCAGTTCCTCGATCGAGCCGCTTCGCCTGAACAGCGCCGCCAGGACGATTGCCTCCGGTTCGGAGAGGCTCGCGACGCTGATCGGTTTGCCGCCCGGCGTGGCTCCCAGTTGGTGGCTAAGCGCGACGGCCGACGTCACGAGCGCCGCCGACTGGTCGGCGATCAGCCGGTTGCAACCACGCGACGTGACGGCGTCGATGGGACCCGGGACTGCGTACACGTCGCGTCCGCACTGGAGTGCAGCTGCGGCGGTGAGAAGCGCGCCGGAGCCGTCCGGCGCCTCGACCACGATCGTGGCGCGCGCGAGTCCGGCGATTATGCGATTGCGCCGCGCGAAGTCCGGCTTCCCGACGGCGCGGTCGGGTGCGAGCTCGGATACGAGCAGGCCGCCTGACTCAAGGATGCGATCGGCCAACGCGCGATGTCGCGGCGGGTAGACCCGGTCGATCGGGCACGGCAGCACGGCGACCGTGCGTCCCGCGGCGTCGAGGCATGCCGCATGAGCCTCCCCATCGATCCCGACCGCCAGACCCGACACGATCGACGCGCCGGCGCGGGACAGCTCGTCGGCTATCTCGCGGGCGATGGTCAGTCCGTACCCGGTGGGACGCCGCGTGCCGACTACGGCCACACAGAGCGGGTCGAGCACTGCGGTTGAGCCCCTCAGGTAGAGCACGGCGGGGCGCGGATCGAGGTCGGCCAGCGCAGCGGGATAGCGCGCGTCGTACGCGGCCACGGCGAAGGCGCCCACGCGGTCCAGGTCGCGTTCGAGCCGGCCGGCGAAGCGCACCACGCCCTCCACTTCGATCGCGGCGATCGCGGCGCCGGCTTCGGCCGGTGCGCGCTCGACCACCTCGAGCAGGGCCATCCCGGCGCGCCATGCTGCCTCGGCGCCGCCGAAGCGGTGCAGCAGCCGCGCGAAGCTCACCGGACCGATGCCCGGCACGTTCGCCAGCGCCAGCCAATACGGTCGCTCGCGTTGTGCGTCGATCCGCCCGAGGTCGAGCGCGCCCCATCCGGCGCCCGCGCGTCCCCGAGCGCCCTCCGGACGGGGCCAAGGGACGGAGAGGGGGCCGGACAGCCCGACGCTCACGGCGCTGCCGCCCACGGGTCCGATCGGTAGCGCGCGGCTTCGTCGACGTGCGACGGATCGACCCGGTCACTCGCCTCCAGGTCGGCGATGGTGCGAGCAACGCGGGCGATCGAGTGGGCGCGTCGCGTGGACAACCGCAGCTGCCGCGCTCGCGTCGCGAGCGTCGAGCGCGTGGTGGCGCTGAATCCGGATCGTTCGTCGAGGCACTCCGGCCGGATCTCCGAGTTCGCGGTCCCCTGCCTTCTCAGCTGACGATCCCACGCGCCGGCGATGCGGCTCGCCACCGGCGGCGTCGCCTCTGACAACTCGCCATCCCGGTCGTACGCGTGCGTAGGCGCCATCGACACGAAGAGGTCGAGCCGGTCGCGCAGTGGACCCGAGAGGCGGCCGGCATAGCGCCGCACGGCAATCGCGTCGCACGCGCACGCCTGGGACGACGAGCCAAGCCAGCCGCACGAGCACGGGTTGAACGCCGCCAGGAGGGTGAATCGTGCCGGCAGCTCGAGGACGCCGTCCACGCGGGCGATCGTCACTGCCCCCGACTCGAGCGGCTGACGCAACGCGTCGAGGGCGTCCGCGCGAAACTCGAGGGTCTCGTCGAGGAACAGCATGCCGCGGTGAGCGAGGCTCGCCTCGCCCGGGCGGACCCGAGGTCCGCCACCGACAAGAGCCTGGGTCGAGATCGTGTGGTGCGGCGCACGAAATGGGCGGTCGCGAACGACCGGGCGGCGCCGGTCGGCAAGTCCCGCGACTGAATAGATCCGGCTCACCTCGAGCGATTCGGCGTCCGAGAGCGGGGGCGCGAGCCCCGGCGCGCAACGCATCAGCAGCGTCTTGCCGACTCCGGGCGGACCGCACAGCGCCAGGCTATGCCTTCCCGCGATGGCGATCTCGAGTGCGCGCCGAGCGAGCCTCTGACCGATCACGACGGACAGATCGGGCGCTGATCGGACGTTCCCGTTCGCGAGCGTCGCCGGAGGATGTGCCACAGGGAGTCGGGCGACGCCGGCGAGATGGCGCACCACCTCGCCGAGACTCGTCGCCGGACGGACGTTGAGGGCGCCGACCGCGGCCGCTTCCTCTGTGACCGCGGCGGGAACGACGACGTCGCTCACGCCTGCGTCACGCGCCGCTGCCACGAGCGCCATCGTCCCGGGCACCGCTTGGAGCCGCCCATCCAGGGCCAGCTCCCCGAACAGGGCGGTGTCGTTCGGGAGCGGGCCGAGCTGACCCGACGCGGAAAGCACGGCCACCGCGATCGCGAGGTCGTAGGAGGTTCCCTCTTTGGGAAGGTCTGCAGGGGCGAGATTGACAGTGACTCGCCGCGACGGCACGTCGAACCCGGCATTGCGGATCGCCGACCGAACGCGTTCCCGCGCTTCCTGGATTGCGCTGCCCGCGAGGCCGACGATCGTGACGCCCGGAAGCCCGAACGAGACGTCGACCTCGACGCGTACCAGGACGCCCTGGACGCCCAGGAGCGACGCCGTCAGGGCCTGCGCAAGCATGGGCGTCCTCGTGGCTTGACGATGAGGAGGCGAAGAGTGCCGGCCGCCCGCCTGCTCGCCTCCCAATTCCAGCGGCGACCGGCGGTGGCACCGTACGAGGACGCGGTTACCCGCGATTTAGCCGCGGCTTATCGGGGTGAGTGCACCGCCTTGCCCGACACGCGAAGACGCCGGTCACTCGGACCGGCGTCTCTCCGTCGTTTCGGGGCCGCTCGATGCGGCCGAGAGTGTGGTCAGCGCGGGAATGGACCGCCGCCGCTGTCGGCGAGCGCGACCACGACGTTCAGCGTCGCGAGGATCGCGGTCAGCAGCCACGCTGCAAGCAGCGGGCGCCCGATTCTCCCGGATCGCATCATCGACCTCCCTAGTGCGTGCCGCCGTATGACGCCGACCCCGCCCGCGGCGCACGGAGCCGAGTCCCGATGCTCCCGCCGGCTCGCGTCAGCCGAAATGGCCCATCCGTACCGGCCGGGCGCAGATCGCGCAGCCGTTCGTACCAGCGCCCGCTTACCTGCGGCTTACCGCCGTCAACGGCGTGTTGACGCCGCGCATACACTTGCCGCCATGTCCCCCCGGATCGCTGCTCGTGCAGCGGAGCGTGCCAACGTCGAGCTCGCCGAGCGCATCGGCGCACGGCTTCGCGAGGCACGACTCCGATCCGGGATGTCCCAGCAGCAGCTCGCGGGCGATCGCTACACCAAGGCGTTCGTGAGCGCGATCGAGCACGGTGCCTCGCGGCCTTCGATGGCCGCGTTGACGTTTTTCGCCGAGCGGCTCGGCGTGAGCCCCGCGTCACTGCTGGGCCATGAGCCGCCCGGATGGAATCGGCTCGAGGCGGACATGCAGCTGGCCATCGGGAATTGGCGGCCGGCGGCCGATGCGTACCTCGCGCTTCTCGAGACGGAGACGGAGCCCATCGCGCGCGCCGAGCTGCTGTGCGGCGCCGCGGAAGCGCTGTGCCGCCTGGACCGCGGACGCGAGGCGATTGCCGCCGCCAGCGAGGCGAGTGAGCTGTTCTCGCGTGCCGGCCTTCACGCCGACGGCGCGCTGGCGACCTACTGGCTGGCCTTCGGCCTCTACCAGACCGATAACGGCGACGAGGCGCGCGCGCTCCTGCGAGGGCTGCTCGACCGGCTACGCGCCGGTCTCGACGCCGATCCGGACCTGCGCGTCCGCGTCCTGATCGCGCTCTCGCTGGTCGAGTCGCGCGCAGGCGAGCACGCCACCGCCGTCACGTACCTCGAAGAGGCGCGCGGCCTGGCCGGCGACCTCGACGACCGTCGGCGCGCATCCTTCCTGTTCTCGCTCGCGATCAGCTACCGCGAGACCGGGGACAACGAAGCGGCGATCCGTGCGGGCACCCAGAGCCTGGCGCTCTACCGCGCCGCGGGCGCGGCGTTCGAGACAGCGTCGATCGAGAACGATCTCGCGCTCGCCTATCTCGCCCTCGGGAACCTCACGCGAGCGTCAGAACTGACCGATGCCGCCCGACGCCAGTTCGAGGCTACGGGGGACGCGCGCTGGCTTGCACACGTTTCGGACACGCAGGCGCAGATCGCCCTTGCCGACGGCCGCGTCGACACCGCCGTCGATCGAGCCGCCGAGGCGATCGCATTCGCCGAGAGATCGTCGAACGACAAGGCGCTCGGGAGCGCCCTTCTCACCCGGGCGCGGGCGGCGCGTCGAGCCGGCCGGCTCGACGCCGCCGCCGCGGACTTCGAGCGCGCCGCGTCGCTGCTCCGCGCGCGCGGACCTCGCGCGCGGCTGCGCGAGGCGCTTCGAGAGTGGGCGGACGTGGCAGCCGACACCGGCGAGCACGAGCAGGCGTACCGCCTGGCGCGCGAGGCACTCGACGCCGAGGTCTCGCTTCCGACCTGAGTCGGCTCGGCCGCGAAGGCGGGGCCGTTAACTCACACTTGACCTCCGCAGCCGCCACCGTTACGCTTGGTCGTTGCCGGCCGTCAACGGCCGGTGGCGGTTCGGGCAGGCGACAGGGCCCGGACACGGTGCGCGGGCGCGGGACCGAACGATGGGCACTACATTCGGTCTCGCGCCGCTGCCAGCGGTGATCAGCCTCGGGAGGCGACGGCCTCCGCCGGGACCGCGCCCTGCGCGACCCGGGCAAAGTCGCGGACGCTCCGCGCGAGCGGGACGTCCGGCCGGCTCCACATCACCGGCTCTCCGGAGTTCAGCGCGCTGATCGCGGCCCGATACTCGTTGATGATCTGGTGATCGATCTTTCGCTGGAGCGCCGCCTCGATGTTGCGCAGGTTGATGCCGGTGTACGCATTCGACCGATTCAACACCAGCTGAACCTTGCTCCGCTCGTAGCCGAGGTTGTCCATCGTCTCGATCACGAGGCGGACGTTCTTCAGGCAGGACAGGTCGGCAGTTAGGACGACGTAGATCACATCGGCCTCGTCCATGAGGTGCAGGTTGAAGTCGTCGATCGTCTTGGCCGTGTCGACGAGGGTGAAGTCGTGCGTGCGGCGCACGACGTTCAGGAGGTGCGTGACCGAGCTCGCGTCCTGGCGCTGACGCTCGACGACGATGTCGGCGGCCTCCGGTGACGGCGGGGCCAACAGGAGGTCGACGCCGCTGGGATGCGTCACCATGACGTCCCTGAGGAGATCCGCGTCCAACTCGGGCTCGCTGATGGCGTCGACGATCGAGCGCTGGTCGAGACCGATATCGAGGAAGACGCGGAGGTCGCCGAACTGCAGATTGGCATCGATCAGGGCGGTCCGTCGCTTCGCGAAGCGGGCGAGTGCAATTGCGGTGTTGATCGCGATGGTGGTCGTTCCCACGCCTCCCTTGGCGCCGTAGAAGACCCACAGCTTTCCGGCGCCCGGCCCGGTCTGATCGAGCGGTTTGTCCGCGACCGGCGGCCGCGCGGCCTGTGTCCGTGCCAGCAGCGCCTTGATCCTCGCCGTCAACTCGAGCGGATGAAACGGCTTCAGGATGAAGTCGTCGGCGCCGGCGCGGAGGCCCTGGATCCGCTGCTCGGCGTCCACCTCGGCCGCGAGCATCAGGATCGGAACGTGCCCGTCGACTTCCGCGGCGCGGATCTGCTGGGTCGCGGCGTACCCGTCGAGTCGCGGCATCGCGACGTCCATCAGGATCAGGTCGGGGTGCTCGCTCGCCGCGAGCGTGACGGCTGAAACGCCGTCGCTCGCGACTACGACGTCGTAGCCCTCCTGTCGGAGCTGGGCGACGAGCACTCGCTGGACGTTCACGTCGTCGTCGACGACGAGCACCTTGGTGGTTGGCATCTGCGTCCTCAGGCGACGGAGGAGGCGGCGCCGCGATCGGCGGCGGAATTATAGAGGCTGGCGTCCGTCTCCCCGTGCGATTCGTCGTGCCCGTCGTCGAGGTGACGAGCCAGGAACTCGAGGACGCGGCGTTCGTACTCGGCGCCTCCATATGCATGCGCCGATGGATGGTCGGCCCCTTCCACCACGTACAGCTCCTTGGGGTCGCCGGCCGCTTCGTAGAGCTTCAGGGACTGGCGGTAGTCGATCAGCGCATCCTCGCGAGGAGCGATCAGCAGCAGGCCGCGCGGGGCGATGCGACCGACCCGCGCGACCGGGTCGACCAGTGTCGCGCGCGCACGGATCGTTGATGCGGCGACGATCAGCCGCGATCCGAGTCCCGGCAACGGATAGCCGTCAAGGCGCATCCGGTTGGCCACCGGGTGATGCAGCTCGGCGAAGGCCGCGTCGGCGACCACACACGCCACTGGCAACGCCGGAGCGGCGAGGATCGCAACGGCAGCACCCATCGAGATGCCCATCAGCGCCGTCGGTCCCAGGCCGCGGCTCTCGACCAGCCGGACCGCCGCGGCCGCGTCCTCCTGCTCCAGCGCGCGCAGCGAGATGGGCGCGTCCGCGCTTCCCCCGTGGCCGCGGAAGTCGAACTGAAGCACGTGATAGCGCCGCAGCCATGGCACGAACTCGACGAGGTCGACAAGTCGGTTGCCGCCGAAGCCGTGCATCAGAATCACGGCCGCGTGCGTCTCGCGCTCGGACGGCATCAGCCAGCCACTGAGCGTGACGCCGTCGCGGGTCGTGAAGCGGACCTCCTCGTACGGTATGCCGACGTCCTCTGGCGTCCGGGGTCCCGAGCCGACCGGCGTGAGGAGCAACCGCGGCGGGCGGATGAGGCGGCGCGATCCCTCGACGGTCAGGTACCCGAGGTAGCCCGCGACCGCGGTTCCGGCCACGGCGCCAAGCCATGCGAGCAGGCCGCGTCCGCTCGGACGTCCGGGGGCCTCAGCCACGCGGCTCGCTGTCCTCGGGCAGCGCCCCGCGGCGCAGGGCCGCGCCGATCGGCCGCACCAGATCCGCAAGCTCCATGGGCAGGACCCATTTCGTCGAGGCGCCGGCGCCGAGCGCCTTCAACGCCTCGAAGTACTGGAGCGTCATCGTCTTGTCGTCGATCCCGCGCGCCGCCGAGAAGATCGTCTGGAGCGCGTTGCTGAACCCTTCGGCGCGAAGGATCTGCGCCTGCCGCTCGCCCTCCGACCGCAGAATGGCGCTCTGCTTGTCGCCTTCCGCCACGTTGATCGTCGCCTGGCGGTTGCCCTCCGACTCGATGATCACCGCGCGCCGGTTCCGCTCCGCGCTCATCTGCCGGTTCATGGCCTCCTGGATGTCGCGCGGCGGAACGATCTCGCGAATCTCGACGTTGGTGATCTTCACTCCCCATCGGTGCGTCACCTCGTCGAGTTTGGCGCGCAGGATGTTGTTGATCTCCTCGCGCTTGGCGAGCACGTCGTCGAGCGGGATGTCGCCGATGACGGCGCGCAGCGTGGTCGCCGCCAGCGCCTGGCTCGCGCCGGTGAAGTCGGTCACCGCGACCACGGTCTCGGCCGGGTCGAAGACCTTCGAGTACACCAGGAAGTCGATGTTGATCGGCGCGTTGTCCTTGGTGATGCACGTCTGCTGCGGCACCTCCAGGAAGCGCTCGCGCAGGTCCACCTTGACCGTCTGCTGGATGACCGGGACGAGGAGCACGATTCCCGGCCCGCGCGCCCCCGACAGGTTCCCGAGCGTGAAGACCACCAGACGTTCGTACTCGCGAACGATGTGCACGGTGTTGACGATCAGGAAGAGCAGGACGAGCAGTCCGATTGCGATGATGGCAAGGCCGATCGGGTCGTCAACCTGGGGCACTGGTCGCCTCCTTCACGTTCGCGCGCTCGGCCGATGCGGCCGGCTCCACGATCAACTCGAGTCCCTCGACGCGGATGACGCGTATCGGCGTTCCTGCGGCGATGGTGCCGTGGCTGGCGCGCGCCGACCAGCTCTCACCCTGACTGTAGGCCACGCCGGTCGGTTCGAGCGCAGTCTGCGCAGTGCCGTCTGCGCCGACGAGCCGCCGGATCGGTAGGGTGCGCGGTCGCTGTCGCTGCGCGATGAACATCGCCCGCAGCACGACGGCGAAATACAGCAACGTCATCGCAGCCACCGCGACGATGACGCCGGGGTGGACGGTCAGATCGATCGGCTCACCGGGCTCGACGCGGGTGTACAGCGCGAACGCGCCGAGAACGAACGACACGATCCCGCCCACCGTGAGCAGGCCGTAGCTGGTCACGTGCAGCTCGAGGACCAGCAGCCCGATGCCGAGCGCCATGAGCAGGAGCCCCGCGACGTTCAGCGGGAGGCTGTCGAAGCTGATGAACGCCAGCAGCAGCGCGATGGCTCCCAGCGTGCCCGAGAAGAAGTTCGGGTGAAACAGCTCCGCCAGGATCCCGTAGAACCCGATGGTGAAGAGCAGGAAGGCGATGTTCGGATCGGACAGCAGGTGGAGCACCTGCTGTCCCAGGTTGAGACCCGCGTCGCGGATCTCGAGCGCGGAGAGCTGCGGCAGGGCGCGATGCTGGAAGCGGTACGCCACGCCGTCACTCCGCTCGCCGCGGTCGATCTGCGCGAACAGGTCGTCGGTGTCGGTGGCCAGGATGTCGACGACCGGCGGCTCCATGGCGACTGCCTCCGCGGAGCCGATGGAGGCCGCGTGGCGAACCGCTGACTCCGCCCAGTCGGAGTTGCGGCTGCGCCGGTCGGCGAGCTCGCGGATCCGCGCGACCGCGTCGTTGGTCACCTTGCGATCGAGCGTGGGAGCGAGGTCACCGCCGCTGGCGTCGACGACCGATGCCGCCCCGATGTTCGTCGACGGTGCCATGGCGGCGACGTCCCCGGCGAGCGTGATGAAGGTCGCCGCCGATCCGGCGCGTGCGCCCCCGGGCGCGACGTAGGTGATGACAGGGACTTCGCTGTCCAGGATCGCCTTGATGATTCGATCCATCGCCGACAGCGCGCCGCCCGGCGAGTCGATCTCGAGAATCACCGCAGCCGCGGCGTCTTCCGCGGCGGTCCGCAGCCCCTCCTCTACATACGTCGCGTTGACCGGGTCGATGATCCCGGCGATCCGCAAGCGCAGCACGTGATCGTCAGCGGCCCGGACCGGGGAGGCCAGCAAAGCGAGACCGAGGAGCGTCGCGGACCACGAGACGATCCTGCCGAGGTGCCTTAGGCGCACCCCTGGAACTGGTGCGCGCGCGGCGGACGCGCGCCCCCCGTCGGTGCGGCGCAGCATGGGATCAAGTATAGGTATCGGCCACGAACACGGACCAGGTCTCGAGTCGGTCGCGCATCGAGCGCAGCTCCGCCCACGGCAGGAAGCTCCCGCTCAGCTTGTCCCGCTCGCGGACCGTGACGGCACGCCCCGCGGCGTCGACCTCGAAGACGACACCGAGGTGGACCGCCCCGACCGCGTTGCTGTCGTCGTTCAGCAGGCCGACCAACCGAAACTCGGGCGTCCAGCCGGTGACGAGCTCCTCCACCCACTCGCGCCGGAGCCCCGCGTCCAGGGGATCGTCGGCACCGTCGACCTCGTTGAGATGCCCACCGACGCCGATCGTGACCCGGTCGTGCAGGCGCTCGTCGCCGCCGGCGCGCGTCCGCTGCATCACGAAGACGCGCTCGCCGTCGCGCACGACGACGTACGGGATCAGCTGCTTTTGCGACGGATCGACTTCCGCGACGGAGCGATCGACGAACCGCCCGTCCCTGCGCACTGCGTCCCGCAGGGTCGCGAACTCGTCGGAGGTGCAGCCACGCACCCCGTGGAACGCGCATCCGCCGGGGACGCGCTCGCGCGGAAGCACCAGGACTTTCTCCGGGGCCGCGACCTCGGTCGACGTCACGGCGACGCCGGCACCGCACGACCGGCGGCGAGACGAAGCGCGAGCCCGGCCGCCTCGTGCGGGTCACGCGCCCGGTGGAGCTTCGGTCCCGGGACGAGTTGCGCGGGCTCGAGGCGCCACGAGCCGAGCCCGACGACGTGGCGGCCCATCCGCAGCGCCAGGGCGATCTCCGTGAGGGTCCCGTGTCGACCGCCGATCGCCACAACGGCGTCCGAGGCGGTGACCACGACCAGGTTCCGCGCGACGCCGAGCCCGGTTGCGACCGGTACGCGGACGAACTCATTCGCCTCGTCCGGGTCGGCTCCGGGCAGGATCCCCAGCGTCAGCCCACCGGCCGACGCGGCACCCTGCGACGCCGCGCGCATGACGCCGCCCAGCCCGCCCGTGATAACAGCCGCGCCGGCCGACGCGAGGGCGCGGCCGACCTCCTCTGCCCATAACAGCAGGCGTCCGGCCTCGGGTCCGCGTGGATCGCCCTCCCCGACGACCGCGATGAAGGCGGCTCGACGATCCACGGCTACGCGGCGAGCCGGAAGCATGCGACGCGCTCGTATCGCGCGGGTCCGGGCCCGAGATGGCTGCGCATCAGGCATGCCTCCGATACGTCGAGATGCCCCACCGGCGGCTGGCGTGATGCGATCCACTCGTCGAGCCGCTGCGGGCGGCGCAGACGTGCCAGCGTGACGTGACCGCGGAACGATGCCACGTCGTCGCCACCGACGTCGCCCGCCGCCGCGGATACGGTGCGGGCGAGCCGCGAGAGCGCGCCTTCCGGGTCGGCCACGCCGTAGTAGAGGACGCGCGCCCGCGCGGGCGACGGGAATGCGCTCACGCCTCCGGTTCGCGTCGTGAATCGCGGCTGCCCGCGCACCGCCTCGCGGACGGCGGCGCTCACTCGCTCAACGCGGCCACGCTCGAGCTTACCGATGAAGTGCAGGCTGCAGTGCCAGCCGGCAGGATCCGTCCAGCGCGCGTCGATCTCGGTTCGCCACGCGCCGACGCACGTCGACAGCGCGACCCGCAGGTCGTCGTCGATCGGGACGCCGACGAAGCAGCGCCAGGCGCGCTCATCCGCGGCCTCGGTCACGAGGCCGCAAGCGTCCCGAGCCGCGCGTCCACCAGGGGCACCAGCTCGTCGAGCGATCGGATGAGCGGCACGCCGTCGGGTGGCTCGTCGACGCGCCCGCGCCGATCGATCAGCACCGGCTGGATGCCAGCGCCCAGCGCGCCCTGGACATCGGCGCTGAGGTTGTCGCCCACGTGCAGCGCCTCGTCCGGTGCTGCGCCTGCGAGGTCGAGCGCATGCCGGAAGATCCCGGCATGCGGCTTCTCGTATCCGACCCGCGAGCTCGCCACGACGAAGTCGAAGCGGGACACGAGGTCGAGCGCGTGAAGCAGCTCGGGGAGCGTCCAGACCCAGTTGCTGACCACGCCGAGAGTGAGCCGCCGCTCCTTGAGGGCGTCGAGTGCGTCGTAGACATCGGGGAAGACGTGCCAGTGGCTGGTGACCATGAAGAGCTCGGCGACCCTGCGGAAGAACGCTTCCGGCATGGGCTCCAGGCCCAGCGCACTGATCGCCCGCTGGTCGAGCTCTACGCTGCGACGGTAGCTGTTCTCCTCGGTCGCGTCGAAGCGGCCCTCGAACCCGTAGCCGCCGCTCTGGTAGACGGTCCGCAGCGCGTCGTGCAACTGCTCCGCCGTGACGTCGACACCATGCTCGGCGAACGCCTTCTCGTAGACGTGCTCCCACGAGGGGTCCGGGCGCATGATCGTGTCGCCGATGTCGAGGAAGACGGCCCGCAGCGGCATGCCGCTACAGCCTACCGCAGGCGCACCGACGAACGCGGGCGCGGATCAGTCGGTGTAGAGACGCTCCTCGATGAGCTTCTCCGCCGTCACGCGACCGTTCGGGTCGAAGCATCCGTATTCGAATAGCTTCTCGTACTCGAGCTCGAGGTGGTCGCGACCGCCGCGGTTCTTCTCGACGGTCACGACGACCCAGTCGCGATACCGCTGGGCCTGGTACGGATTGAACTCGATGTTGACCTTGGCGACGATGTTGTACTTGTCGTTCAGGATCAGGATGACGTCCGATTCATAGTGGATCGCGCTGCTGCCGCGGAGGTGGTGGCTGCGCAGACGGTTGGCCTTCAGCCCTTCGCGATCGGCAGCCACGACGGCGACGATCGGCACCTCCATGGACAGCGCGATGTCCTTCAGCCCGCTGACGATCCGCGTGACCTTCTCCGACTCCTCGGCGGGCTCCGGGATCACCGGCACCTTCTGGAGGTAGTCGACGAAGAGGACGAGCCGATGGCGGTCCTCGCCGCGCTGCTCGGCGACCAGGCGCCGAAGGTTGTCGATCGTGCTGCCGGTCGCCGTGCCGCGCATCAGGAACAGGCTCGTGCCGTAGCGCGCAATCCGCTCGAGGCTCGGCCGGAGCCGCTCGTTCGAACCGAGCTTGGCCCGCGTCCCCTGCTCCGCAGAAGTCGTGAAGCTACCCAGGACCTCCTTCTTGACGTCCTGGATCTTCACTCCGCCGGTCTTGTCGGGCAGGTTCGCGAGTGCTGACTCCATGCCGATCAGGCGCTGGATTAGGTACTCCTCCTCGTGTTCGAAGCACACGTAGAGCGCGTTCGCCTGGCCCGATGCCGCGATGTTCCGCGCCATCTGGAGGGCGAGCGTCGTCTTCCCGACGCCCTGTCCGCCGCCGAGCATGATCAGCTCGCCGGGCCGCATCCCGCCGCCGACGGCCTTATCGAGCGGGACGAATCCGGTCGCGATCGGCCGCGACTCCTCGATCTTGCCCGACGCCATCCGCTCGTTGAGGCTGGTCAGGACCTCCAGCGCCGAGCGTGCGGGAAGTCGCGTGTCCGACGCGTCCTGCGCCCAGCCATCGTCCGTCGCGTGCTCGTCCGCCCGCGCGGGTTGGGCGGCGTCGTCGTCGATGTCGGTATGCGCCCCGTGGCTTGCATCACCCAGCGGGGTCTGACTGACCGTCACGCGGGCGAGGATAGGCGGCTGTGCGCCGCCGCCGGTATGGCCCGAAAGTGCTACGCGGGCTGGGGCGCCGGACCTCGCCGCGCGGCCTCTCGCTTGCCGGCACCGACGGCCGGCTCCGGCGCGGGCTCCTCGATGGGAGCGGCCACGGGAGCGCCGCGTGGCGGAAGGATCCCATCGAAGAGCGCCTCGAACTCGTCGGTCTCGACCGTCTCCTTCTCGATGAGGAGATCGGCGAGGTGGTCGAGGACTTGGCGCTGCTCGGAGAGGACCTCCTTGGCGCGGTTGAAGCCGCGCTCGATGATCTCGCGAACCTCGGAGTCGATGCGCGAAGCGACCTCGTCGCTGTAGTTGCGCTGCTCGCTGATCTCACGGCCCAGGAAGATCATCTCCTCCTTCTTGCCGAACGCCAGCGGGCCGAGCTTCTCGCTCATCCCGTACTGCGTCACCATCGCGCGCGCGAGGCTAGTGGCCTTCTCGATGTCGTTCGAGGAGCCGGTCGTGGTGTCGCCGAAGACGAGCACCTCGGCCGCGTTGCCGGCGAGCATGCCCGCGATCTTGTCCTGGAACTCGGTCTTGCTGTGGAGGTATCGGTCCTCCGTGGGCAGGCTCATCGTGTACCCGAGCGCCATGCCGCGGCTCACGATGGTCACCTTGGTGACCGGATCGCACTTGGGGAGCACGCGCTGGACGACCGCGTGTCCACCCTCGTGGTAGGCGATGATCCGCTTCTCCTCGTCGGTGATCAGCCGCGAGCGCCGCTCGGGCCCGGCGATGACGCGGTCGATCGCCTCGTTGAACTCCGCGGTGCCGATGGTCTTCCGATTCCGGCGCGCGGCGAGGATGGCCGCCTCGTTGACGAGATTGGCGAGGTCGGCGCCGCTGAATCCCGGCGAGCGCCGGGCGAGCGCGTCGAGATCGACGGTCCGGTCGAGCGGCTTGCCCTTGATGTGCACGTTAAGGATCTCGCGGCGGCCCTTGATGTCAGGCCGGTCGAGGACGACCTGGCGGTCGAAGCGTCCCGGGCGCAGCAGCGCAGGGTCGAGCACATCGGGGCGGTTCGTGGCGGCCACGACGATCACGTTGGTGTTCGTGTCGAAGCCGTCCATCTCGACGAGGATCTGGTTCAGCGTCTGCTCGCGCTCGTCGTGCGAGCCACCCAGCCCCGCGCCACGCTGGCGGCCAACGGCGTCGATCTCGTCGACGAAGACGATGCACGGGGAGTTGCGCTTGGCCTGCTCGAACAGGTCGCGCACGCGGCTGGCGCCGACGCCCACGAACATCTCGACGAATTCGGAGCCGGAGATGCTGAAGAACGGCACGCCCGCCTCACCCGCCACGGCGCGCGCAAGGAGCGTCTTCCCGGTGCCCGGCGGTCCCACCAGGAGCACGCCGCGCGGGATCCGCGCGCCGAGCGAGTTGAACTTCTCCGGGTACTTGAGGAACTCGACCACCTCGGTGAGCTCCTGCTTCGCCTCGTCGACGCCGGCGACGTCGTTGAAGGTCACGACCGTCTTGTTGCCCAGGAACATGCGTGCCCGGCTCTTGCCGAAGCTCATGGCCTGGTTATTCGTGCCCTGCGCCTGGCGCATCATGAAGAAGATGAAGGCGCCGATGAGGAGCACCGGCAGGAGCGCGGTGATCAGGAGCGTGATGATGCTACCCGCGGCGCTCGGCTCCTCCGCGCGATAGTTCGCGCACGCCACGGTCGCCTCGGGGCCGGCATTGCAGAGGTCCTCGTGGACGTTCACGAGGTCCGACGCCACGGTCACGATCTCGGGTTCTGTCTGCCCGACCAGCTTGACGGTGAGCTTGGTTCCCTCCTGGACGACGCTCTCCACCCTGCCCTCGCGGGCCGCGACGATCATCTCGCCGTAGCCGAAGGGCTCCTCGTCGGAGTTGCCGAGCAGGTACGTCCACAACAGCGCAAGCCCGAAGACGGCCAGCACGACGAGGACGACGCTGTTTCGAAGGAGACGGCTGCTCAAAAGGGTTCCCCGGTTAGCGCGATGGGCGCACCGCTCGCACGGCACGTGTGGGTGTCGGTCGCCCCGCAGTATAGACGCCGCCGCCGGGCGGCTCCGACGCGACCGATGACCTCACCAGGTAGTACTCCCGCGCGGACCGCTTGGATCAGTTGCCGTCGATGGTGATGACCCGTCCGCTCACCGATGCCGTCGTTCCGGAGCCGACCTCGATCGAAACGCCGCCGCGCACGCCCTCCGCGGCGTTGAGGATCGCGTCGATACGCTCCATCGGCGGCCGCACGCCCAGCGCGAGGCGAAGCACCCTGCGGCCGAGGGCTCGTGGGAGCGGCTCGTGCCAGTCGATGCGTGCGCCGCCGTCGCCCTCCTCGAGACGCCGGCGCGCAAGCTCAGTCGAGGCGAGGTCGTCGAGCAGCCGGTCGTCGTCCGCTGCCAGCCGGCCCAGGCGCAGGAGCGCCTCGACGACGCCGGGGTTCAGCCGCTCGAGCGCTGGAACCACCTCGTGCCGGACCCGCGCCCGGGCATAACGCATGTCGAGGTTGGTCTCGTCGGTCCGGAAAGCGATCCCGGCGTCGACCAGCCAGCCGCGCAGCGTCGCGCGACGGGCGCCGAGCAGTGGCCTGACGATGCGACCGCGCCGAACGGGGATCCCGGAAAGACCCGAGACTCCCGTGCCCCGCGCGATGTTCAGCAGGATCGTCTCGGCACTGTCGTCTGCGGTGTGGGCGGTCGCGATCAGCGCGTGGGGACCAATCGTGCTGGCCACGCCCTCGAGGAACGCGTAGCGCGCGTCGCGTCCCGCCTCCTCGATTGACCGCCGCGCCGTCCTCGCCAGCGCGGCGACATCCGCGGCCGTTCCCTCGAAGCGCAGTCCCCGCGCCTCCGCCGTCGCGCGAACGAATTCCGCGTCCGCGCCGGAGCCAGGCCTCAGCCGGTGGTCGAGATGAGCGACCACCAGGCACCACTCTCGATCGCGCGCGAGGCGGGCTGCTCCCTCGAGCAGCGCCATGGAGTCCGGGCCGCCGGACACCGCGAGGACGACGTCGGATCGGTCCGGGATGAGGCGACCCGCATCGGCGCCTTCGGCGAGTGCGCGCGCGAGCTCGAGAAGGGAGGGATTGGTAGCGGAGGGCGGATTCGAACCACCGACCAAGGGCTTATGAGTCCCCTGCTCTGCCACTGAGCTACTCCGCCACACGAATCGTGCTCAGATCGACAAGGAAACTGAGCAGCGATGAGCGCGAACTACGTACCACAACGCTCATCGACCAGAAGGATACCGATGCGATCGTGTGAGGGTCAAACGGTTAATCGACTAGGAAACTATGAAGTGGCATGTCTTGATCACAAATCGAGCGTGCGTGGCCCGAGCACAGCGTTCGAATTGGCCAAGAGGGGTCCAACATTGGTCGTTCTGGTTCCGCTCTGCCGTATCTTCCCTGTCGCGGATCTGCCGGACGGTCACGAAAGGCGTGCTGATCGCGCGGTCCCCTGGGAGGCAGGCGGCGAACGTGTATCCTGATCCCGTCAGCCCAGAGTGCGGCGGCGCCGGCGCTGGCCGGCCCCGCCGCGTAGGAGACCCGACTACTTGACCACCAGGAACAGCGTCCGGTTCGCATCCACGCCGGGTGCTGGCGGGACCGCGTTGAAGTAGTCCACGAAGCCCTTCGAGGCGGTGATCCCCTCGAAGACGGAGTCCGGTGTCTCCACCAGGTGGCAGCTGACGACGAGCACGCCGTCGCTCCCGTCCGAGTATGCGATGCGCAGGACCAGAAGGCCCGCCCGTGCATCGGCGGAATCGGCGAAGAGGTTCGTCAACGGCGGAGCGACTCCGGGTGCCAGGTGCCAGTCCACGAAGCCGGTCACCCAATATGTGCCGCCTCCGGTACCCGCGGGTCCAGAGGTTGACCACGTTCCCCCGCCGGTCACCGCCTGCGGGGTCCCAGGGTTCGCGCGGAACGTGCCGGAGCCTGTCAGGGTGATCATCGATCCGTCGGCGGCGACCGCCGATGCCATCCCGCCTTCATCGATCGTGCCCGCGGCGAAGTCGATGCTGACGATGTCCCAACGCATCAGGTGGTTGTCGGCGCCGCCGACGACGCCGACCGCTAGCCCCGAAATGACCAGCGCGATCAGCGTGCTTAGGACTGCCGGGAATGCGCCTCGCTTCCGTTTCATCGGTTCTTCCTTCCTTGATCGCTTAGCTATGGTGGCCCAATTCGCCGGGCTCGCTTCACGTGCCCAAGCGCTCTGGGTGATCTCGCGTGACGTTAGGGTCGGATACGAATCTGTCCGCTGGGCCACATCGTGGTACGGCCGGTCTTCATCGTCTCGAGACCATGTGGCGGTCCCTCCAAGTGGAGCCGGATGCTCCCTACTCCCAAATCGTGATTTTCCCGGACTTCATGAGTGCGCCATCGGGCGCCCCAAAGCTGAGGCCGAGATCCGGAATTTCGAGGATGTGCCAGGCCACGCCAGCACCACCGGCTCCCTGAGTGGATATGAAGCGGATGTCGTGCATTCTCGCGGTGACCACCTCTCCACCCGCGACGCCAACCACATGGATCTTGGCGATTCCCTCGAAGCGCGACCAGGAGCCGTCGATCTCGAGCGTGCCAGGCGTGACCCGACCCTGCACCTGCATCTGTAGGATCTTGTCCCAGTCGCCGAATGGGAAGCCACCCGATCGGCCGGCCATGACGCAAAGGAAGCTGCCTCCCGTGCTCGATGCGCTAAACCCGAGCTGCGACGTGACACCCAACGGCCCGTCGACGACACCCCCGCCCCGGACGGCCGGGGCTGGAGCAGCGACGACAGGCATCGCCGCCAGTACCAGCATCGCTGCAAGCGCCAACGGGACGGCGAGGGCCAGACGGCCCGGACGCGGTTTCACCATGCGCACACCTCCTCTATCCAGCACGGGCACTGGCCTGGATCGTGGCGGAGGGGCCGGCCTTGGGCAGTGACGCGGCCGGCTCGCGTCACGCGTAGGGGTTTGGTGTACTCCCGTGCAGACGGTTGGTCAAGATGTTGCCCTCTGTCACCGCCACCGGCCCCGCGGCCGCAACCCGCATGCGGCTGACGGGTAGACGGTAGAAGGGTTACGGCCTTCAGCCGATAACTGAACACTCGACGCTCGCCCGTACCCAGCGTGAACTGACCGGTAGCACAGCGCTCAAGGTGGCCGAAGTTACAGTCGATAACTTTGGCAGTTACGCTCGCGTTCCCACGCTCGTAGCACAGCGCTTGCGTTCAGAGACTTTGAGTCCCCTGCTCTGCCACTGAGCTACTCCGCCATCGGTTTCGTGCTCAGATCGACAAGGGGCCTATCGAATGAACACCCTTCGAGGATACCTACAGTCGAAAACTCCGGCAACTTCGTCGGGACAACGCTCATGCAGCAGATAAGTCGCGAGAACGGAGAGGCCGAATGGTGCCGTCGCCACCGACCGCTCCGAGTGTCCGACTGGCGACCAGGACTGAGGCAATGATCGCTACACAGGCTGCAAATCTGCTCACGACGAACCTCCTGCAACTTTTGCGCAGAGCTGCCTCAACTGCTCTCGGCCCGGAGCCATAGCAGGTTGGATCGCTGGAGGTCCATGCATTTCAGGACGTCAGCGGGACCCCGGTGGTTGTGCGGGTGCAAGAGTTGGTTTCCGCGCCGGTGCGGGTGATCGCCCGAGCCAGAGCGCAGGATCTGGGGCTGGGACCTGGCGCGTCACTAGACGCGTCTGGCATCTGTTGAATGCGCGCCCCCTTGGCCTCGCTCGCACCCTGCCAGACCGCAGCCGGCAAAGCGAGATATCAAGACGCCGCCCCGGACTTGCGCCCACCATGACAGCAGCGTCAAGAATCCCGAGCGACAATTCCGGGACCCGTTAGCCCGGAACCCACCGATCGATGATGCCGCTTACGGCTTGGCTGTGCTCGTTCAGAGGGTCCCGGGCGGATTGGCTCCTAGCGATAGGCGCCGACCGGCTGGGCTGGCAGCTGGACCGCACCGAGCTGGACCATCAGACCGAGCTGGTCGCCATACGACCACTCTTCGGTGATCTTGCCGTCGGCGATCCGAAGGATGGTCGTGCCGCCGAGCGTGATCCGCTTCCCGCTGGCGGGGATGCCGGCGAAGTCCGCCTGATGCGTCCCGCTTCCAGTCCAACGCAAGACGACCTTGTCGCCTTCCGTGATGACATCCTCCGTCCTGGTGCTCAGATCTGGGAAGGCGGTCACAAACATCCCAATGAGCTTCTTGTAGCCTTCCTTGTCCGGGCTGATCCCGAACGCCTCCTGACCAGGGCTGTGGTTCCGGAAGTCGTTGGTGAACAAGTCGTCGACGACGGCCTGGCCGCCCTGCGCCCAGAGCTCGTCGGAGAAGCGACGCGCCATCATCTTCATGTCAGTGCCCATATGAGATCACCTTTCGCTGCCGTCGGCGCTGCCGTGACGGGGGTCCAGCTGGCGACGCCTTGGTCGCCCGACTGGTGTGTAACCCCCGGCAAACTAGCCCGGGGTTGTGGCGGGCGCCGACCGTTCAGAGTGTATGGTACGCTGCGCATCATGTCAAGCGCACGACTGAGCGCCACTTCATACCTGGTCCTGGGCTTGCTCGGGCGCGAGGGGCCGTCGACGCCGTACGAGCTTGAGCGCCACGTCGCCGCCACGCTCGGCAACTTCTGGTCCTTCCCGCACACGCTCCTGTACAGCGAGCCGGCGCGGCTGGCCGGCCTGGGGCTGGTCACCGAAACCCGCGACCGGGACGGTCGACGTCGCCGTGTGTTCACGATCACTGAGGCCGGGCGCCACGCCCTGGCGGCCTGGCTCGACCGGCCACACGCTGAGCCCACCCAACTACGCGACCTGGGGCTCCTGCAGCTCTTCTTCGCCGATCTGGCACCGCCCGCGGCGCGCCTCCGCCTGGCAGAGCAGCAACTCGCCATCCATCGGGCCAAGCTGTTGGCCTACGAGGAAGATGCGCGCCTCGAGCGACGGCCCGAAGTCTCCGGCCGTGGGCAGCGGACGGTCGAGCACTGGCGCGGGGTGACCCTGCCCATGGGCCTGCTCTACGAGCGAGCGGCGGTGGACTTCTGGGAGGACGTCGCGGACAAGGGGCTTGGGTCGGACGCACCGAACGCGGTGGAAGCGACCGAGGCTCCTGCTCGAGCGGGTGGCTGATGGATCCCCTACCTCCACCTGGCTGAGGCCGAACACCAGCGCCTTCTGCTTAGACGTTTCGACCAATGGACTCGCCGCACGAGGTGCTGGGTCGGGCTCACCTCATCGCGCAGCGAGAGGGCTTGCACCACGCTAAGCGGATCCCGGAATCGGTCAGCGCAAGCCGAGCGGCCCTGCCGCGATGGCGTGACCCATCGGTGCGTTCCAAAAAATGACCACCGTCTGGTAGGTCATCACGACGGCGCTCATCGCCGGCGGGAGGGATAGACCTGCATCCCGCGCGAATCTCAAGCCGTTCGCGCAGCCTCATGGGCAGAATCGTAGGCCGGCGACGCGAGCCGCTCCGTACTCTCGGATCGTGACGCTGGCCGGAGGCTCGCTGCCAGCCGATCGGATGGCGATTACTGTTGCCTGGCGCTCTTGATAGATGTTCAATGGGCTTGGGCTGAGCAGCGTCTTCCGTCTGCTTGAAAATCACTGGTTGGAACTCGGGCACGAGGAGCGAGCGATGTACGCCAGGGTGAGCTACTACACCGGATCGCCAGAGCAGATCGATGCAACGATCAGCAACTGGCGGGACAACGTCCTTCCGGCGGTTCGGCGGCAGATGAAGGAATCAGGCATCAAAGACCATGGCGCCCTGGTTCTCGTCGACCGCGGCTCTGGAAAGTCGCTTAGCATGAGCTTCTGGGAAACGGAGGACGAGATGCGGGCAAGTGAGAAGCAGGCCGACCGAGCCCGAGGGGATGCAGCTCACGCCGTAGGCGGGAGTGTCACCGGCGTCGAGCGGTACGAAGTGGTCATCGACGAGCGAGAGTAGATACACCCTCACGCCAAGCTAGCGCCCTTCCGGCGAGCCGGGGCCATGTGACAGGCCCACCGGTCCAGCTGCGCCACTGCCCATGAGGCGCGCCCCATCGAGGTGAAGCAGGCCCGAAACGAAGACCCGCTAGCTGGACAGCGTAACGCTCGAGCATCCACGCTCGTGCCGCAGCGCTCAGGCCGATCTGCTTGTAAACAGTAGATCCTCGGTTCGAAGCCGAATGTCGGCTCCAGCCCCATTTCCCTTCAGAATCGGCCGTCTCGGCTGCGAATCTCGTCGCTCCCGCCTGCCACAGCGCCGAAGACCTGGGATCGCCATGACGATCGACTCGAAGCGCGCACCAAATTGCTCTGCTTCAAGGCCTAGGTCTGAGACGTCGCCGGCCCGAACGCCTGCGTCTCGCGGTCGAACTCTCCCCAGGTGAGGCCCGCTTGGGCATGCGCGATGCGGTTGACCGGGTCAACCCGCATTCCCTTCATCCCGGAGAGGTCGATCACGAGGCCGGCGTCGATCACGGCCTTTCCCGCGACGTTGTGGCCTCCGGCGCGCACGGCGATCGGCAGGTCGTGCTCGAGTCCGAACGCCAGCGCGGACATGACGTCGGCGACACCGGTGCAGCGGACGATCAGCCCCGGCCGCTTGTCGATCATGCCGTTGTGGATCCTGCGCGCGGTGTCGTAGTCCGCGTCCCCAGGCGCGATCACCTGACCCTTGAGCGCGTCTCGGAGTCCGCCCAGAACGGTCTCCTCAAAGACTCCGATAGCAACCGCGGCAGTTTCCTTCCGGAACTTTGGTGTGAACGAGGCTAGTTCGGTGCGCTGGCGCCGTCCAGCGTTTGGGGCGGAGTGGAGGACGGATTCGATGAGCGTGTCGGGGACTCGCGGCTTGCGGTGTGAGCGCGGCGCCCGCCGCGATGGGGGCGCGCTCGAGCGGTTTCTCCGCGATCACGCCAGACCGCATCAGGCACCCGCATGGTCCGATGAGATGACGCCGACGTAGGGTAGTCCAGGCGCAATAGGGTCCGATAATCGTGACCCGCCTCCCAGCGATCCTTCCGTTCCTGACAACGCAGCGGTCCTCTGCCGTCGGCAGTGAGCGGCCGGGTCGATCCAGCCGGCACTGCGGATGGAGGTGTGCCCAATGCTGATCTTCAAGTTTCTCCACATCGTCTCGATGTTCCTCGCGGTCGGATTGGCGGTGGGGACGGAGCTGCTGCTCCATCGAGTGGCAAATTCAGGTGATGTGCGAGCGATTCGCACCACGTTCGCGCTGGTCAAACCATTGGCATCGCCATTCCGGTGATGTTCGTGATCGGGCTGATCTTCGGTCTAATCACGGCAGCCACGGGCCAGCTCAACTTCCTGGCTCCCTGGTTGGTCCTGGCGTACGTCGTTTTCGGTCTGACATTCGTGGTCACCGGAATCGCTGGGGCCTGGCCAGCCAAGGTTGCCGAGGCGGCTGCGGCAAGTTCGGAGGAGGCTCCATCTGGCGAGTTGACCGCACTTGTCCATCAGGTTTCCCGCGTTTCTCGATGTACTTCAGCCTGGTGGCAATAGTCGTCCTGGTCTTCCTGATGGTGGTGAAGCCGTTCGGCAATTGAGGGCGCGGAGGCCCACCTCCCTTAAGCGGTTTCGCACGTCAGCCCGACGATGCAGGAGGAAGCGGCGCGACGGATGGACGAGCTCCGTGCGGAGCCAGAACGGTACTGGCGGATTCCGCGGACAGGAAAAGGCCCCGATCCGAGCGTGAATCGGGTTACGGCCTACAGTCGATAACCGACTGGTTCACGCTCCGCGCAACGAGCGTGAAATAGCCGGTAGCACAGCGCTCAGGGTGGCCGAAGTTACAGTAGATAACTTTGGCCCTTACGCTCGCGTTCCCACGCTCGTAGCACAGCGCTTGCGTTCAGAGACTTATGAGTCCCCTGCTCTACCACTGAGCTACTCCGCCGGGTCGTTCGGAGCCGTTTCTCGCTCAAATCGAGCATATACCTCGATTCGGCTCCCGGATGAGGATTGACCACAGCGCTCGTTGAGCCTATGACTGCGAAGTCTGACGTCCGTCACGAGGCGCGAGCGGTGGCTCAGTCCCCTGTCCCGAGGGCCGATTATACCGCGAGCGGCGAGATCGCTCCACTGCGCGCCTCGTTCCTGCGCCACCTCCACGCCGAGAACCGCAGCCCATCGACGCGTACGACATACGCCAAGGCGATCGACCAGCTCGATGCGTTCCTCCACCACACTGGGATGCCGACCGACGTGGCGGGCCTGACGCGCGAACGCGGATGGAACCGCGCCTGAGGCCTGAGTCATCCGTCCTTCGCCACGCACGAGTGTCGTCGGGCCGATTCGCGGTGAGGAGAACCGCACGTCGTGCACTCCTCGTCCGGGGGGCCCGGCGCCGCGCGTGCCGCGCGCGTGCGACCAAATGTCCGCAGTTTCCCACGCGGAGCCTGGATGAACACGCGACGCTACGGACCTTCAGGGGCGCTGGGTCACTGGAGGTCCGAATCCGTGCCTCGGCCACGCAGGTCCACCGGACCGCCCCCGAATGCGGCACGCTCGCACGGAGCGTCTGGCGCGGTCATTGACGTCGAGTCTCGACTCGCCCACAGTCAGCACGTGGCTCGACCCAACTCGTTGGTTGAGGCGTTCGTCGCCGCGATCTCGCGGCACGGGCCGGACGGCGCCGACTGCTTCGCGCTTGAGTACGAGGACGAGGCGCCTGCCCGTCGCGGCGAGGTCGTGCGAGGTCGCAGCAAGGTGCGCGCCACTTCACCCGCCTGTTTGGATCAATCCCTCATGTGACCGCGTCGATCGTTCGGCTGGTTGAGCGGGAGGACGAGGTCTGGATGGAGTGGCGGCTGTCCGGCAGGCGAGTCGACGGATCAGTCATGGAGTTTGTGGGCGTGAACATCTTCGGCGTCGAGGACGACGTCTTCCGGTGGGGCCGGATCTACACCGAGCTCGCCCGCGAGGCGGGAGGCCTCGAGGCTCAGGTGGAACGGATGACCCGGCGAAGCCCCGCCCGGCTAGGAGGCCGACCGCTCCTCGACTTGTTTCCTCTCCCTACTCGCAGCTGTCGTCGATGTCAGCGACTTCACGTGAATCGGCCATCGCCATGACCCATCGGTCGCCGCTGGATCCGGCCACCGAAACCGGCACAGACCTCGCCCCGCTCGAGCGTCTCGAGCTGGACGGGCGTTCGGTCGCGTACCGGCGTCGCGGAACAGGTCCTCCGCTAGTGCTCCTGCACGGCTTCATCCACGATTCGCGCGCGTGGGGGCACCAGCTTGTCGACCTCGCCGACGAGTTCACCGTCTTGGCCTCGGACGCTCCAGGTGCCGGTGGCTCATCCGACCCGCCCGACCCTTTCGGGATCGAGGACTGGGCAGCCCACCTGGCCGTGTTCTTGGATGCCCTCGAGGTCGACCCCGCCTTCATTGTCGGTCTTTCGTGGGGAGGGTTGCTGGCTCAGGCGTTCTACCAGGGATACCCGGCGCGCGTGCGCTCGCTGGTGCTCGCCGAAACGTACGCCGGTTGGAAGGGGTCGCTCTCGGCCGAAGTGGCCGAGGAGCGCTTGGCCGCTTACCTCCGCGATTCGCTGCTTCCGCCCGCGGAGTTCGTGCCCCGCTACCTGCCCGGGATGTTCAGCGCATCGGTGGCGACCGACGTCAAAGATGAGCTGGCATCGATCATGGCCGACTTCCATCCGCTCGGCTTTCGCCTGATGGCCACCGCGCTCGCGCGCGCCGATACGCGTGACCTGCTCGGCGCGATCCGCGTTCCGACGCTCCTGATCTGGGGCGACCAGGATGCGCGATCACCAATAGCCGTCGCGCACGCGCTCTACGCGTCGATTCCTGCGGCCGGTTTGAGCGTGATCCAAGGTGCCGGTCATGTCAGCAACATGGAGCGGCCGGTCGAGTTCAACGCGATCATGCGCAGCTTCCTGGCGTCGGGTCTCGAGGGTTGACAACGTTTGCTCTTCGGCGCCGCGCTCTCGGTCGGGGGCGATTAAGTGCCGGATACGCCGTTCGCGCGCGACACGATCTCGTAGATCCCGCGTGACGCGAGCCGACCGCGGTCGCTGTCATCAGGCCGGCCCCTCCGCCACTACTGTGGCTGACGTCTGCAACGGGAGGATATGCTGTGCGACGACTCTTGCCCCTCACCCTCGCTGTCACCGCCCTGCTCGCGCTCACGCCGGGATTGGCGTTGGCAGATCCCAACAATCAGTCGGCCTCCTTCGAGCTCGAGATCGAGGTGCCCAACGTCGCCGAAGCTCCGAATGGCGACCAGGTAGCGATCACTGGCGGCGGCGTATTTGCGGTCCATCCCAAATCGGTGACGGCGTCGGGGACGTTCACCCCACTCCGACAGCGACGGCAACGTTGGCCACCGGCACGTGGACGGCGACCGCGCTGCGCTCGTTCGAGTTCTACGGCTGCGGCGTTCTGACCTTCACCGATCCCGATACCGTACTCCCGCCGGACTTCTGTGGCGGCGCGCTGAAACTGGCCCGTCACTCTCACCCCCGATGGGACGACCCTGGCACTCCCAGGGACCCTCACCACCTTCTGCATCATCGGGCCGCAGACGCCGGCGACGCATGACGATCCTTCCGGCGAGGGCGTGACGCTCGTTGTCGATGGCGTCTTGAACTTCAACAAGATCGTCAGCGGCATGAACGTGTACATCCAGACAAGCTAGTCCAAGGAGCCGGCACAACTCGCGAGCTGTCCGCCACGGTTACGGGGCCGAACGGGCGGAGGCCGCGGCGGGAGCGAGACAACGGCCGCGACCTTGGGTCAGTCGGGCGCGCCCCCCGGACCGCGGGGCGCGTCCGTTATGGGGTGGGTTGCGCCGCACGCTTATGGTGGGCCCGCGTCCGTCCACGCCCTGCCTCGGGATAACGTGGCAGACCCCTGACGGGTCGCAGTCGCGCGGTTCCAGTTGCGCCGCGCGAGCACGCAGCCGTGCAAGGTCACGCTCGAGAGCACGCAGTTCGGCAATCCGCGAGCGCACCTGGGCGTATCGCCGGTCGATAAGGTCCGTGACGACCCGGCAGGGCGCCTCGCCGGCGTCGCCGACGCCGAGCACCTGGCGCACCTCAGCCAGGGTCAGCCCGACCGCCTGCGCCGAGCGGATGAAGGCAAGGCGGTCGACGGCGTCATCGGCATCGGACCGATCGGGCAGCGCGGACCAATCATCGGTGCGTTCAGCTACGGCCTGCTCTTCGCCCCGATGGCCATCCCGTGCAGCGGGCCGTTCCTGGTCGGCTTTTTTACCTTCAGCCTGACCATCGGTGACGCGCTGGGGCGGTTGCTCTTCTTCGGCGCATTCGGCGTGGGCTTCGGGCTGCCGCTTTTCCTCCTGGGGACGATCGGGACCGGACGAGGAGCGCAAGTCGTGCGCGCCGTCGTGAAGCATGAGCGCGCGCTTCAGCTCGTTGTCGGCGTTGCCCTGATCGCCGTCGGTGCCTGGGATCTGGCGAGCAACCTGCCTCGCATCCTCGGCTGAACGACGGGTGATCATCCGCGCCGGGGCAGCGTTTGCTGGATTACAGCCTCACGAGCCCGGGCCAGCCGACGATTCCCGCACGCGCCGAGTCCGCTCGTCGGATGCGTCGCGAAGACACCAAGTCAGGAGCATTCCATGCGAAGCGACATCGTTCCGGGGGCGACGTTCCCCGACTACGAAACTGCCCGATCAGACCGGCCGGCGTCGCCGACTGTCTGAGCTCCAGGGCAGCGACCCCATGATCTTGGTCCTCTCTCGCGGCCACTTCTGCCCGAAGGACCGCAGACAGCTGCGCAACCTCGTGGATCTGTACCCAGAGATCCGCGTGGCCTATACGAAGATCGTCACGGTCTCGAACGACAACCTGCTCGAGACCAACGAAATGCGCGACGCGCTCGGTGCCGGCTGGCCGTTCCTCTCCGATTCCGGGCGGATCGTCCAGAAGGATCTGGATATTGCTAAGTACACCGATCCCCAGCACGACCCGATGATCCCGCACACTCTCGTGCTGGGACACGGGCTGCGCATCTTCTCGATCTACAACGGCTACTGGTACTGGGCCGCCCCTCGAACGAGGATCTGCGGCGTGATCTGCGAGAGCTTACCCGCCAGATCCGACCGGATTGGGATCTGGCCGCGCCGGGACTGCGAGAGCACTGGGAGTCGGGTCAGCGCGACGACTTCTGGCCCTATGGTCGATCGGTGCGGGAGGTTCTGGCTGGCGGCGAACGGTAGCTGGACAAGCCTGGAGGACTGCATCCGACAGGTCCGCCACGAGGCATCGGCCTCGCTCGCGTCGCAAGTGACGTTGCCCTCGCTGGCCAGAATGAACTCTATGGCGTATGCCGTGGAGCTCATCCTCGCGCGCCAGCTCGCCAGCGGGCTGAGTGTCCCGGTGCTCGTCGTCGATGCACGGGGCGACACCCTCTTCTATAACGAGCCCGCCGAATCGATCTTCGGCCGCCACTTCGACGATATCGACGCCTTGCCCTTCGAAGAGCGGGCCAACTTGTTGGCACCCCGCCGCGAGAACGGCGAGCCACTCCCGGTGGACCTGCTGCCCGGAATGATGGCGATGCGCGAGCGTCGACCGGCCCACGCCGAGTTCTACATACATGGCCTCGATGGGGTCCTGCGCCCGGTCGAGGCGACGGCGGTCCCGATCGAGAGCGCGGGAGGGCATGTCCTCGGCGCGATGGTCGTCATGTGGCAGGGCCACATGGCCCACTTCTAGATGCAGATCACGGTCTGGGGCTCCCGCGGATCCCTCGCGAGCGCCGGCCCCCGAAACGATCCGATATGGGGGCAACACTGCATGCGTGCAGGTCGAGGGGGACAACGGGGAGGTTCTGGTCCTCGATGCCGGGACCGGGATTCGGCGGGCCGGAATAGCCATGGCGGGCGACGGTCGGCCGGTGCATCTGCTGCTCACGCACCTGCACATGGACCACATTCAGGGCCTCGGCTTCTTTCGTCCGCTGTTCGAACCTGGCCGCGAGGTCCATATCTGGGCCCGCCCGCACGACCCAGGACCTGATGGGCCCGACTGACAAAGTATCTGTCGCCACCGCTATTCCCGGTCCGGATCCGCGACCTCGCGTCGCACGTTGAGCTCCACGACCCTGATGAAGGCGACATGCACGTAACCCTCGTCGAGAATCCGATCTTGCAGGCCATGACCATCGACCCGACCCGGATCGGACCGACAATGCACGCCATGCGTGAATTGATGGGTTCCATGGGCATCGAACAGCCCCCGCGGCGGATAGAGTGCCGCTCGACCAAGCGAACCTTGACCAGTCGGATTAACCGCCGCCGCGAGGACCTGCCCCCGCCTCGCCTTCGCAGGCTGACCGCCCGCGTCCACGCCACTGATACCGAGCTGAATCGCTGCCGGGGAGGGCGGCTCCCGCCGACCTACTGACCTACCTTCGGCCTACTCTCGGTCGGCATCCCTGCAGCTCGGCGTGCTGCCAGGGCCGCACGATGAAGGCGCACCGGAGCTCACACTAACAACCGTTAGTGTGAGGTTCCTCCGCGCAGAGACGCCGGAGGCGAGCGCGCGGGGCCGGGGCGCTCGAAGTCTGCGAAACGACTGCCACGCGGTCCGCGACCTCCCCGGCCGCGCCGCGTGGCGGGAGAACCGCGCCTGCCCCCGACGCGGCGATCGTGCTCGTGATCCTGTTCACGGGACTGCGTCGAAAAGTGCTTGGGCTACGCGCCAACGCCGTCGACTTCGCGACCGGTCGCTGCCGCGTGAGGGTGAAGGGTGGGCATGAGCGGCTCCGATGGATTCCGAAGCCTGCGCGAGCGGCGGTCGCCGCGGTGGTTGCGGAGGAGAACAAGACGCC
>JBHENJ010000028.1:0-19551 GCA_046262115.1 Candidatus Limnocylindria bacterium | reverse complement strand
GCTCCAGGAGTACCAGCGCTCGCGGCTCTTCTGCTTCCTAGATCCGATGGCGGACCCGCAGGGCGCCTGCTACCAGCTCGTCCAGGGACTGACCGCGGTCGGGTCGGGCGGCTGGCTCGGTCAGGGCCTGACCGCGGGCCGGCAGAACCAGCTCGGCTACCTGCCGGTCCAGTCGACGGACTTCGTGTTCACCGTGGTCGGAGAGGAGCTGGGGTTCGTCGGCTCGATCGTGCTGCTCGCCCTCTTCGCGCTCGTGATCTGGCGGATCCTGGTCATCGGCTGGAACGCGGGCGACTCACTCGGGATGATGGTCGCGACGGGGCTGGCGTCGATGATCCTGTTTCAGATCCTCGTCAACGTCGGGATGGTCGTCGGGATCATGCCCGTCACGGGAATCCCGCTCCCGTTCATCACCTACGGCGGCTCGTCGCTCGTATCACTGATGTTCGGGCTCGGCATCCTGCAGTCGGTCCGGATGCGCTCGTACCGCGCCCGCTTCTGAGCTTGGGACCGCTGCACTCGGGACGGTCACGATCGACTCGGGCTGCGCATCGCGGCGCGGCCCGCGGTTGACCAGCTCGAACGCGGCCTGCGGGGGGTCACCCGCGAGCCGGAGGAAGCCGTACCGGTAGAGGTCACGCCCCGCGGCGACCACGGGGGCCGCGAGCACCGCGCCCCAGAACCCGAACAGCGCACCGCCGACCACGAGCGCCAGGATCATCACCGCGGGGTGAAGCTCGATCGCGTCGCCCATCACCTTCGGAACGAGCAGGTTGTTCTCGAGCTGCTGAATGACGATGTACAGCACGAGGACCGCGACCACGGCGGCCGGCGAGATGGTAAGGGCGATCAGCAGCGCCGGGACCGCGGCCACCACGGGGCCGATGATCGGGAACCACTCGAGCACCCCCGCGATGAGTGCGAGCACGAGCGTGAAGCGGCCGAGCTCCCCAAAGCCGACCAGCGTCAGGGCGGTCAGGCCGATGGCGGTCGCGACGAAGATCGACGCCCCGAGCAGCAGCTGGCCGCGGACCCAGCGTCCGCCGACCCGGCTGAGAAGGCCCAGGATGTATCGGCCGTCCGCCCGCCATGCCGGCGGAAGCGCCAGCGCCACGGCGTCCGGCAGCCTCTCGCGGTCCTTGAGCACGAAGAAGAGCCAGATCGGGATGATCAGCAGGCCCAGGACGAACGCCGCCGTCCGGAAGAGCGCAGCGGCGAAGGGAGCCGCGATCCCGGACAGCGCATCGCCGATCGCCTGCCCGCCGGTGGCAAGCGAGTCGTCGATCGCGTCGCGCAGCCCGGCCGGGATCGCCAGGCCTTCGTACCACTCGTTGAGCGCGCTCTGCACGTCGCCGGCGCGGTCACCGAGCTCCGGGAGGTGCTCCGCGAACGCCTTCAGCTGGGTCGCGAGTGGCGGGACCGCGAAGGCCAAGACGAGCCAGAAGAACGCCGCCACTACGGCATACATCGCGAGGACTCCGGCCCAGCGTGGCACGCCGCGCCGGCGAAGCATGGTGGCCCCGGGGTCGAGGACGAACGCGAGCGCGAGGCCGATCACGAACGCCGGAAGCGCGCCCCGCGCCGTCCACAGGATCCACGCCACGACGACGAGGACCGCCGCGCTGAAGATCTCGAGCCGATGTCGTCGCGCGACCGCCACCAGCTGGCCCATCGCTGCATGGTAGTGGAGGGCGGCTTCGGGACGGGTGAGAATCATCCGGGTACGCTAGGTGGCATGCCGGGCAGGACCGCCCGCCAGCCGCGCCAGCGCTGGCACATCGTCTTCGCGCGCCGCGAGCCCGCGCTCGCGATGCGCGATGCGGAGATCCTGCGGAGCTTCGAGACTGCCTTCGCCGAGGCGGAGCTCCCGCTCGCCCGGACGGTGTCGTCCAGGCCGCGAGCGCGTTTGCGGCTGGCGGCAAGCCTCCCGGCCGGCGTGGAGGCCGAGGGAGAGATCCTCGAGGCCGAGTTCGACCAGCCGGTGGCCGAGGAGCGGCTCCGCGCGGCGGCCGAGCTGCTGCCTTCGGGCCTGACGCTCGAGGGCGTCCGCGACGTGCGGCACGGCGTCGCCTCCGCGGCGTCGCGGATCCGGCATGCGGACTATGAAGTCGACGTCGCGAGCGAGCAACCGCTTGACGAGAAGGAGGTCCGCGACGCCGCGCGGTGTGTCCTGCGCGCGCCAGCGCTGCCCGGCCGCCGCCGGCGAGGCCCCACGGAGCGGCGCGCCGACGCCGGCGCGCGGGACCTGCGCCCGCTGATCGACAACCTCGAGCTGATCGACACCGATGGCTCTGCTGGACGCGCCACGCTCGCCATCCGGCTGCGAACGACGGGCGGCGGCGCGGGCCGGCCCGAAGACGTGGTGGCAGCCATGCACCTCCCGCTGCGGGTCGTCCGCGTCCGTCGCCGTCAGCTTCGGTTCGTTGACAGGTGAGCACCCCGCCGGTAGAGTGATCGCCCCGCGGGTGGATGGCCGAGTGAGGTCGTGCCCGCGTTTGTCGCGTCACCAGAGGCAGTCGATGTACGCGGTGGTCAGCACCGGCGGAAAGCAATATCGCGTCGAGCCGGGTGCGACCGTGGTGGTCGAGCTACTCGAGGGCGAACCGGGCGCATCGGTCGTCCTGGACCGTGTGCTGCTCGTCGCGGATGACGGTGACGTGCGCGTCGGGAGCCCCACCGTTCCCGGGGCGAGCGTGACGGCCACCGTGCTCGGCGATCAGCTGGGCGAGAAGCTGGTCATCTTCAAGTACAAGCAGAAGGTGAAGTACCGCCGGCGCACCGGGCATCGGCAGCACCTCACGCGGCTGCGCATCGACGAGATCAGGACCTAGGAGCTCAAGCAGACATGGCACACAAGAAGGCCGGCTCGTCGTCGCGGAACGGCCGCGATAGCGCCGGCAAGCGACTCGGCGTCAAGCGCGGCGACGGCCAGCGCGTGAACGCCGGAACGATCATCGTCCGCCAGCGCGGCAGCACGTTCCATCCCGGGCAGAACGTCGGGATGGGCGATGACTACACGCTGTTCGCAACGGCCGACGGTCTCGTGCGGTTCGAGCACGAGACGCGAAGCAAGAAGCGGGTCCGCGTCGAAGCGGCCTGAACCACGCATCCCTGGAGAGTCACGAAATCCCATGAAGCCCAACATCCACCCGCAGTACCATCAGGCCGAGGTGCACTGCGTCTGCGGCAACACCTTCACCGTCGGCTCGACCGTGCCGTCGATTCGCGTCGAGGTCTGCGCCAAGTGCCATCCCTTCTACACCGGCCAGCAGAACATCGTCGACACCGCTGGCCAGGTCGAGCGCTTCCAGCGACGCATGGAGCGCGCGCTCCGCTGAGCACCCGCGGCCGGCGGCCGCCGTCGCCCGCAGCGCCGCGGCGGTTGCTCCCGCACCTCGTCTTCCTGATTCCCGAGCTCCTCATCGCGGCCGGGCCGTTCGTTATCCAGACCGTCGCGGACGCAACCGGGCGGCGGGCCTTCCGGATGCCCGACTTCTTCTACGGCGGGCAGGCGCTCATCGAGGGCGTGATGATGCGGGGGCGGACCAGCGTCGCCATGAGCGTCCGTCACAAGTCGGGCGAGATCCGGACGTTCAACGAGCCGCTGCCCGCCGCGCTGCGCGCCGGCCGCTGGATCGCGACGCCGTTCGTGCGCGGCGTCTTCGTCCTCTACGAGACGCTCGTGCTGGGGACGCGCATGTTGATGCGCTCGGCCGCGATCGCCGCGGAGGGCGACGACATCGAGCTCAGCCGCCGGACGATCACGATCACCATGTTCCTCTCGATCGGCTTCGCGGTCGGCCTTTTCTTCGTCCTGCCGCTCTTCCTCTCCGGCTTCGTGGCGGACGCGGCCGGCGGCGACCTGGTGCCGAACCTGGCGGAGGGGCTTGTGCGTCTGGCGATTCTGATCGCTTACGTGGCCGCCATCGGTCTCGCACCCGACGTGCGGCGGACCTTTGCGTACCACGGCGCCGAGCACAAGGCCATCAGCACCCACGAGGCGCGAGAGCCGCTGACGCCGGAGTCGGTCGAGCGGTTCAGCACCGCGCACACGCGGTGCGGGACGACCTTCATCCTGATCGTAGTCGTCGTGAGCGTCCTCGTCTTCAGCCTCATTCCGCGCGCGGGCGTTCCCTTTCCGGTCCTCGCGCTGTCGCGGATCGTGCTGGTCCCGCTGATCGCGGCGCTGAGCTACGAGCTGGTCCGATTTGGTGCGCGACACTACGGGAACCGGCTGGTGCGTGCGCTCTACGCACCCGGGCTGTGGCTCCAGGCGCTCACCACCCGGCAACCGGATCGGCCGATGCTGGAGGTGAGCATCGCGTCGCTCGAGGCGTGCCTCCTTGCAGACGCGGACGACGCCGCGAAGGCGGAGGCCGGGACGCCGCGATCAGAGACCGCCGTCGTGGTCGACCCGACGACCGGGGTCACGCCCTGAGGCGATCGCCGTGATCGAGCGGCTCGCCGAGCTCGAGGGCCGATACGAGGAGCTGTCGCGCCTGATGTCAACGCCCGAGGTTGGGGCGGATCCCGGGCGCCTCCAGCTGCTCGGGCGTGAGCTCAGCCAGCTCGAGCCGCTGGTCGATCGGCTGCGAAGGTGGCGCTCCATCGAGGAGCAGCTCCGCACGACCCGCGAGCTGACGCACGACCCGGACGAGGACATGCGCTCCATGGCGCGCGACGAGGCCGGCGACCTGGAGCGCCGCAAGGCCGCGCTCGAGGACGAGCTCCGCGTCCTAGTCCTGCCGCGCGACCCCAACGACGAGCGCGACGTGATCCTCGAGGTGCGTGCCGGAGCCGGCGGCGATGAGGCGGCGCTGTTCGCGGCGGAGCTGTACCGGATGTACACCCGCTACGCGGAGCGGCGCCGCTGGAAGGTCGAGCTGCTGACCTCGCATGAGAGCGGCATCGGCGGCTTCAAGGAGGTCATCGCCGAGATCCGCGGCAGTGGCGCCTTCAGCCGGCTGAAGTACGAGAGAGGGGTACACCGCGTGCAGCGCGTCCCCGTCACCGAGTCGTCGGGCCGGATCCATACCTCGACGGCCACGGTCGCGGTGCTGCCCGAGGCGGATCCGGTCGAGGTGGAGATTGACGACCGCGACCTCCGCGTGGACGTGTATCGCTCAGGCGGGCCGGGCGGCCAATCGGTGAACACGACCGACAGCGCCGTCCGCATCACGCACCTGCCCACCGGGCTGGTGGTCGCGATCCAGGACGAGAAGAGCCAGCACAAGAACAAGGCCAAGGCACTTGCGGTACTGCGCGCGCGGCTCCTGGACCTCGAGCAGCGTCGCCAGGCCGAGACACGCGGCGACCAGCGCCGGCTCCAGGTCGGGAGCGGCGACAGGTCCGAGAAGATCCGCACCTACAACTTCCCCGACGACCGGGTCACCGATCACCGCATCGGCCTCACCGTGCGCAACATCTCGGGACTGCTGGAAGGGGACCTCGACCGCCTGGTCGACCGGTTGGTGGAGAGCGACCAGGCCGAGCAGATGACGGACCTGGCAGGCGATGGCGATGGCGACGGCCGCGGCTGAGCCTGCGACGGCGGCCGCCGGCCCCGTGGGCGCGGCCTTACGCGCCGCGGTCGACCTCCTGCAGACGTCCGGGTCTCCGTCGCCGCGGCTCGACGCCGAGCTCCTGGTGGCACACGCCCTCGGCCGCGAGCGCTCCTGGGTCATCGCACATCCGGAGGCCACGTTCGGCGACACCGCCGCCGCCCGCCTTGGCGAATGGGTCGCCCGGCGGGCTGCCGGCGAGCCGGTCGCGTACATCCGCGGATACAAGGAGTGGCTCTCGTTGCGGATAGGGGTCGACCGGCGCGTGCTGATCCCGCGTCCCGAGACGGAGGTCCTCGCGGAGGCGGCCATCGCCGAGCTGCGCGGGCGGATCGCGCGGGCGGGGGGCGGGCGTCCTGTCGTCGGGCGGGACGTGGGCACCGGCAGCGGTGCGCTCGCAGTCGCCATCGGCGTCGCGCTGCGTGGAGCACTGCACGAGGGAACGCTCTGCCTGGAGGCAAGCGACAGCTCGCCCGCGGCCCTCGAGGTCGCGGCGGCGAACCTCGCGGGCCACGGTCTCGAGCGGCTCGTGCGCGTGATCGAGGCCGATCTCGTCGAGGACGTCGACGCGTGGCGACAGCTGGACGTGATGGTCGCTAACCTCCCGTACGTGCCGTCTGACGAAGTCGACCGTCTCCCAGTGGCGGCGAGCTTCGAGCCTCGCGAGGCGCTCGCGGGCGGCGCCGACGGGCTCGACGTCATCCGCGCACTCGTCGAGCGAGTGCCGAATGCCGTCGCGGGCGGCGGAGTCGCGCTCCTCGAGATCGGTGCAGGGCAGGCCTCGGCGGTTCGCGGTCTGGCGCAGCGCGTGGGCGTTCGCGCCGCGGGATCGTTCTACGACCTGGCCGGCGTCGAGCGCGTCGTCCGCCTCGAGCGCGGCTGACGGCCGCACATCGCGATGGTCGCCCAGCGCCTGCTCCCCGACGCCGCGGGGCTCCAGCACGCCGCCGCGCTCCTCGCCGCGGGCGAGGTGGTCGCGTTCCCGACGGACACCGTCTACGGCGTCGGCTGCCGATGGGACGACGACGCCGCGCTTGATCGGCTCTTCGCGCTGAAGCGGCGACCGAGGGAGCGGCGGGTCCCGATCCTGGTCCACGGACTGGACGACGCGGTCGATCTCGAGCTCGTCGTCGACCAGCGGGCAACATGCCTGGCGAGCCGGTTCTGGCCGGGACCGTTGACCGTCGTGCTGCCCGCGTCCGCGCCCGGAGCCGAGACGCTCGCTGTCCGCGCGCCCGACCACGCCGTCGCACTCGCCCTGCTCCGGCTCACCGGTCCGCTCCGCGTCACGAGCGCGAACGTCAGCGGATTCCCCGAAGCGATCCGCGCCGACGAGGTGCTCAAGGAGTTTGCGACCTCGGATCTTCTCGCGGCGGTCGTCGACGGTGGCGAGTCGCCCGGAGGCACCGCGTCGTCCATCGTCGACCTCAGCGTCGACCCCCCTCGCCTCCTCCGCGCGGGGCCGGTCTCGGCGGAGGCGCTCGCCGGGTGCATCGGTCCGGTCGCCACCGACGCCCGCCGATAGACTGGACGACCGATGCGCGTCGCCATCGGCTCGGACCACGCAGGCTTCGCTCTCAAGGGTGAGCTGACCTCGCTCCTCGACGAGCTGCGCATCGAGTACCGCGACTTCGGGACGTTCACCCCGGAGACGGTCGACTATCCCGACTTCATCGCTCCTGTGGCGCGCGCGGTGGCGCGGGGCGACTACGACCGCGGCGTGGTCCTCGGGGGCAGCGGCACCGGCGAGGCCATCGTCGCGAACAAGGTGCGTGGCATCCGCTGCGTCGAGGCGGCTGATCCGGTGACCGCGCGCCTCGGCCGCGAGCACAACGACGTCAATGTCCTGGCCATGGGCGCGCGGATCGTGGGTGTAGAGGTCGCGCGGACAGCGCTCCGCGAGTTCCTCGACGCCGAATTCGTGGGCGGCCGGCACGTCGAGCGGATCGAGAAGATCACCCGCCTCGAGGCGGAGGAGTCCGGCCGCTGAGGGCTCTCGCCCTGACCGATGCCGACCGCGACATGCTCGGCGGAGCGGCGGGCGACGGTACCGCCTTCGCGATGCGCCTCGTGGTCCGCGCGGCGGAGGCGACCGACGCCGAGCGCCTGATCGACGTCACGTCTGCGCACGTCGACTCGTGCCTCTACCACGGCCAGGCGACGCTCGACTTCGCCGACCGGCTCGTCGCAGGCGGCGCGCGCGTCCGCGTGCCGACGACGCTCAACGCCGGCGGCGTGGACCTCCTGCACCCCGAGCTGTGGCGCGGCGATGCTGCGCTCGCCGAGCGCAGCCGTGACCTCATGGAGCGGTATCGCGCGCTCGGCGGACGTCCGACGTTCACCTGCGCGCCCTACCAGCTCGGGGTCGCGCGTCCGTCGCTCGGGGAGCAGGTGGCGTGGGGTGAGTCGAACGCCATCGTCTTCTGCAACTCGGTTCTCGGCGCGCGCACCAACCGGTACGGCGACTTCCTGGACATAGCGGCGGCCATCACGGGGCGCGTGCCCGACGCCGGCCTCCACCGAACAGAGTCGCGGCGCGCGACACTCGTCCTTCGCCTCGCCGACGACGTCCCGACCGCGCTCCGCGATGCCGGCGAGCTGTACCCGGTGCTGGGCCACGTGCTCGGAAAGCGCGCGGCGTCGTCTATCGCCGCAATCGACGGACTGCCACCCCGCCTCTCCGAGGACCGCCTCAAGGCGCTCGGCGCCGCCGCCGCGTCGGGCGGTTCGGTCGCGATGTTTCACGCCGTCGGCTCCACGCCGGGGGCGCCGACACTGGACGCCGCGCTCGACGGTGTAGACGCGTCGGTCGAGATGGTCACACTCGGCGAGCTGCGTGCCGCGCGCGACGAGCTGTCGACCGCGGTGGGCGAGCGCTTGGCCGCCGTGTCGCTGGGGACGCCGCACGCGTCGCTGGCCGAGCTCGCGGAGTACGCGGGACTGCTCGGCGGTCGCACCGTGGCGCCCGGGGTGGAGCTCCTGATCTCGACGGGGCGCGACACGCTTGCCACGGCGCGGGGCAGCGGCCTCGCAACCGCCTTGACGGACGCCGGCGCCGAGCTGCTGGTCGACACGTGCAGCTACATCGCCCCGATCCTCAGGCGCAGCGAGGGAGCGGTGATGACCGACTCCGCAAAGTGGGCGTACTACGCACCGGGGAACGTCGGCGTGGCGGTCTGGCTGGCGTCTAGGCGTGACTGCATCGAGTCCGCGATCGCGGGCCGCGCGGTTCGCGACCTCAGCGCCTGGGGCGGCGCGTGACCATCCGCGGCAGGCTCATCGCGCCGGGAGCGGCCGATGGATCGGCGCTCGTGCTGGCGGAGCCACTCAGCCTGTGGGGCGGGATCGACCCCGCGACCGGGCGCATCATCGACGTGCACCACCCTCAGCGCGGCGCATCCGTCGCTGGCCGTGTACTGGTCATGCCATCGGCGCGTGGCTCGTCCTCGTCGGCATCGGTCCTGGCCGAGGCGGTCCGGGCCGGAGCGGCGCCCGTCGCGATCGTGCTCGGCGAACCGGACCTGATCCTCGCCATCGGTGCGGCCGTCGCCGAGGAGCTGTACGGCGTACGCATGCCGATCGCGGTCGCGGCGGACGCAAACACGCTGATCCGAGACGGGTCGACGGTCGGCATCGACGACGACGGTCGCATCGGCCTGCTACCAGCCGCGGGCTAAGATGCGACCGATGGATCTCTGGGCGCCGCTCGAGACCGAGGACCCGGACATCTTTCGGCTCATCCGCGACGAGCAGGAGCGCAGTCGCTCGCATCTCGAGCTGATCGCGTCGGAGAACTACCCGAGCCTCGCGGTCCTCGAGGCGATGGGCAGCATGCTCACCGCCAAGTACGCCGAGGGCTATCCCGGCCGCCGCTACTACGGCGGCTGTGAAGTGGTCGACGAGGTCGAGAACCTCGCCCGCGACCGGGCGAAGGAGCTCTTCGGCGCCGAGCACGTCAATGTCCAGCCGCACGCCGGCGCCCAGGCGAACATGGCGGTGTATCACGCGCTGCTCCAGCGCGGCGATGTCGTGCTCGGGCTGAGCCTCGACCAGGGCGGTCACCTGACGCACGGGTCGCCGGTCAACTTCAGCGGCCAGTACTACGAGTTCGTCGCGTACCACGTGGACCGCGCGACGCACCTCATCGACCTCGACGAGGTGAAGGCGCTGGCGCGTGAGCATCGGCCGAAGATGATCGTCACGGGGGGCACCGCGTATCCACGGCACTGGGATTTCGCGGCCTTCCGCGAGATCGCCGACGAGGTCGGCGCCTACCTGATCACGGACATGGCGCACTTCGCGGGCCTCGTAGCGGCGGGAGTCCACCCCAGCCCGATCCCGCACAGCGACGTCGTGACGACCACCACCCACAAGACGCTCCGCGGCCCGCGCGGCGGGATGATCCTGTCGCGCGCCGAGCACGCCAAGGCGATCGACAAGGCCGTCTTCCCGGCCATCCAGGGCGGGCCGCTGATGCACGTCATCGCCGCGAAGGCGGTCGCGTTCCGCGAGGCGGCGACCGACGACTTCCGGCGGGATCAGGAGCAGACGATCGAGAACGCCCGAGCGCTGGCCGCGGGCCTCGCGTCGCGCGGAGCGAGCATCGTCAGCGGCGGGACCGACAACCACCTGCTCCTCGTCGATGTGACGCCGTTCGGTGTCACGGGCAAGGAGGCCGATGCGGTGCTCGGCGAGGCCGGCATCACCGTGAACAAGAACACCATCCCGTACGACCCGAACCCGCCGATGGTGGCCAGCGGCATCCGCCTGGGTACCCCCGCGCTGACCAGCCGTGGCATGCGCGAGCCGGAGATGCGGCGCATCGCGGATCTCGTCGTCGACGCCGTCCAGGGCCGCGACGATCCCGCTCGTCAGGAGCGAGTGCGGGGCGGTGTGGCCGAGATCGCGGATCGTTTCCCGATCCCGGGTGTTCCGGCGACGCGCCTGGCGGCGGAGGTTCCCGCCTGAGCTCGTCCTGACGGATGCCACGGGCCTCTGCTATGCTCCCGCCGCCTCCCGTTGTATCGCCGCGGCGACAGGGCCAACGTGCAGATCGACCTGCTTCGGATCCTGCTCGTCGTCACGGCGATCCTGGTGGTACCGATGCTCGGCGGCGCCGTGGCGGGACTCATCGCGGACCGAGTCGCGCGTACGTCGCCGATGTTCACGCTCATCGGGTTTGGCATCGGGAACCTGTTCGCGATCGTCGGAATCTGGCTCTTGATCCGAGGCGGCGGGAGGAGTAAAGGCGACCCTGACGCGTCCTGAAGATCCGGACGGGCGGCTTCCGCAGGGTCCACCGATGTGGGGCCTGGCGCTCGAGCTCGGGTTCCGGATGGGCATCTCCGTCGTGATGGGCCTCGTCCCTGGAATCCTTCTCGACAACCTCCTCGGCACGTCGCCGCTCTTCACGCTGGCCGGGATCGTGCTCGGCATGGGAGCGGCCTTCTACACGATCTGGGAGGTCGCCCGCCGGGCGATGCGAAGGTGAGAGGCGCCATTGGTACACGTTGAGATCAGGGCCGAGCCACTCTTCCAGCTCGGCCCGCTGACCGTCACCAACAGCATGCTGGGCGCCGTCATCGCGGCGCTCGTCCTGCTCACGCTGTTCGCATACGTGCTCCAGCGCTGGCGCCCGGTACCCGGCCGTTTGCAGAGCCTGGTCGAGCTCGGGTTCGAGTTCATCGTGAACGTCGTGCGTGGCCAGGGTGGCTCGCGGTGGAGAAGCTACGTGCCCCACATCGCCACCATCTTCCTGTTCATCCTGGTCGCGAACTGGCTCGGGTTGGTCCCGGGCGTGGGCACCATCGGCCACTACGAAGAGGCCGAGGATGGCGAGCGGATTCTCGTCCCGTTCGTGCGCGCCGCCGCCGCTGACCTCAACTTCACGCTGGGGCTGGCGATTGTCTCCTTCGTCGCCTTCGTGGGTTGGGGCGTCCGGGTGCAGGGGGTGGGTGGTTACCTCAGGGAGCTCGCCACCCCGTGGTACATCACCCCCATCCACGTCGTCAGCGAGCTCTCGCGGCTGATCTCGCTCTCGATGCGACTCTTCGGCAACGTCTTCGCCGGCGAGGTGCTGCTGGTCGTCATCGCCGCGATCGCGCCGATGGCGATCTTCGCGTTCATGGGTCTCGAGCTGGTCTTCGGCCTGGTCCAGGCGCTCGTCTTCGCGCTGTTGACGATGACTTACATCTCGATCTCGACCGCCGCTCAGCACGGCGTCGAAGCACACGATGGATCTGATGCGGCGCATGCCGCGGAGCCGGAGCCGATATCTCCAGCGCCCGCCACGGGCTAGCAGGACGGGGAGGCTCTCGCCCGCACCCGGAGAGCAGCTCGGAGGGACTGAGTCGTGGATCTCACACCGCTCGCGGCAGGACTGGCGATGGGGCTCGGGGCCATCGGACCCGGCATCGGCGTGGGCATCGCCGTGTCAAAGGCGATGGAGGCCCTGGGCCGCAATCCCGACGCCGCCGGGACCATCTTCGTCCCCTACATCCTGGGCGTCGCGCTGGCGGAGGCGATCGGCATCTATGCTCTGGTCGTGGCCCTGATCCTCATCTTCGCGACCTGACCTCCGATGGGGTTCTTCGACGCGTTTGGCGTCGACCTGTTCAAGCTCGCCGCGCAGATCCTCAACTTCCTGCTCCTGATCTATCTGCTCAATCGGTTCGCCTTCAAGCCGCTGCTTCGGATGATCGACGAGCGGCAGGCGACCATCAGCCAGGGATTGAAGGATGCCGAGCAGGCGAAGCGCGATCGTCAGCTGGCCCGCGCCGAGCGCGAGGCGGCGGTGGACGAGGCACGTAATGAGGCGCAGGCGATGATCGCCCGCGCGACGAAGATCGCGGAGGACAGCCGTGCCGAGACGGTGGCACAGGCGCGCGTCGAGGCCGAACGCGTGACGCAGCGAGCCCGCGAGGAGATCGAGGCGGAGAAAGAGCGAGCCATCCGCGAGATCCGCACGGAGGTCGCGGACCTCGCCATCCTGGCGGCCGGTCGGTTGCTGCACGAGGAGATCGACGGTCCGCGGCAGCGGCGGCTGGTCCAGGACTTCCTCGCCGAGGTCGAGCCCACGCGCCCTGCGGGCAGCTCGTCGTAGATGGCCAGGCGCCAGACCGCGGCGCGGCGCTACGCCGAGGCGGCCTTCCAGGTCGCGCGCGAGGACCGGTCCCAGGACCGCTGGGCGAGCGATCTGGCTGCTCTGGAGCAAGCGCTCGCAGACGACCGGCTGCGTGCGCTGGTCGAGCACCCGGCTGTCTCCTTCGCGGACAAGGAGCGGGTCCTCCGCGGGCTGGTCGGCAAGCGGGTCGCGCCCGCGGCGCTGAATCTCGTTCTCCTCATGGTCCGCCGCGGCCGCGCCGGAGCGTTCGGACCGATGCTCGAGCACTTCCGAGAGCTGATGCGCCGGGAACGAGGGATCGCGCGAGCCGAGGTCCGGACCGCGCTGCCGCTCGATGACGACGGGCGCGCGGCGATTGTCGAGCGCGTCAAGGCGCTGACCGGCAGAGAGGCGGAGCTCGAGGAGGTGGTCGACGAGTCGCTGATCGGCGGGGTGACGGTCCGCATCGGCGATCGGCTGTACGACGCGAGCGTTCGACGCCGGCTCGAGCGCCTGCGGTCTCGGATCCTCGCCGCCTGAATCACGACCCCCAGAACTGAGGAGAGCATGGCCATTCGCTCCGACGAGATCACCTCGATCATCAGGGACGAGATCCGCGGCTTCGACGAGGGAGCCGAGGTCGCAGGCGTTGGCACCATCGTCGAGGTCGGCGACGGCATTGCGCAGATCTACGGCCTGTCGGGCGCGCTCGCCTCCGAGCTGCTCGAGTTCCCCAACGACGTCATGGGCATGGCCTTCAACCTCGAGGAGGAGACGGTCGGCGCGATCATCCTGGGCGACTACCTGCAGCTGCGCGAGGGCGACCAGGTCAAGACCACGGGGCGCGTGGTCGAGGTGCCGGCCGGCGACGCGCTCATCGGCCGTGTGGTCAATCCGCTCGGCGAGCCGCTGGACAACAAGGGGCCGATCGAGGCCACGGCGACCCGCCCGACCGAGCGCATCGCGCCCGGCGTCATCGTGCGCGCCCCGGTCAGCGAGCCGGTGCAGACCGGGATCAAGGCCATCGACTCGATGATCCCCATCGGCCGGGGGCAGCGGGAGCTGATCATCGGCGACCGGCAGACGGGCAAGACCGCCGTCGCGATCGACACGATCATCAACCAGAAGGAAAAGGACCTGATCTGCGTCTACGTCGCGATCGGCCAGAAGCAGTCGACCGTGGCGCAGGTCGTCGCACAGCTCGAGCAGCACGGCGCCATGGAGCACACCATCGTGGTCAACGCGTCGGCGGCCGATCCGGCGCCGCTCCAGTTCCTCGCCCCGTATGCCGGCGTTGCGATGGCCGAGGAGTTCATGGAATCGGGGCGTGCCGTGCTGTGCGTGTACGACGACCTCTCGAAGCACGCTTGGGCGTACCGGCAGGTCTCGTTGCTCATGCGCCGCCCGCCGGGTCGCGAGGCGTACCCCGGCGACATCTTCTACGCCCACTCCCGGCTGCTGGAGCGCGCGGCCAAGCTCAACGACGAGAACGGCGGCGGGTCGATCACCGCGCTGCCGGTCATCGAGACGCAGGCCGGGGACGTATCGGCCTATATCCCGACCAACGTGATCTCGATCACCGACGGCCAGATCTTCCTGCAGACCGACCTGTTCAACCAGGGCCAGCGCCCCGCGGTGAACGCCGGGATCAGCGTCTCGCGGGTCGGCGGCAACGCGCAGATCAAGGCCATGAAGCAGGTCGCCGGCAAGCTCCGTCTCGACCTGGCGCAATACCGCGAGCTGGCGGCCTTCGCGCAGTTCGCCTCCGATCTAGACAAGGCGACGCGCGACCAGCTGACCCGGGGCGAGAAGACGACCGAGGTCCTCAAGCAACCGCAGTTCGAGCCGGTCCCCGTCGAGCAGCAAGTGGTCATCATCTGGACGGCCACCAACGGGCACCTCGACGACGTCCCCACGCCCCGCATCCGCGAGTTCGAGAAGGGCCTCTACCGCTTCCTGGAATCGAGCTATCCGAAGCTGCTCCCCGACATCGCCGAGAAGAAGGTGCTCGACGACGACACGACGAAGGAGCTCGCCAAGGCGGTCGCCGAGTTCAAGGAGCAGGGCGGCTTCACTCGCCCCGCCGAAGGGGCAGCGTCACCCGCCGCGACGCCGGCCGGGAGTGCCGGGGACGGCGTGTCCGCGGCGCCATCGGCCGAGGAAGGCACCACGCCGCCGGCCGCGGAACCGGAGGCAGCAGCCGCGCCGGGCTCGACCGGCGGCTGACGGCTGAGCGATGGCCACCCTCAAGGAGATCCGCGGCCGGATCGGCACGGTGCGCAACATCGCGCAGATCACGCGCGCCATGGAGATGGTCGCCGCGTCCCGCATGAAGCGAGCGCAGGACGCGATCCTGGCGACGCGGCCGTACGCCGACGAGCTCCGGCAGGTCCTTGAAAGGGTGAGCGCCGCCATCGGTCCCGCGGAAGAGCTCCACCCGCTCCTCGCGCGGCGTGAGGTGCGGACCGTGGGTCTCGTCGTGATCACCACGGATCGCGGCCTCGCCGGCGCGCTCAACGCGAACGCCATCCGCGCCGTGCTGCGCTACATACGTGAGCGCGAGTCGCAGGGCGCGAGGGTCGAGGCCATCACGATCGGGCGCAAGGGCCGCGACCTGTTGCGGCGGCTGGGCGTGCCGATCGCCGCGCACTTCGGACAGCTCGGCTACCGGCCGTCGTTCGGCGCCGTGGGCGGCATCGCCCGGCTGGTGGTGGACGACTTCCTGTCGGGCAAGTACGACGAGATCGCGGTCGCGTTCAGTGAGTTCGTCACCACGCTGTCGCAGCGGCCGAACGTGTGGTCGATCCTCCCGATCGAGCGGCCGGCCGAGGACTCGGGCGCGGAGACGGGGGGCGAGTATCTGTTCGAGCCGACGCCGGAAGCGGTGCTGGCCGAGCTGCTGCCACACTCGGTGGCGGTGCGCCTGTATCGGACTCTGCTGGAGAACATCGCGTCGGAGGAGTCGGCGCGGATGGTCGCGATGCGCAACGCGACGGAGAACGCGAACGAGCTGATCGGCGATTTGACGCTCGTCTACAACAAGACGCGGCAGGCGAACATCACCCGCGAGATGATCGAGATCGCCTCGGGCGCCGAGGCCATGGCCGGGTAGAGGACGGGAAAGACTATGGCGAACGGGAAAGTCATTCAGATCACCGGGCCGGTAGTGGACGTCGAGTTCCCCGCCGGCGATCTCCCAGAGCTCTACAACGCGCTCGAGATCACGCGAACGCCCGAATCCGACGACAAGGCCGTCGAGGCGGCCGGTGGGGCCGATGGAGACAGCAAGGCCGCGAAGCGGGGGCGCGGCGGCAAGGACGGAAAGGGCAGGGAGGGCGGCGGCCGCAAGGAGGATCGCCTCGTGGTCGAGGTTCAGCAGCACCTCGGCAACAACTGGGTGCGCACCGTCGCCATGTCGTCCACCGACGGGCTGGCGCGCGGGCTCGACGTGGTCGACACCGGTGCACCGATCACCGTGCCGGTCGGTGAACTGACACTCGGCCGTGTCTTCAACGTGCTGGGCGAGGCGATCGACGGCGGCGAGGCAGTGGTCTCCGAGCACAACCTCCCGATCCATCGCGCGCCGCCCGAGTTCGCGGACATGCAGACCGAGGCGCAGGTCTTCGAGACCGGCATCAAGGTCATCGACCTGATCAGCCCGTTCCGCCGCGGCGGAAAGGTCGGCGTGTTCGGCGGCGCCGGGGTCGGCAAGACGGTGATCATCCAGGAGCTGATCCGCAACATCGCCGCGGAGCACGGTGGCTACTCCGTGTTCGCCGGGGTCGGCGAGCGCTCGCGCGAGGGGAACGACCTGATCGGCGAGATGCACGAATCCGGCGTCATCGACAAGACCGTGCTCGTGTTCGGGCAGATGAACGAGCCGCCGGGGGCGCGCCAGCGGGTCGGCCTCACCGCGCTGACCATGGCGGAGTACTTCAGGGACGTCGAAGGTCGCGACATCCTGCTGTTCATCGACAACATCTTCCGCTTCACCCAGGCCGGCTCCGAGGTCTCGGCACTGCTGGGGCGGATGCCATCGGCGGTGGGCTACCAGCCGACGCTGGCGACCGAGATGGGCGACTTGCAGGAACGGATCACCTCGACCCGCAAGGGGGCCATCACGTCCCTCCAGGCGATCTTCGTCCCGGCCGACGACTACACCGATCCGGCGCCTGCCACCACCTTCGGCCATCTCGACTCGACGGTGCGGCTGGAGCGCTCGATCGTGGAGCTGGGCATCTATCCGGCCGTCGACCCGCTCACGTCGACCTCGACCGTGCTCGATCCGCACGTCGTCGGCGAGGAGCACTATGCAGTCGCGCGCGACGTCCAGCGCACGCTGCAGCGGTACAAGGACCTGCAGGACATCATCGCCATCCTGGGCATGGACGAGCTCTCCGAGGAGGACAAGCTCACCGTCGCGCGTGCGCGGCGCCTCCAGCGCTACATGAGCCAGCCGATGTTCGTGGCCGAGCAGTTCACCGGGCGGCAGGGCAAGTACGTCCCGATCGCGGAAACAGTCCGCGGCTTCCGCGAGATCCTGGACGGCAAGCACGATCAGCTCCCCGAGCAGGCGTTCTATCTGATCGGCTCGATCGACGAGGCGGCCGAACAGGCCAAGGGCATCGGCTGATGCCGCTGCGACTGGAGCTCGTGACTCCGGAGCGGCGCGCGTTTGCCGAGGACGTGGACATGGTCGTCGTGCCGGGGATCGACGGGCAGCTCGGCATCCTGCCCCACCACACGCCGTTGATCACCGCGCTCGGCGTCGGCGAGCTCAAAGTCCGTCAGGGCGGCCGCGAGCAGATCTTCGGCGTGTCGGGCGGCTTCGTGGAGGTTCGTCCGGATCGCGTCGTCGTGATGGCCGATCTCGCCGAGCACTCCGACGAGATCGACGAGGCCGCGGCCGTAGAGGCGCGACGGCAGGCTGAGGCGCACGTGGGAGAGGCGCAGGACCCAGTCGACCTCGCGCGCGCCCGCGCCGCACTGCAGACGGCCCTCATGCGAGAGCGGATCGCGACCAGACGCCGCCCCCGCGGCTGACGCCGCAGCCCAGACCCATGCAGACGTGTGACTTCTGCGTAACGCGCGCGCCGCAGCTCCCCGTGCGGATCGAGATCGTCCGCGAGAGCGGCCCCATCGGTCTGGGCGCCCAGGCCAAGCCGCGGGCCAGCATGAACTTTACCCAAGCACGGACGTTCTGCTCGAGCGAGCACGTCTACGAATGGCTGCGTGGCCTCGGCTACATGATCTGCAACCGGCAGCCGACGCCGTTCGAGGCGGGCATGCAGCCATACCTGCCGTCGCGGCACATGGGTGGACGGATCGGTCTGTGCGACGGGCACCACTTGGGCGCTCACGAATGGAAGGAAGCCTGGCCGTCCTGACCTGATCGTCGGGCTGCCGGGAGCGTCCGTGGCGCGGCTACACTCCCGCGATGGAGCGGTTCGAGGTCACCGGCGGCATCCCGCTGCACGGCGACGTGCGCATCTCGGGCGCCAAAAACGCCGCGCTCAAGCTCATGGCGGCGTGCGCGTTGACCGATGACGCCTGCGTCGTGCGCAATGTGCCGCGCATCAGCGACGTGGCTGTGATGCGCGAGACCATGAGCGACATCGGCTTCGAGATCGAGCGTCCGGAGGCCGATACGTACCGCATCCGGGCCCGCGATGCCGAGTGGCTCTTCGTGCCACTCGAGGCGGCGGCCAAGACGCGCTCGTCCTTCATCCTGCTGGGCCCGCTGCTCACGCGCTTCGGGCGCGTGATCATCAGCAACCCGGGCGGCGACCGGATCGGCCGCCGGCCCGTCAACCTGCACGTCGAAGCGATGTGCAAGCTCGGCGCCGAGATCGAGTACAAGAACGGCTACTACTTCGCCCGCGCCAACCGGCTGCGCGGCGCGACGATCCGGTTTCCGTACGTCACGGTCATGGGTACCGAGAACGCCATCCTGGGCGCCGCGCTCGCCTCCGGGACGACGGTCATCGAGAACGCCGCACGCGAGCCCGAGGTCGACGACCTTATCGCGATGCTGTGCGCGATGGGCGCGCGGATCGAACGCACCGCGCCCCACCGGCTCGAGGTCGAGGGCGTCGACCGGCTGCACGGCGCCGAGCACACGGTTATCGGCGATCGCATCGAGGCGGGCACCTTCGCGATCGCCGCCGCCGTGACCGGTGGCCAGCTCACCCTCAGCGGTGTCGCGCCCGGCCATCTCGGCGCGTTCCTGGACGTGTTGACGCGGATCGGCGTCCCCTTCGAGGCCGATGGGGACGGCACCACGATCCGGGTCTGCGGCGCGGGCGAGGTGCGGCCCGCCGAGATCGAGACCCAGCCGTACCCCGGCTTCGCGACCGACCTCCAGGCGCCGATGGCCGTGCTCCTCACGCAGGCATCCGGGACGAGCGCGATCCACGAGACGATCTACGAGGATCGCCTCGAGTACACCGCGGAGCTCGCGAAGATGGGCGCGCGCATCGAGGTGAGTGACGGTTGCCACGCCCGCATCAGCGGACCGACGCCGCTCGCGGCGGCGGATCTCCAGATCGCGGACCTGCGCGCCGGCGCGACGCTGATCCTCGCCGCCCTCGCGGCGCGCGGAACGAGCACCATCTCGGGGGCCGACCACGTCGACCGCGGCTACGAGCGGATCGAGTCGAAGCTGGTCGGCGTGGGCGCAGCCGTCACGCGCGTAGACGGCTGAGCGGTCAGTCGGGCGCGACCAGCCGGACTCGTAGCGCCGCCGCGGCCGCCTAGCTGTGTTGCTTCAGGACGTTGTTGACAGCCGCCAGCGGGACGAGGCCTCGGATGGCGGTGTGAGGACGACGTCGATTGTAGAAGTCGAGGTAGCGGGGTAGCGCTCCCAGGCGCTCGGCGTTAGACCGATAG
>JBHENJ010000027.1:0-38731 GCA_046262115.1 Candidatus Limnocylindria bacterium | reverse complement strand
GGCGGTGAGCGTCTCGTCCATCGCCCGCCACAACTCCTCACCGCCGAGTCGATCCACGAACGGCGTCACCAGGTCGACCGCGGTCTCGCGCACGATCCCGGTCGGCTCCCCGTGCGGTCCGCGTTCGATCCGTCCGCCGGTCGGGTCATCCGTTGCTGCGCCGATGTGCGCGCGGGCCAGGACCGCGGGCGACGCCCACGCGGAGTGGCCGTCGCGGCTGCGGAGGAATCCGAGGTGGTCGTCGACCATTTCGTTCAGGCGCTCGGCGCCACGATCCGGAAGGCTGTCCGCAGACCAGCCGCGTCCCGACAGCCAGGCGCCGGGACGGAGCGCCGCGAGCTCGCGCGACGCGAGCGCGAGCAGCTCACCAAGGTCACGCGCGGGCGTCAGGTCCACGGTGCGTAGCGAGCGCGCGAGGTCGACGAGGTGCAGGTGGGCATCGTGCAAGCCCGGGATAACGGCGCGGCCAGCGGCCGCGATCGTTCGCGCGTTCGGCGCTGCGGCGCGCCGCACGTCGTCCGCCGATCCATGACTCACCACGCGCCCGTCGGCGATCCCGATCGCCTCCACGACACGCACCTCACCGCCGGTGATGCTCGTGACTACCTGGCCCGAGACGATCAGCTCAGCCTTCGGGCGGGCCATGCTGCTCCAACGGGGCGACGCGAGGTGTCTTGACGTAGCGGATGCGCGTCGGCCCGAACGCCAGCCGCGCGAGCGCCGCCGGGACGACCACCAGCCAGTGGGTCAGGAAGAACGCGGCGCGCAGCGAGCCCGCCAGCAGCCTGCTCCCGCTCGTTCCATCGGCCGCCAGTCCCGACCATGCCAGCAGGGCTGGTGCGCCCGTGTAGCCGGCGGCAATCGCGGCCGGCAGTCGCCAGTCCTCCGACCGGCCGCGCGGGCGACGGACGGCATACGCCACGAACGTCGCGGCCACGAACGGCGGCACCACGGACTCGGTGATGAGGAACGCGAGGGCGTCGAGCTTCGTGACCACGGGCGCGGGTCCGCGGATGACACCGCCGGCGTGTGCGATCGACCGTCGAAGGCTGCCCTCCGCCCAGCGCATGCGCTGATGCCATAGCGGCGGGACCGATTCGACCGCCTGCTCGCCGACGGCGACCTCCGGCGCAACCGCGACTCGCTCGCCCGCGGCGACGAGCCTGGTCGACATGTCGAGGTCCTCGGTGAGCGCGTCGTTTCCCCACCCGCCTACACGATCGAGGACGTCCCGACGGATGAACATGCCGTTGCCGCGCAGCTCTCCGCTTCCGCCGGCCGCGAGGCGGCCGCACTGGCTCGACATGTCGAGCAGCAGCTCCTCGAGCTGCGCGCGTGTGAGCCAGCTCGCCTCGGAGTTCACCGGCCGCTTCTGCGTCTGGAGGCCCGCGGCAGCCGGATCGCGCTCCCAGGCCCGGATCGCGGACTCGACGTAGTCGGGACCGACGCGGGCGTCGGCGTCCAGCGCCGCGATGACCTCCCCGCTCGACAGCGGCGTGGCGAAGTTCAGCGCCGCACCGCGCAGCGCCGGACCCGTCCCGTTCGGACGCTGCACGACGCGGACTGGGCCGAGTGCGCCGTGCGCAGCTTTGCGCGCGAGGTCGGCCGTTCCATCCGTCGAGCCGTCGTCGATGACGATGACCTCGAAGTTCGGACGTCCGTCCCGGGCATAGCGCTGGCCGCCGAGGTCGCGTACGACGTCCGCGATCACCGCGGCCTCGTCACGGGCCGGCACCATGAGCGTCACGAACGGTCGCTCGCCGGTGCGCCAGCTCGGCGCCCGCGGGCCGACCGCACGCCGCGCGGCGCGCATCGCGTCGCCGCCACGCCAGGCGAGGACAGCCGTGTATGCGAGCGACGCCGCCGTCCAGAGGCGAACCACGCGGCCCACCCGCGGTGAGCTGCCGGCGCGCCAGCCTAGGCCGGCACTCCCGAAGAGCAGTGCGAGGGCACCCAGGCGAATCTTCATGCCGCGGCGGGGATCAGCGACCGACGGCGTCGGTGCGCGGCGCCGGTCGGGTCGCTGGCTCCGGCGGGCGTGCACGATGCGCACCGCTGGCGCGGTTATGCCGGTACGAGGCGACCCCGGCGACGACGATCACGACGCCCAGCATGGCCATCACGATCGGGATCCCATGGCCCGGGAAGAGGCCGTCCAGGACGTCCGCCAGGATCGGGACCGCGACGACCGGGAAGAACGACGCGAAGCTGAGCAGCGTATTTAGGATGCCGAAGATCCGGCCACGGACCTGTGGCGGGAGCTCCTCCTGGAGCGCCGTCTGCGCCGGGATCGCCACGAAGGCGTACTCCAGGCCCGCGAGCACGGCGATCACCAGCACGACTGCGATGACGGAGAGGAACGGCGAGAGCGCCTGCGGGAGGTTCTGCTGGATGGGTACCGTCGCGCTGAGGAATGACGTAACCGGCTTCACCACCGCGAGCCCGACCAGCGTGATGCCCATTCCCACGAGGGCGGCGTCGATCACCAGGCGCTGCGGCAGCAGTCGTCCGTACGAGTTCAGGAACAGGATGCCGATGACGGCGCCCAGGCCCGCCGGTCCCATGATGAAGAAGAAGTCCTGGCTGGCGAGGCCCAAAACGGTGTCCGCGAAGCCCGGCCCAAGCACCCCCATCACGCCGATCAGCGACGCCGAGATGCCCAGGTACGACAGCGCCCACGCCACGCCGTGGTTCTGGCGGACGAACACGATCCCCTCGCGCAGCTGGTCGACCATCTGCCGTGCCGCGCGTCCGGCGCTCTCCTCGTGAGCGGTGTCGCGCGGCGGGACCGACGCGAGCGGAACAATCGCCGCGGCGGCCAGCGCGAACATGGTCGCCACGACAAAGTACACCACGGTCGTGCCGCCGGCGCGCAGCAGCAGCGGTCCGAGCAGCCCGAAGCCGACCGCGAAGGTCCCGTTGATCGTCAGCGTGAAAACGGAGTTCGCCGCCATCAGCGAGCGGCGCTCCACGACGCGCGGGATGGTCGTGAGCTCGGCCGGCGCGAAGAATGCGCTCACCGTGGCGATGAACAGGTTCACCAGCAGGATCAGGCCGACGTGGCCGCCGACGAAGATGAACACGACCGTCGCCACCGCCCTCAGGACGTTCGAGGACAGCATGATCAGCCGCGCATCCACCCTGTCGACGTACACGCCCGCGATGGCAGAGAACGCGACTGCGGGCACGAGGAACGTCAGGATGAGCGCTGCGACGGCGGAGTTCGAACCGGTCGCGTCGAACACGGTCGCCATCAGGGCCGCGAGCACCATGTTGCTCGCCAGCTGGCTCAGCAGCTGCGCGATCCAGAGCGACACGAACGCCCGATTGCCGAAGACGCTCGCAGTTCCGCCCGGATCCTGCTCCAGGACCTCGGGCGGGACCTCGAAGTGCGCCACCTACCCGGCTGCCTCGGAGCCGGGTGTCACGTAACCCACGAAGCGCCGCTCGACGTCGAGGCGGTCCATCAGGATGCGATGGCCGCAGCCGGCGCAGACGAGGCCGATGTCGGCGCCGAGCCGTACCACGGACCACTCACGACTACCGCACGGATGCAGCTTGCGGAGGCGGATCCGATCGTCCAGACGCAGCTCGAGGCGGCCGGCCATGGCCGGGCTAGCCGTCGCGACGGGTGACGCCGGTGAAGTTGAAGCGGCCGAGCTTGACGGCAGGGGCTCGAGTCCCGCCGATGAAGTCGCCCGGCAGCAGTCGCGTGTCCGAGGAGATCGCCTCCACCGAACTGAAGGCGTCGAGCATCGGCTGCGTGAAGCGCATGTTGAGGATCGGCTTCACGAAGCGCCCATTCTCGACGAGGAAGGTGCCGTCTTTGGTCATCCCGGTCAGCACCGCCTTCTTGGGATGCACCGGGTTGACGTAATGGAAACGGGTCACCCATACGCCTCGCCCGATCGACGCGAGCATGTCCTCCTTCGACGCCTCACCGGGGGCCATGAAGAGGTTCCACGCGTACGGGCCGTAGACATTCGGCGCGGGAAGCGCATGGCCGGTCGAGCGGACTCCGGCGCGGCTCGCGGTCGCGGCGTCGTGGACGACCGCCTTCGCCACCCCGCGCTCGATCAGGTCGACGCGCTGCTTGGGCACTCCCTCGTAGTCGATCGGCGTTGGCAGGCCGGATGGATCGCAGCCGTCGTCCCAGATCGAGACGTTCGCCCCCATCACCTGCTTGCCAAGCTCCATGAACGACCGCTCCTCCTCGTACGCGAGCGCCGAGAAGCCGATGTAGCTCAGGTACTCGAGTGCGGTCGCGACGGCGTACTCCTCGAGGACGACCTCGTACTCGCCGGGCTCGATCTCCTCGGCGCCGCGCGAGCGGACGGCCTTGTCCGCGGCCTCGCGTCCGAGCGCCTCGGCGTCGATGTCGCCGACGTCTCCGCTGGCGGCGTTGGCATAGCCGGTGGCGCCGTCCTCCAGCATCACCGTCACGAGCGCGGCGCGGGTCGAGCGGTGGTACGAGCGTAGGCCGCGCGAGTTCGCCACCGCCGTCGTCGATGTCCCGGTGGCGAACGAGCCGCTGACGGTCAGCCCGTGCGGCCCCCCGGCGGCGATCACGGCGCGCGCGCCGCGGCCGCGCTCTTCCGGGTCCGCCTCCGCAGTCCGCGCGACGTAGCCGAGCTCCGGATCGGTCTCGCCAGCGCCGTCCGGCAGCTCCGCCGTCTTGGGGTTCGGCCGCGCGCGGCGGCTGATCGCCGTGGCGCGCTCGACCACGTCGCGGAGGCTCGCCTCATCGAGCCGGTTCGTGCTCGCGACCCCGGTTCGCTGCTCGTGAATGACGCGGACCTGGATCGATCGGTCGTGCTCTGCGACGTTCTGATGGATCTGCGAGTTGGCGAACCGCGTCAGCGCGTCATCCTGCGCGAGGTAGAGGACCTCGGTCTCGTGCGCCTCCGAGTGCCGTAGCGTCCGCTCCAGGACCTCGTCGACTTCGGTGCGCGTGTCGACTCGGACGCGGGTCACCACTGACCGACCCCGACCTTTACGTTGCGGAAGCGTGCCGGCGCCGTACCGTGCCCGACGTGACCCTCCTGTCCGGGCTCTCCCTTGCCGCAGTTGGGGAGGCCCCAGAGCACGTAGTCGGAGGGTCCGCAGATGGCGTCGCAGCTGCCCCAGAACTGCGGTGTGATGCCGGTGTAGGTCGGGTTGCGGACCATCTCGGTGAGCTTGCCGTTCTTGATGAGCCACCCGATCTGGGTCCCGAACTGGAAGTTGAGACGGCGGTCGTCGATGCTCCAGCTCTTGTTCGTGGAGAGATAGATGCCGTCGTCCGTGTCGGCGATGAGGTCCTCGAGCGTCCCGGCGTCGCCAGTGCGCAGGTTGATGTTCGTCATGCGGATGAGCGGGATCCGGTTCCAGGACCACGCGCGCGAGCTGCCCACGCTGCGGCGACCGATACGGGGCGCCGTCTCGCGGCTGGTCAGGTAGCCGACCAGGCGGCCCTCGCTCACCAAAGGGGCCTTCTGCGCCGGAACGCCCCCGTCGTCGAAGCCGAACGTCCCGAGACCCCCCGGCGCGGTGGCATCGGCATCGATGTTGACGATCGGTGAGCCGTACCGGAACGCGTCGAGTTTGTCGACGGTCAGGAAGCTGGTGCCGGCGTAGCTCGCCTCGGTCCCGAACACCCGGTCGAGCTCCGTGGGATGCCCGCACGACTCGTGGATCTGCAGCCCGAGCTGGCTCGACTCCAGGATGACGGTCATCTCGCCCGACGGGCACGTCGGCGCGGCGAGCAGGGCGACCGCCTGCTCGGCGAGCTCTTGCGCGTGGCCCGGCAGGTCGAGCGCCCGGATGGCCTCGAAGCCGCCCGTGACGACTTGGCCACCGAACGCATTCGGATAGCTGCGCTGCTGCATCTCGCTCTCGTTCGTCGCGGTCGCCTCGATCCCCGCGCCGGACTCCACGATCTCCTGCTCGATCCGCGCTCCCTCGCTCGACGCGAACGTCTTGCGCTCGCGACCGAAGCGCATCGACCCCTCGCGAACCCCGAGCCCCGGCACGGCTGCCATCCACTCGTCCGCCTCGAACAGCAGGCGCAGCTTCTCGTCGAGCGGGACGCTGAACGGATCCTCGCTCAGCGGCGTGCGATAGCTGGCCATGGCGGGCGGCGTGTCATCGAGCTCGACCGGTTCGCGCTGCGCCAGGCGGCTGGCGCGGCCGATGGCGAGCGCCTCGCGCGTCACGCGCTCGGCTTCGTCGTCATCGAGCACGGAGCTGGACGAGAATCCCCACGCGCCGTCGACGACGACCCGCACGCCAAATCCGGCCGACGAGCCAGAGGACGCCGCCTCCAGTGCGCCGTTCTTCACGCTCAACGATTCGCTCTCACGCTCGACGATTCGGACGTCGGCGTAGCCGGCGCCACCGCGCTGCCCTGCATCAAGCACCCGGTCGATCAGGTCGGTCACATGGTCCTCCGTCGGGTGGTCGGCGGTTGCAGGAGCGCTCGCTCGAGGCGTGCGCGGGGGGCATGGGAGGCGCCATTCTGCGGGCGTCGTGTGCGGCTGGTCAAGGCGACCTCGCCGACCCGATCAGCCGGCGCTCTGGGCCACCTGTGGGGTGAGGTCGCGCTCCGTGGCCGGCAGCTCGATCCGCTGCGCCGACCGGGCCTCGATGGTGGCCTGGATGAATTGCTCCAGCTGCGACACGATCCCACCCGGACGCTGCAGCGCGGTCAGCAGACCGTCGGGGCTGCCGATGGCGCGGATGGTGAACGCCATGCCGACCTCCACGCCGTCGATCTCGAGCGCATCCTGACCTTCGACCGCGACGCTCGAGGCGGTGATGCGGATGTCGTCGACGGCTAGCGCCTCGGCGCCCGCGTTGCGGAGCTCGTTGAGGAGCTCATTCAGGGCCACGGCGTCGAGGCGGCCGTCCACGTCCACCACGATCCCCTGGCCCTCGACCGGGAGCTGACCGGCGAAGGCGCCGACGCGCTCGAGGTCGGCGGCGGCGACGTCGAGGAGACTCTCGCCCTGGGCCTCCGCGTCCCTGTACTCGCCGGCCTGGTTGCGCAGGTCGACGACGGCCGTGCGGAGCTGGCGGTTCCCGGAGCCGAGCGTCTCGATGAGCTCCGAGAGATCCTGCGCCGACATCTCGGTGACCTCGCTCGGGCGGGTGTAGGCGAAGATCTGGACCACAAACAGCATGCCGAGCAGCACGGTCACCACGGACAGGCTGATCTGCGAGCTGAGTCGTCTCACGGCGCCTCACTCGCGATGGGGATCGCCCAGCGGAATCGGGTGTTGCCGACGAAGGCCGGGATGCGGACGTCCTCGAGGCTGGCGCTCGCGAACTCCAGCTCGAACGATTCGATCCGCCGTGCTGCCCGGCCGAGGAATGCGGGGTGACCCGCGAAGCGCTCGCGAAGGTCGCCGGGGCCGACCGCGGCGATGTTGAAGGGAGGCGACAGGAACGCGGTGTTGACCAGGATCGACGAGCCCACCCCGTAGATCGAGCTGGTCGACACGAGCCGCTGGCCGTTGATGGAAACGGCCTCGGCGCCCGAAGCCCACAGGGCGGTGACGATGTCGCGGAGGTCCTCCGCCTGCACGATGAAGTCAGCCGGATTGGCGCCCTCTGGGACGACGCGGTTCGAGTCGGCGATGGCCACGACGACGCCCGACCCGTGAACCTCGGTCAATCCGGCCACCAGCCGGGTTTCGGCGACACGCTGGTTCAGGCGTTCGAGCGCCGATTGCGAGTGCCCGCCGCGCTCTTGGAACGAGGCGATCTCCGCTTCGTGCTGCGCGATCTCGGAGCGGAGCTGCTGCTGCTTGCGCTCGAGCTCGAGGACCTGGGCCGCGAGGACCTGCTGCGCCGAGCTCGTGAATGCGGAGCGGCTGACCTGGCTGTTCCACTGTGCCGCGGCGACAAACCCCACGACTCCGAGGGCCAGCGCTAGGCTGATGCGCAGCTGACGGATTCCGCGCTCTCGCGGACCCGGTGCTGCGAGCACCGCCGGCTCAGCCGTCGCCATCGGCGGCGTGCGCGGTGGCACGTCTCAGCGCGACCGCGCCCAGCGCGACGATCGCTATCAGGGCGACCCCCGCGACCGGCCACAACCATGCCGGAGTGTCGCGCTGCGTCGCGGGCCGGGTCGACGGGCGCTCGCCGCCGGGCGGTGAGGCATCGGGGTCCTCGCTCGTGCCAGCTCCAGGTTGCTCGCTCACTCCCTCCGGAAGACCGCCCTGGGCTGGCAGGAGCGTCTCGGGGTCGATCGCGGGTGGCACCGTCATGCCGAACTCCGAGAACCAGGCGGCGATGATCTCGTCGAGTGGCGTGCCAGTCGCCTCCTCGAGCGCTTCGGCATCGGTCGATCCCGAGCGATACGCCGTGCAGATGCGAGCGATCGAATCGCGCCCATACGTCGTGATGATGTAGTCCATGAAAGCGGCCGACTGGGAGTACGCCACGTCGACCTCGTCGCTTCCCGTCGGAAACTGCTCCACGATCGCGTCGAATCCGACGAGCCTTCCGTCCGAGGCCGCGTCGCGCACGAACGCGTTCTCGTCGGTCGCCCCTTGCTCCTCCGACCACACCGCGAGCCCCTCGTTGAGCCACCGAGCCGGCTCGTGGTACGGGTTGGCCTTCGCGTCGGCGAACACCATGTGCGCGACTTCGTGGAAGATCAGGACCTCCATGTACGCCTCGCTGCCGGCCTCGAGCCAGGCGTAGATGGTGCGGATCTCGGGGCGTGCCTCCCCGCCGACCCACTCGCGCGCCGCGGGCTCGAGGGCGCCGAAGAACTCGTCTCGCGAGTGGTAGACGAAGATGTCGACGCGCGCGCCGAGGTCGGCGTCGAACAGCTCCTCCGCCTGCTGCACCGCCGCGGAGGTCACGCCGCCCATCCGCTCCGCCGCCGCGCGATCGCCGCCGTACCAGTGGACGCGGACGTGCTCGGTCTCCAGGACGTCCCAGTCGAGGCGCGGCCGATCGTCGTCGTACAGGATGGTCGCCTCGCGGCTGAACACCGCGTCGTCGGCACCCGTCTCCCGCGCCCGCCACTGGTAGCTGATCGGCGTGTTGGGCGCGATGTAGTCCTCTCCGGCATCCCAGACGTATTCGGCGCGGCTCCCCCGCAGCTCGACCGGTTGGACGAACGTCACCTCGCTGTCCGCGAAACGCAGGAGCAGATCGAGCTCGTCCGGCGCGCCTCCCTCGAGCTCCACGCTGAAGGTCACCGACTCTCCGAACGTCGCGTCCGCCTCGAGGTTCGTGAAGCCGTCCAAGGCCGACGCCGGCGGCGGAACCGTCGCGCTGGCCGACAGCCAGATCGAGGCGGCGAGCATCGCCGCCGCGGAGATGCGGAGGCCGCGACTCACTCGTCCCATGACAGCCTGCCGAAATCGAAGATGCCGATGGTCAATGACCGCGCACCGCGCAGCCCGCGGCGGACGAGCCACCAGTCCTCGCCGTACGTGTACGGGATGACGGGCGCCTGCTCGTCCACGTACGCGTCGACGGCGACGTAGCCGGCCGCCTGTCCGGCCTCGTCGTCGGCTGATGCCGCCTCGTCGAGCAGCTCCAGGAACCGCGCGTCGTCCCAACGGCCGTAGTTGCTCGACGCCTCGGGCCGCAGCAGGAGGCCGAAGAGTGCCTGTGGCGACGGGTAGTCGGTCACCCAGCTCACCGTGAAGATGGGCGGCGTGTCCTCCTCCAGCCGGTCGAAGTACGTGTCGCCGTCCATCGTCTCCTGGACGATCTCGACGCCCAGCTCCTCCTCCCAAGACGCGATCACGCCCGGCGCGCCGAAGCCACCGAGCATGACGGTCACCTCACCCAGATCAGCGCCGTCCGCGTAGCCGGCATCGCGAAGAAGGCCGCGTGCCGCGTCGGGATCGGCGGGAGGGTCGACGCCCATTCCCTCGGGCCATAGCGCCGGCGGTACGAGGCTCGAGGCCGGCTCCTCGCCGCTGGCGGCTTCCAGAGCGACGAGCCGCGGACGGTCCAGGGCGAGCGCGAAGGCTTGCCGCACCCGGGCGTCGTCGAAGGGCGGCTCGGCCGTGTCGAACGCGAAGTACGCGACGCTGAGCGACCGGCCCTGGTGCACGCTCGCCCCGAGGTCGCGATCGTACCGAGCCCATGCGGCATCCCAGGACGCGATCGAGGTGAGATCCAGATGGCGGTCCTCGAACGCGGTGACAGGATCGGTGTCAGTGAGGTCGGTGACGATCGAGACCTCGTCGATGCTCGGCGCGCCCGCGACGTAGCGCTGGTTGCCGCGCAGCATGATCTCGCTGGGTGCCACTGACTCCACGACGTACGGGCCCGACCCGACGAAGTCGCGAGGCGTCGCCCAGGCGTCGCTGGAGTCGGCAGTACGCGGAACGACGAACGTGGCCGGCGTCGCCAGGACCGCCGGGAAGTAGCTCGCCGGGTGCTCGAGCGTCACCTCGAGCGTACGCGCATCGGGCGTTTCGATCGCGACCTCGTCGGACGATGCCGCGCCACGTGCGAACGCGGACGCGCCCTCGATGTCGGCCAGCATCGCGGCTGCCGGCGACCCCGTGGCCGGGTCGAGCAACCTGATCCACGAGCGTTTGACGTCGGTCGCGTCCAGCGGCGACCCGTCCGAGAAGGTTAGTCGCTCGCGCATGGTGAACCGATACGTCCGCCCGTCCGGCGAGACGTCCCAGCCCTCCGCCAGCGACGGGTACGGCTCGACGTCCTCGTCCAGTCGAGTGAGGCCCGCGTACAGCTGGAGGAGTGTCTGCACCGTCCCGGCGTCGTTCGCCGCCGCGGGGTCGAGCGTGCTTGGCTCCGAGGTCAGGTAGCGCAGCGAGCCGTCATCGGCGGCGCGTGCGCCGGTCGGAGCTCCGGGTGAGATCCCCGGCTCGAGCGCCGGTAAGCCGACCCCAGCGTACCCGACGGCCGCGATGCAGGCGATGGCGAGAGCCCGGCGCGCGACCCTGCTCCGCCGTCGAGGAGCCGGCAAAGGACCGATCAGGGTGTGATCATCGGGAACGGCGGAGCACGGGGCGTAGTATACGAATGGGGGATGGCTAATCACCACGTAATCGCCTGACAATGCCACCGATGATGATGGTCCACGAGCACAAGTTCCGGGCTCAGGCACCCGGGGGTCTCACCCTGCGCCAATTCGTCGAGTCGCTTCGGCGGTGGACGCCAGAGATGCGCTCGATCGCGCAGATCGCGCTCACCCGCAGCGAGTCGGAGAGACAGGCATTCGTGCGAGGGTTTCACCGTAGGCACCACGAGCGAACGGACGGTCGCCTCGACAGCTTCATTCGCTGGGCGTACTCGGATCGGCGGCTGGAGCACGTCCCCGCACTCCTGGCGGAGCTCGAACGACCGGCGTCCGATTACGGCGATGGCTTGACGGCCGAGGCGACCACGCTGGTCTACCTGCGCGGCGAGGGACGGACACCGGCGCAGCGCGTGCGCGACTTCCTTGGGCTCCTGGCGGTCGAATCGAGTGAGGCCGTCCTCGACGGGTTCCGGCGGCTCCTGCCCGCCGGGACGCCCGACGTGGCGGTCGTCGCCACCGTTCGGCTGATGCGTCGACGCTGGTTGGACATCTATGGCGACGATCCGTTCTTTGCTGAAGACTGACGCCCGCCGCGAAGGGAACGGCGCGCCCCGTTCAGCGGCGGTGACCACGTCCGTCCGGCCGACGTTCTTGGACGCGGCGGTCGCGCTCGACGCACTCGCGGACGCCGTGGTTGCGGCCGACGAATCGAGCACGATCGTCTACGCCAACGCCGCGGCGGAGCGGCTCCTGGGGTGGCCGGCGGAGGAGTTGATCGGCCGCCCGGTCGCCACGATCCAACCAGAGCGGCTGCGAGAGACGCACGCACACGCCCATCGGCGGTACTTCGCCACGCGGGTGCCGCGACTCATGAATGCGCCGGTCCGGCTGCCCGCGATGCGCAGGGACGGCACGGAGATCGAGATCGAGCTGTCGCTGTCGGCGATCGACTCCGGCGGCAGCCACCTGGTCATCGCGTCGCTTCGCGACCTGTCACAGCGGGTCGAGCTCGAGCGTCAGCTGGAGGTCCTGGGCTACCTCCGCGCCTCGACGCTGGCCGCCACCAGGCTCGGCGCGCTGGAGTCCATGGACGACGTGCTGCGCACGGTCGTCGACACGCTGGTCCACGACTTCTCCGCCGCACTGGCCCAGGTGTGGCTGCACGACGCCCACGCGAGCGAGCTCATCCTCCGAGCGACGGCGGCCGCGTCGGACGGCGCCGCCGCGGACCTCGCCGCGGCCGGTCTCTCCTCGGCGCGTCTCGCCGAGATCGCCACAGGGCGCCACCCGGTGGTGCTGAGCTCTCCTCGGTGGGACCCGCGTGTGGACGGCTCGGCGCTGGACGCCAACGGCGTCAGTGCCGTGGCGACGTATCCGCTGCTGTTCGGCGCCGAGTTGCGCGGGGTGATCGTCGACTTCAGCCGGCGACCGCTCCACGAGGAGATGGCGGAGGTCCTCGCCAATTACGCCGCGGTGGTCGCGGCCGCGATCCACGACGTCGAGCTGCTCGACCGGGAGCACACGGCGCGCGAGGAGGCCAACCGCTCGCTCGGCCTGATCGACACGCTGTTCGCAACGGCGCCCGTCGGTCTCGCCGTCTGGGACACCGACTTCCGCTTCGTACGCATCAACAGCATGCTCGCGGCGGTGAACGGGCTGCCCGCGGAGGCGCACGTGGGCCGCACGATCGGGGAGGTGCTGCCGCCGTCGCTCGCGGCGCGGGTCGGCGAGCTGATGACGCAGGTCGTCCGGACCGGCGAGCCCGTCCTCGAGGCACCCATCAGCGCCGAGACGGCCGGCGAGCCCGGTCACGTGCGCGACTGGCTGGCGAGCTACTTCCCGGTCCGCACGGCGGGTGGCGAGCTCGTCGGAGTCGGCGGCGTCGTCACCGACGTCACGGAGAGGAAACGAACGCTGGAGGCGCTCAGCGAGAGCGAGGAGCGCTTCCGGCTGCTGGTCGAGAACGTCAAGGACTACGCGATCTTCATCCAGGATCCCCAGGGCCGCGTCGCAAGCTGGAACGAGGGCGCGGAACGGATCCTTGGCTACGCTGCCGACGAGGTCCTGGGCGAGCACTTCTCGCGCTTCCTGCCGGCCGAGGACGTCGCCGCCGGGATGCCTGAGGACGAGCTTCGCACCGCAGCCACGCGCGGGCACGCGGAGATCGAGGGCTGGAGGATCCGCAAGGACGGCTCGCGGTTCCGGGCCAACGTCGTGGTGACGCCGCTGCGCGACGAGTCGGGCGTTCTGCGCGGCTTCGCGAAGGTCATCCGCGACGTGAGCGAGTGGCGACGCACCGAAGAGCGACTTCAGTTCCTCGCTGACGCGAGCGCCATCCTCTCCTCGTCGCTCGACTACGAGCAGACACTCGCGGACGTTGCGCGGCTCGCCGTGCCGGCGCTGGCCGACTGGTGTGCCGTCCACATCGTCGACGCGAACGGAGAGCCCCAACAGCTCGCGCTCGCCCATGCAGACCCGGCGAAGATCGCGCTCGCCGAGGAGGTTCAACGCCGGTATCCGCCGGACCCCGAGGAGCCGCGCGGCGTCTGGAACGTCATCCGCACCGGAAGGCCGGAGTTCGCGCGCAGCATCCCCGACAGCGTCCTGCGCGCCGTTGCGCGTGACGACGAGCACTACGAGTTGCTGCGGTCGCTCGGGCTGGCCGCCTTCATGATCCTGCCACTGATCTCGCGCGGCCGGGCCGTCGGCACGATCACCCTCGTCGCGGATGGCGGTGGCCGCACGTATGGGCCCGCGGACGTCACGGTAGCCGAGGACCTCGCCAGTCGCGCAGCTACGGCAGTCGACAACGCGCTGCTCTATCGCGACGCCCAGGAAGCAATCGGCGTCCGCGACGAGTTCCTCTCCCTGGCATCGCACGAGTTGCGCACGCCGGTGACCATCCTGCACGCCTATACGCAGGCGCTGACGCGCACGGTCCAGCGAGGCCTGGTCGCGCATCCTGCGAGCGACGGTGACAACGATCTCGTCCCGCTCGACCGCGGCCGGCTGACGAACAGCATCGACGCCATGGAGCAGGCCATCGCGCGCCTCGTGGGGCTCGTCGAAGACCTTCTCGACGTCAGCCGCCTGCAACGCGGATCGCTGCAGGTCAATCGGATCCGCACGGACCTGACGTCACTCGTGACGCGCGTGGTGGACGGGTTCCGCGTCCAGCAGTCGCAGGGTCGCCTGCCGGCGGGCCTCTCGATCGAGATCGACCTACCGGACGCGCGAACGGTATGGGGCGACTGGGACCCTGACCGACTCGATCAGGTGGTCGCGAACCTCGTCGAGAACGCGATCAAGTATTCGCCGCCTGACGGCAGCGTCGTCGTCACCGTCGCGGTGCAGGATGGTGAGCATGGGGCGATGGAGGCGCACATCGCGGTGCGCGACGGCGGAATCGGCATCCCTGTCGCCCAGCAGGACACGATCTTCGCGCCATATTCACGCGCGAGCAACGCTTCTGCGCGCAATTACCCGGGTTTCGGCATGGGGCTTGCGGTCGCGAAGGAGATAATCGAGCGGCTGGACGGCCGAATCTGGGCGGAGAGCGGCGGCGAAGATCAGGGCAGCGTCTTCCACGTCGTCCTCCCCGGCGCGTCGCTGGGCGATGACGATGGGGCGGCGATGGGAGATGGCGACCGCGACTGATGGCAACCGGCGGGCGACTGAGGAGCGACCCGTCCTGATCATCGACGACGATCATGGAGTGCGGGGCGTGCTCGCACAGATCCTGGAGGACGAGGGTCACGCGGTTCGCACCGCGACGAATGGCCTCGACGCGCTCGAGAAGCTGCGCGGCGCGCTGAAGCCGTGCGTGATCCTGCTCGACCTGATGATGCCGGTCATGAACGGCTGGGAGTTCATGAGCCAGCGGCAGGAGGAGCGCGAGATCGCCGCCATCCCGGTCGTGGTGATCTCCGCTGATCAGGGCGCGCGCGCCAAGGCGGAAGCCATCGGCGCCGTCGACTGCCTGGAGAAGCCGATCGACCTGAACCGCCTGATCGATACAGTGGACCGATACTGCGCAGCCTGACGCAGCGGCTAGCCCGCGGCGCCGGGTTGGGTCGCTGATGCGCGGGCTTCCGTTGCGCGGCATCGGCGTCGGCCTGATCCTCTACGGCATGGTCGGGCTCGCCATCATCGTGGTCGCACTTGCCATCACCGTGGGAGCCTTCGCGCGCATCGACGCGCTCTCCGAATCCGTCGGGTCCCCCATCCGGAGCACCGCCCGCACGCTCGGAGACGCATCCAACGCGTTCGGCCGCTTCGCCATCAGCCTCGCCGAGGCGCAACGCTCCTCGACCGACGCGGCCACGCTGGCACATGAGACCTCTGACACCATGGCCGGCCTCGCCAGCGCGATGTCGATCACGATCTTCGGAACCCAGCCGTTCGCGGAGGCGGCGCAGGGGTTCGAGCGGGCAAGCGACCAGCTCGACGGCCTCGGCGCCGACCTTGAGGCGGTCAGCGAGGCGCTCGGGCACAACATCAACGACGTGCAGCGGACCGGCACGAACCTCCGCGATGTTCGCGAGGAGATGGACGGGCTGGTCGACGTGTTCGGCGGGCCTACCGACGAGACCGCCGCGCCGGGCGGCCCGCGCCTCGCGAGTCTGGCGCTGTATGCGCTGCTGAGCTGGCTCGCCATCCCCGCCTGCGCCGCTCTGCTGGTCGGGACCGTGCTCCTCCGCTACGCCCGGGCGGTCGCGCGCGTCGACAACGGGGCCGGGCTCTAGCCGAACGTCATGCGCTCGCCAGCAGCGCGCGCATCCGCAGCGCGGTGAGCGCGAAGAGCACCGCGCCGATCCCCGCCAGCGCCCAAAGCTCCCACGCGGCGTTGGTGCCCCCGCGCAGCATGGTGTCCTGGAGCAGTCGGATGCCGTGCGTGACGGGGAGCAGATAGGCCACCACGCGCACCTGGGGAACGAACTCTTCGGCGGGCAGGACCAGCCCGCTGAAGAAGACCGAGGCGAGCAACAGGAGCATCGAGAGCTGGACCGCCTGACGCTCCGAGTCGGAGACGATCGAGATCAGGAGCCCGAGGCCCAGGGACGCGAAGATCACGAGCGCCACCACCCCGGCAAAGGGTGCCCATCCGCCGAGGAGCGGCAGGCCGAGCACCTCGATCATCAGGACCGAGATCAGGATCGCCAGGAGAGAGCTGAGCGTGCCGAACGCGACGTACTTCCCGAGCAGCACCTCGATCGACGAGACGGGCGCGACGCGGAACAGGTCGATGGCGCCGCTGAGTCGCTCCCGCACGATCGACAGCGCCGTGATCGTCACGGCCAGGTGTTGGAGGACGAGCGCGAAGACGGCAGGGCCGAAGAAGCGCAGGACGCCCGGTTCGGACGGCGCGATGTTGCTCGTCTCGGCACGGGCGGGCGACGCCAGCAGCTCCGGCGTGAGCTCGACGCGCGTCTCCCCGGTCGCTTCGAGGTAGGCAATGCCCTCCGCGGCCGCCTGCTCGATGATGCGGCGGTTCAACTCCTGGAGGAACGAGGTCACCACGAATTGCGCGAGGCTGTTTCCGACCGGATCGACCTGGTTCCATTCCACGTCGACCACCGACTGGCGTCCCGCCCGGAGCTCGGCCGCCGGATCGTCCGGCGCCACGACGAGCAGTCCGACCTCCTGGCGCGTCAACCGCTCGCGCGCCTCCTCGGCGTCCGATGCCACCTCGACCACGTTGAGCCGGCCGCCGGCGAGGTTCTGGTAGTAGCCGACGTCCTGAGGAAGCCCCGACTCGGCCGGCACCACGACGACGGCGTCGAACGGATGGCGCGTGCCGGTATACCCGACGCCGAAGACGGCCATGATGATGAGCGGGCCCAGCATCAAGCTCAGCAGCGCGCCCGGGCGCCGGATGAGCTCACGCATCTCCTTCCCGATGAAGGCGGTGATGCTGGTGATCGACTTAAGCACCGCCGGGCCGCCCCTCACGCTGATCGGGCGGGTGGTGACGCGCGACGAGCGCGGCGAAGACGTCGTCGAACGACGGCCGATGCTCCGACATCGCGACGACCTCGTTGCCGGCTCGGGCGATGGCCTCGACGATGTCCGGCCCGGTCTTGGACGCGTCCTCGGCGCGGACGACCAGCGTCCGCGGCCCGGTCTGCTCGACCGCGGTGACGCCGCCGACCGGCGTCAGCGTCTCCGGCTCGACGACGCGCGCGGTCTCGACCAGGAGCGCCTCGCCGCCGACGACGCTGCGCCGCATCTCGTCCGGTTCCGCGTACGCGATCAGCTGCCCCTGGCTGAGCAGAGCCACCGTGTCGCAGTACTCCGCCTCGCCGACGTACTGCGTCGTCACGAGCAGGGTGTGACCGCTGTCGCGCAGCCTGCGCAGTTCGTCCCAGATCGTCTGGCGCAGGATCGGGTCGATACCCGCCGTCGGCTCGTCGACGAAGAGCACCTTCGGCTCGTGGACGAGCGCCGAGGCGAGCACGAGGCGTCGCTGCATCCCGCCGGAAAGGTCGCTCGCGCGGCGGTGACGCACGTCCCACAGCTCGACCAGCTCGAGCACCTCGCGGATGCGGCGGCGCTTGCGCCACCACAGCACTCCGAACAGCGAGGCGACGAACGAAAGGTTCTCCGCGACCGACAGGTCGGGATAGAGGACGAAGAGCTGCGGCACGTAACCGACTCTCTCGCGCGTCCTCCGCCGGAAGCGGCGCGGATCTTCGCCCAGGACGCGAATCGCTCCGGCGGTGGGCCTGAGCGTCCCGGTCAGCATCCGGACGACGGTCGTCTTCCCCGAGCCACTCGGCCCGATGAGGCCGACGATCGTCGCCTCGGGCACGTCGAGTGACAGGTGGGCGACCGCGGTCACCCCGTTGAAGCGCCTGGTGACGTCGCGCATCACCACCGGCGCGGTCGTGGATGTCATCGGCGAAGCGCAAAAGCAATGCGCGTGCCGCTCACCTCGCGCGGACGATTGCGTCCCTCAGCCGAGCGGCGTCGCGCGGCGCATGCCCGCCGACGTCGTTGTTGAAATACGCGTACATCGGGCGGCCGGCGACCAGCTCGACTCCGATGCGCTCCGCCCACCCGTCGAGCGCACGGTCGGGATACCGCCCTCCGTACTTCGCGCCGGAGCCATGGAACCTGACGTACCCGAACGGACCGACGAACCGGAGCGGGCTGGCCGAGGCCGCCATGTCGTGGACGCACATTGCCACGCCGTGCCGCTGGAGCAGCTCGTACGTCTCGTCGGAGTACCAGCTCTTGTCGCGGAACTCGACGGCGTGGAGGCGGCCCGCCGGCAGCGCAGCCAGGAAGCCCTCGAGCCGCTCGAGGTTGCGGAGCCATCGCGGCGGCAGCTGATACAGGACCGGGCCGAGCTTCTCCTCCAGTCCTGTCGCGGCCTGCCACAGCCGGGCGACCGGCTCACCCGGGTCCTTGAGCCGCTTGACGTGCGTCAGGTACCTGCTCCCCTTCACGGCGAACACGAAGCCCGCCGGAGAGCGCCGCCGCCACCCCGCGAAGACCGACCGCGACGGCAGCCGGTAGAAGCTGTTGTTGACCTCGACGGTGTCGAAGGTTCGGGCGTAGTGCTCGAGCCAGTGCTGCTGCGGCAGGTCCGGCGGATAGAAGTCACTCGACCAGTGGCGGTACTGCCAGCCTGAGCAGCCGATGCGGGCCTCGCCCGAACCCGATGCGGCACGCTCCATGACCCACGGAGACGGCACGTTCCATGCTCGGACGACCGGCATGGCAGAGCTCAGCGAGAAGAAGCGCGACCGAATCCGGAAGAGCGACTTCGCCTACGTCGACACGGATGGTGAAGGGCACCTTCCGATCCACGACGAGAGCCACGTCCGCAACGCGATCTCTCGATGGAACCAGACGAACTTCGAGAGCGCGGAGGACAAGGAGAGGGCGCGCCGCAAGATCGTGCGCGCCGCCAAGAAGCACGGCATCGAGCTATCGGACGACGACAAGATCATGCGCAAGGACCGCTCGAGCAGCGGATGAGGCCGATCTGGAAGGGCGCCATCAGCTTCGGGATGGTCACCATCCCGGTGAAGCTGTACACCGCCACCGAGGACAAGGACGTCCGCTTCCGGCTCCTCCATCGCAAGGACCACGCGCCCATCCTCGAGAAGCGGTTCTGCACCGCGGAGGACAGGGAGGTCGCGTGGGACGACCTCGTCCGGGGCTTCGAGGTGAGGAAGGGCGAATTCGTGGTGGTGGACCCAAAGGAGATCGACGAGGTAAAGCCCGAGAGCGCGAACACGATCGACATCGGTGACTTCGTGGAGCTGGACGAGATCGACCCGATCTACTTCGAGAAGAGCTACTTCCTGGAGCCCGCGGGCGTGGGCGCCAAGCCGTTCAGCCTGCTCAAGCGCGCGCTCGATGAGACCGGTCGCATCGCCGTCGCCCGCGTCACGATCCGCTCGAAGGAGCGGCTCGCCACGATCCGTGCCTACGACGGCACGCTCGTGCTCGAGACGATGTACTTTCCGGACGAGATCCGCTCCACGAGCGCGCTCGACCTGCCCGACGCGTCCGAGTCCTTGCTCTCCTCCAAGGAGCTCAAGATGGCGCGCGCCCTGGTCGAGAACCTCTCCGACAAGTTCAAGCCCGAGGAGTACCAGGACCGATACCGGATCGCGCTGCAGGAGCTCATCGAGCGCAAGATGGCCGGGGAGAAGCGCAACGCCAAGCGCCGCAAGCCCGAGCCCAAGATCATCGACCTGATGGCAGCGCTCGAGGCAAGCGTGGCTGCGAGTCGCGCGCGCGGCGGCGGTAAGGCAGCCGACAGCAAGGCGTCACGGACGTCACGCACCTCGCGGACCTCGCGCTCGACGAGACGCTCGGCCGCCTGACCTCTACCGATACGGTCCGCGAAAGCGGGACATCGGCGGCGCGGGCGATTGGCCGTGTTCCCGCTCCCATGCCTTCGCCAGCGCGGGCAGGGACCGCCGCGCAGAGACGTCGAAGAACGCCTCCCACGCGGTCCCCGCTTCCGCGAGCGCCGGGACGTTTCTCAGGTGGAAGCTACGCGGATCCAGCGATGCGGTGATGGACGACCAGTCCAGCGGCATCGCGACCGGCGCTCCGGGCCGCGGACGGACCGAGAACGGGGGGACGAGCGTCTGTCCCTCGTTGTTCTGGAGATAATCGAGGTAGATGCGCCCGCCGCGGCGCGCGATGGTCCGTTCCACGGTCGCGACGTCCGGCAGCCCGCGCGCGGCCTCGACGGCGACCCGTCCCGTGAACTCCTTGGCGGCCTCGAACGAGGGCCCGCGGCGGATGGGCACCACTAGGTGCAGCCCGGTCCCACCGGTGGTCTTGACGAACGGCTCGAGGCCGATCGGCGCCAGTAGTTCACGGATGAGCACGGCCAGCGCCACGACGTCCTCGAAACGCGATTCGGGCGAGGGGTCGAGATCCCACGCGATCATGTCCGGGAGGTCCGGCCGATCGCGTCGCGACAGCCAGGCGTGCAGCGGGATGGAGCCCAGGTTCGCGACGTAGGCGAGCGCGGCGGGCTCCTCGATGGAGATGTACCGCGTCAGTTCTCCGCGCCTGGTCTGGGTCGGAAGCGGCGTCTGCGGGATCCACTCGGGAAGCCCACTCGGCGCATCCTTCTGGTAGAAGGCGTGACCTGTGATCCCGTTCGGGTAGCGCTCGAGGCTGATGAGGCGCTCCCTGAGGAACGGCAGCATTCGCGGCGCCACGTCGAGGTAGTACGCGATCAGATCGCCCTTGGTGATGCCGTCGTCGGGGAACAACGGCTTGTCCCAATTCGTGACCTTGACCGACCGAGGACCGATGCGGAGGACGTCCGCTTTCGGGTTCTCGGGCCGGAGGTGCGCCACCGAGCGCAACGGAGCCCGAGGCGCTGCCTCGGCTGGCGGCGGATCGTCGGCCGACTCCGCCGGCCCGACACAGTCCTCGGGAGGTCTGTCCGAGCGCAGCCCGACGTACACCGGCTGCCGCAGGACGTTGTCGGCGGTCCACTCCGTGAACCGGATCTCGGCGACGAGGCGAGGCTCGACCCACGTCGCGGGTGCGTTCGTGCGCGGCGCACGGCCGGCAAGCGGCGGCGCGTCGCGGCGCAGTGGGTCGAGCAGTTCCCGCAGCTCGCGGAGCGTGGACGCATCGAAGCCCGTTCCGACGTGGCCCGCGTACACGAGTGCACCGCGGCGGTAGCAGCCGAGCAACAAGGCACCGAGGTCCGTACGCGTGCCGCGCGGGGTGGTGTACCCGACGATGATGAGGTCGGCGCGCCGATCGGCGCGGATCTTGAGCCACGCCGGAGACCGGCGCGGGACGTACGTCGAGTCGAGCCGCTTTGCGACCACGCCCTCCATCCCGGCGGCGACGACGGCCTCGTAGAACGCAACGCCGTCGCCGATGACGCCGCGTCCGCGCTGGATCAGGCCATCCTCCGCGATGCCTGCGTCGATCATGGCCAGGCGTTCGGAGAGCGGCTGGTCCTCCACGCGCCGTCGCTCCCACCACGGACAGTCGAACACGACGTACGCCAGCGCACTGGGGCGCGGACCACGGGGTGTTGCGGGACCGAGCGATCGCTGCAGCGCCTGGAACGACGGTCGCCCGCGCTCGTCGAGCGCGACCAGCTCCCCGTCCAGCCACGCGCCGAGGCGACGCCGCGCCAGCTCGTCGACGATCTCCGGGAAGCGACCGCCCAGGTTCTGCCCGGAACGCGTGAACAGGCGAACATCGGCGCCGTCGCAACGCGCCAGCGCGCGGAAGCCGTCCCACTTGACCTCGAAACGGTAGGCGGGATCGTCGAAGGGGCGTGACGCGGCCGTCGCCAACATGGGCGACAGGGTCTCGGGCAATCGAGCGCGCGCTGGGATGGAGGGCGCCCGTATCGGTCTCGTCGTCAGCCGTTTACGACCTCGCCGCCATTCGGATGGAGCACCTGCCCCGACATGTACGACGCATCGTCGCACGCGAGGAAGAGATAGCTGGGTGCGACCTCCTCCGGCTGGCCGGCCCGGTGCATCGGGACGTTCTCCCCGAACGACTCGACCTTGTCCGGCGGCATCGTCGCCGGGATAAGCGGGGTCCAGATCGGACCGGGTGCGACGGCGTTGACCCGGATCCCGCGCTCGACCAGCTGCAGCGCGAGTGATCGGGTGAAGCTGACGATCGCGCCCTTGGTGCTCGAGTAGCCGAGGAGTTGCGGGCTTCCCTTGTACGCCGTCACGGAGGTCGAGTTGATGACCGCGCTCCCCTTGCCGAGGTGCGGAAGGGCAGCCTTGGTGAGGTGGAACATCGCGAGGATGTTCGTTCGAAAGGTGGCCTCGAGCTGCTCCGCCGTGATCTCCTCGATGCTCTCGGCGGTCTCCTGCTCTGCGGCGTTGTTGACAAGGATGTCCAGGCCGCCGAGCTCGTCCACGGTCCGTGCCACGAGGTCCCGGCAGGTGGCCTCATCGCCGATGTCCCCCGCGATGGTGATGCAGCGGCGTCCCTCGGCTTCCACCAGGGCCCGTGTCTCGGCCGCATCGTTGTGCTCGTCCAGGTAGCCGATCGCAACGTCGGCACCCGCGCGCGAAGAGGATCGCCACCGCGCGACCGATCCCGCTGTCGCCACCCGTGATGAGCGCGCGCTTGCCCGCCAGCTTCCCGGCGCCGTGGTGACGCTCGTCGACTGCGGCCGGCGGGGGCGTCATCTCCTCTTCGATCCCGGGCTGCTGTCGCTTTGCCATGAGCCAGTCCTCCATCGCATCAGGCGTCGCGGCGGGCGTTGGACACCGCGACCGCCGCGAGCAAGGGGCGTACCGGGTGGCACGCGCCGTGCGTCACAGCGCGCTCGTGACCGATTCGCACGAGCGGCGCCCCGAATCGCAGGCGTCGCCCACGGAGCCTCCCGGCTCGTTGCAGCAGGTCGGCGGCACGGCGGCGGACGTCCGCCCCGACCTGGCCGCGTCGCCGGAGGATGAGGCCGAGCGTGTCTCCGACCGGGGGAGCCGTCGCCGCGACTCGCCATCCGTGACGGTGGCGGACAATGCCGGGCACGCTCCGGGCGCCGAGCAGGGCACCCCGGACATCGGTCAGGAGGCGGGCTCCGTCAGCGAGCCCGGCTGAGCGACCCAGCGAACAAGGATCTATCCGCGAAGGAGCCGCGAATGAACCGAGTGGAGAAGGAGATCGTGGTCAATTCCCCGGTCGGCAGGGTGTACGAGGCGTGGACCGACTTCGAGAACTTTCCGCGCTTCATGCAGAACGTCGAACAGGTCTCGCGCGACGGCAAGGACATGCTGTACTGGAAGGCGAGCGTCGGGCCGCTGGGCGATCGTGAGTGGCATGCCAAGATCATCGACATGACCAAGGACGAGAAGGTCGTCTGGCGCTCGACCGATGGCGACTACAACGCCGGCGCGGTGCTCCTCTACGCCGAGAACGGCGGGACGCGCGTCAAGGTCACCTTCGAATACGACCCGCCGGCAGGGCCCATCGGCGACATCGCGGACAAGGTCTTCCAGATCACGCCGGGGAGCGTCGAGGACGACCTGAAGCGATTCAAGGAGATGGTCGAGGCGAGCCCCGTCTCGCGCGTCGACTAGCTAGCCGTCGGGCGACTCCTCGCCCACCGTCCGGTCGTCCATCCGGTAGGCGGGGTCGTTCGGATCGAGTCCGGAGCTCCCGCCGTAGCCGCCCTCGCGGCTGGCGAGCTCGGTCGCGCCGCTACCCTGTTGCGTCCCCGCCTGGCTCGACGTGCTCCCGCCCATGGCCTGGTTCTGGCCGAGCAGCCCGGTGAGGCCGCTCGCCCGCTCGGTGGCGAGATGGCCTGCGCCGGCGATCGAGGCATCAGCGCCCTCGCTAAGGCCCGGCTCGCGGTCGCGGGTCAGGGCCTCCTCGACCTGCCGTCGGTGGAGCTCCGATGCCTGCTTGCTCGCCTCGGTGACGTGGCCGCGCAGCACGGGATCGCTGAACTCCCGCGTCTCGGCGGGGACGAACGGCTCGACGCTGTCCGGGACGGCATCCGTGGTCAAGACGCCGGTCTCGCCGGTGAGTGCGCCTCCGCGGCCCTCGCCTCCCTGCTCGAGTGGCCCGCGGCGCCCCGCGCGTTCCGTCTCGGGACCAGTCTGGCCCGCGGTCGTTTCGGCGGTCTTGGAGTCTTCGGGCACTTATCGGTCCTCCGTGGTCGGGGAGCGCAACACGTTCCAGCCCGCGACCTCGCGCTGCTCGCCCTCGTCTCCGCCGCGAGCGAGCTCGAGAAACACTTTCGGCAGACCGGCACGCAGCGACCCGCCGTCGCCGGGCGTTTCCGCCGGCTCGGCCTCGGCTCGCGCGAACGCTGCCGGCGTCGATGCCCGATCGCCGACCGGCTCACGCTCACCGGCCGACGCCTGCAGTGTATGGACGACGGCGCGAACGACGTACCGCGTGCAGGCGCCGCGCTTGTCGATGTACTCGACGGTATCACCTACCCGGGGCAGCGGCGCACGGTGCTCGAGGTCGGCGGGATGCAGCGCTTCATCACCTGGGAAGAACACCGTGTACGGGAACGTCATACCGTCAGCGTACCCCCAAACGAGTGAAGATTGACACTTCGCGGTGAACCGCTGACTATGCGGTGCTCTGCGGGCGTCGATCCTCGACTCCCCTCGTCGGCTAGTGGGAGGCCGCTCTGATGCGTGGACGTCCCTTCTCCAGGATGGTGTTCGTGAGCGGCGCGGCGCTCGCCATCGTGCTCGCGGGATGCGGCCAGGGTGGAGGCGCGAGCAGCGCGCCGGCCACCGGCGCGAGCAGCGCGCCGGCCACCGGCGGCGGAGGTGACGAGGGCGGCGTGTCGGGCAACCTCACGACGCTCGGCTTCGGCCTTCCCGACCGGCACGCGACCGCACGAATCGACGAATTCCAGGACCAGTTCCCGAACGTCGGCCTGACCGTCACCCAGGGCGATCTCGACGAACAGGTCTTTCTGTCCGCCGTCGCCAGTGGCGAGCCGCCGGACCTCGTCTACATGGCGCGCAACACGATCGGCACGTACGTCGCGCAGGGCGTGCTCCAGCCGCTCACCGACTGCATCGAGGCGTCAGGCATCGACATGTCCCAGTACCGCGAGGCGGCGGTCAACCAGGTGACGGTCGACGGCGTGGTGTACGGGATCCCGGAGTTCTATAACAACCGGATCCTGTTCATCAACAACGCCGCCCTCGACGAGGCGGGCCTCTCGGCCGAAGACGTCGACTGGAGCGATTGGGGTGCCATCGCCGATCTGAACGAGCAGCTCGCGGTCGTCGACGGCGACACCGTCTCGCGGATCGGCTTCGACCCGAAGCTTCCCGAATTCCTTCCGTTGTGGGCGTACGCCAACGGCGGCGCCGTGCTCAGCGAGGATGGAACCGAGTCGTTGCTCGACACGCCCGAGGTCATCGAGGCGCTCGAGTTCACCGCCAGCCTCATGGAGCCGTACGGCGGCCGCTCCAACTTCCTCGCGTTCCGTGACACGTGGGACTTCTTCGGCGGCGAGAACGAGTTCGTCCAGAACCAGCTCGGCGCCTTCCCCATGGAGCAGTGGTACGTGGGCGTGCTCGCCGAGAGCTCGCCCGACGTCGACATCACGTTCATGCCGTTCCTGAGTCGCGACGGCGAGCCGATCACCTTCGCGGACGGCAGCGCGTGGGCGATGCCGGTCGGAGCCGACGACCCGGAGGCGGCGTGTGAGTTCATGCGGGTCATGACCGAGACCGATACGTGGGTCGCGGCTGCACAGGCACAGGCCGACTTCCGCGCCGAGAGCGATCTCCCCTACACCGGCGTCTACACCGCCAACACCGAGGCAGACGAGCGGGTTTTCAGCGAGATCGTCGAGCCGAGCGGCAACGAGGCATTCGACAACGCTCGGGAGGTCATCCTGGAGGTCCAGGAGAACGCATACGTGCTGCCCCCCGCGCCTGCCGCAGCGGAGTTCGACACTGCGTGGCGCGACGCGGTACAGCGCGTCTTCGATGGCGATCAGACCGCCGAGGGGGCTCTCCAGCAGGCCGACCAGGAGGCGCAGGATGCGCTCGACTCCGCCGCGGCCGGTGGGTGAGCTAGCGAGGACGGAGCCGGCCTGACCGAGGCGGCGGTGCGATGACGGCGCAGGCACCGGTGGTCAACCTTCCGCGACCCGGAAGGTTGGCCGGATTCCGCCGCTCCGAGACGCTGTGGGCACTCGTCTTCCTGTCGCCCTGGATCGCTGGTTTCGTGATCTTCACCGCCGGGCCCATGGTCGCGTCGTTCCTCCTGTCGTTCACCGATTACTCGGCGCTGCGACCGGGTGGTCCGAACGTGGTGGGACTCGACAACTACATCCGCATGGCGCAGGACCCCAAGGTCGTGCGCAGCCTAGGCAACACCGTGTACTACACGCTGCTGCACGTCCCGCTGTCGATGGCCGTCGCGCTCGCGCTGGCGCTCATCCTCAACCGCGTCGGGCGCTCGTCCGGGTTCTTCAGGACGGTGTTCTATCTGCCGGCGGTGACGCCGGCGGTCGCCATCGGCATCCTGTGGCTCTGGCTCCTTAACCCGCAGGTCGGCCTCGTCAACCGCGGGCTGGCGGTGATCGGGATCGACGGGCCGGCGTGGACGACCGATACGGACTGGATCAAGCCCGGCATCGTGCTGATGAGCCTGTGGAGTCTGGGCACCACGGTGGTGATCTATTTCGCCGCCCTTCGGAACGTCCCGCAGGACCTCTACGAGGCCGCCCGCATCGACGGCGCGAACCGGGCGCAGCAGTTCCGCAACGTGACCCTGCCGATGATCAGCGGTGCGCTGTTCTTCACGCTCGTCGTGAACACGATCAGCTCGCTGCAGATCTTCAGCGAGGTCTACACGATGTACTTCGGCAACCAGGAAGGCGGGGCGTCGGCGAGCGCCGCGCTGTTCTACGTCATCTACCTGTTCCAGCAGGCGTTCAAGTTCTTCCACCTCGGATACGCATCGGCCATGGCGTGGCTGCTCTTCATCGTGATCCTGGCAATCACGCTCTTCCAGCTCCGCCTGAGCAAGCGCTGGGTTTATTACGAGGGCGAGTCGTAGTGGTCCTCCAGCAGGGGGCGGTCGATCGCTCGCTGGTCCCGGGTATCGACCAGCCCGCGAAGGTCACCGCGCCGCCGGCGCCGCAGAGCATCGCCGGCGGGCTCGGGCGCATCGGCTTCATCGCCGTGCTGACGGGGCTGTCGGCCCTGTTCATGTTCCCATTCCTCTGGCTCGTCGTGGCCTCGTTGAAGGTGCGCTCGGAGGTCTTCAACGGCGAATGGATCCCCGATCCGATCGCGTGGCAGAACTACGCGAAGGTCTGGGAGGCGTCGGAGATGCCGAGCTGGTTCGTCAACAGCGTCCTGGTCGGGCTGCTGTCGGCGGGAACCGTCGTGCTCAGCTCGGCGCTCGTGGCGTTCGGGTTCGCGTACTTCCGCTTCCCGTTCCGCAACGCGCTGTTCGGGCTGGTGCTGGCGACCATGATGCTGCCGTCGGCCGTCACGATGGTGCCGACGTTCCTGATCTGGAACAGCGTGAACCTCACCGACACCCTTGTCCCACTGTGGGCCGGCAACCTGTTCGGATCGGCGTTCTACATCTTCCTGCTGCGACAGTTCTTCCTGGGCCTCCCGCGCGAGCTGTTCGAGGCGGCGCGCGTTGACGGCGCCAACTATCTCCAGATGTGGTGGCGCATTGCGCTCCCGCTGACGAGGCCGGCGCTGATCGTCGTCGCGGTGTTCGAGTTCAAGGCGAGCTGGACCGACCTGATCAAGCCGTTGATCTACCTGCGCAACACCGCCGAGTACACGCTGCCGCTCGGCCTCAAGTCGCTCCTCGACCGCTTCGGCCAGGGCGGCGAGATGGAGTGGGAGATCGTGATGGCGGCGAGCGTCATCACCGCCGTGCCGATGATCGTCATCTTCTTCCTCGCCCAGCGGTACTTCGTGCAGGGCATCGCGACAACCGGGGTGAAGGGCTAGCGAGGCGCTCTCGCGCATGGCGCGCACCAACGACGCAGCCTCGCACGATCCCGGTCCCGAAGCCGCACACGAGCGTGCCGCGGAGGCCGGGGATCGACCCGCGACGCCCATCGAGCTGCCGGATGCAGGGCCGGTACGGATCGGCACCGCTTCGTGGACCGATCCCACGATGACGGCTCCCGGCGTGTTCTATCCCGTTGACGCGACGACGGCGGAGGCGCGTCTCCAGTACTACGCCAGCCAGTTCCCGCTGGTCGAGGTCGACAGCACCTATTACGCGCTCCCCGCCCGACGCACCGCGGAGCTGTGGCATGAGCGGACGCCGCCGCACTTCACGTTCGACGTCAAGGCCCACGCGCTGATGACCGGCCAGCCAAGCGAGGTCGCGCGGCTGCCCAAGGCACTCCGCGAGGAGCTCCCGGCGGAGGTGCAGGACAAGAAACGGGTATACGGCGAGGACCTGCCGGACGAGATCTACGACGCGATGTGGGACGAGTTCCGCGACGCGCTCATGCCGCTCCACTCGGCGGGAAAGCTCGGCTCGATCCTCCTCCAGTACCCCCGCTGGTTCTTTCCCTCCTCTGAGAGCCGCGACGCGATCCTGGATGCGCAGCAGCGCCTCGCCGACATGCGCTTCGCGGTCGAGTTCCGGAACGGGTCATGGTTCAACGACCGCAACGTCGAGCGCACGATGCACTTCCTCGAGGAGCACCAGATCGCGTTGGTCATGGTCGACGGACCGCAGGGCATGCGCAGCAGCATCCCGCCCATAAGCGCCGTCACCGCGTCCGAGCTCGCGGTCATCCGCTTCCATGGCCGGCGAGCGGAGACCTGGGAGGCGCGCAACATCCCGGTCGTCGAGCGCTTCCGCTACCTGTACGACCGCGAGGAGCTTGGCGAGTGGATTCCCCGCATCCGGGACGCCGCGCGTCAGGCGCGCGAGACGCACATCCTGATGAACAACTGCTATGCCAACTATGGGGCGACGAACGCCAGGGAGATCGCGGCCATGCTCGAGCAGACCGGTGACGCGGCCGCGGCGTAGGACGGTCCGCTGACGCCCAGCGGGGTCAGCCGCGCTGGCCGGCTCCCCGAATGGCGTCATCCTCGCCGCCCGGTGGCTCCGCCTCGCGATGGCCCTGGGGCCATTCGTCCGGGCGGCCCTGGACACGTTCGTCCTCGGCGCCCACGCCACTCGACTGCGAGGCGTAGCCTGCGACCCGCTCGTCGTCAGGCTGAACGCCACCGGGGATCGTCTCCGCCGCGAGCTCCGGCTCATGGCCGATGTAGGCACCCGGGTCGAGGTCGTCGTCCGTCCGATCCTGGTCAGCCATTCGTGATCCTCCGCGTGATCGATCCGCGAGCGCCGCATGCGGTCGCCCCGTCGTATTGGGCACGCCGCGTGCCGGATCGACGGCCCGGGAGGTGGACCATGCCCGAAGGCTCGAGTCCCAAGCGTGAACGGCAGTACGAGCACATCAAGGAGTCCTAGCAGGAACGCGGCGTGTCCAAGGACGAGGCGAAGGAGCGCGGCGCGCGGACGGTGAACAAGCAGCGGCGCGAGTCCGGCGAGACGACGAAGAAGAAGTAGCGCTGGGCGGCGTTGGGCCGCGTCCGGCCATCCACCGTACTCTTAGGCCGTGCGAGCCCGCTCGGCCTGCCTCTCGCTCATCGCGACCGCGGCCCTGATTCTTGTCGCTGCGGCGGTCGCGGTGGCGCACGCCGAGCTGGAATCCGCCGACCCTCCGCCGACCTCGACACTCCCGGCGTCTCCCGCCGAGGTCCGGTTGGCGTTCAGCGAGCCGGTCGACAGCGGCAACCTGGTCGTGACGCTCGTTGCGCGCGATTCCGGCGCCGCGGTCCCGGTTCCGGAGCCGACCGTCTCGAACAGCGGACGACGCGTCGTCGTCGTCCCACCCGAGCTCGATGCAGGCGTGTACCTGGTGCACTATCGCGCCGTCTCGGCGATCGACGGGCACGTCGTCGCCGGCGAATATGCCTTCCAGGTCGACCCCGACGGGACCGCTCCGCCACTGAGGGACACGACGGTCTCGTCGACGGAGAACGCGGGGCTTCCCACGGTCCTCGCCCGGTGGATCGCGCAGGCGGCTGCCCTCGCCGTCTTTGGCACGGCCGTGTTCTGGTCGTTGTCTGGCCGACCGGCGCTCCGCGAGCGGAGCCTCGCCACCGACCGCCTGGGCGTCTGGAGGCTGATGGCGGCGGCGGCGTTCCTCAGCTTCGCGGGCCTGGGCATCTTTCTGGCGTTCGCCGCCGCGGGAGTCGGGACCACGCCGGCCGGCACGCCACACCAGCACTTCCCGATCGACTTCGCCGGCCCGTTCGGCTGGACCCCGTTCGCCATTGCCATGCGCACCGTCGAGGGCGCTGCGTTCGGCGCACTCGCGCTCTCGACGGCCTGGTTCACGGCGCGCCTCGACTACCGGCGCGCCCGCACCGACCGGCCACCGGGCACCAGGCTGCCGCCGGGTTGGAGCGCGGACGGGATCGCGCTCGCGGTGATGCTCGCGCTTGGCGGCGTCGCCCTCGGCGGCTACAGCTTCGGCGGCCATGCGGCGGCGGAGGGAGGCGCCCTCTCCGCGCTGGTCGACTGGGGTCACCAGCTCTCCGTCGGCGTCTGGCTCGGAACGCTTCCGGCGCTACTGCTCTTCCTCGCCGTCTACGTCCGAGGCACGGCGCACGGCGGTCGCACGCCGCTCGCGATGGCCGCGCTGGCGAGGCACTCGCGTGTCGCGCTGGTTGCCGGGCCACTGGTCGCGCTGACCGGCATCGCGAACTCATCGCTGCTCATCGGCAACTCGCGCGACCTCATCTCGACCGATTACGGCGGGTACGTGCTCGGCAAGGTCCTGCTGTTCTCCGTCGCAGTCGCGCTCGGCAGCGTGAACTTCTTCCTGCTGCGTGCGATGCGCCCCGCGAACGTGACACGGCTCGTCGCGGTCGAGCTCGGCGTCGGCACGCTGGCGGTCCTCCTGGCGGTGCGGCTCGTGACGCTGCAACCGCCGACCGACTCCGCCGCGGCCACCGCCCGGGCAGAAGCGCCCGCGCACCTCGTCGGCCAGACCGAAGGCACGCTGATCCACGCCATCCTCACGCCGGGCGGCGGCGGCACCGATGCCGCCGACATCGCGATGCTCGATCCGTCGGACGGCACGTACCTGACCGATGTCGAGGCGGTCACGCTCAGGCCGCGCCCCATCAGCGGCTCGAGCACTCCGACGGCCGTGGACGCCGTCGAGTCGCCCAGCCAGCCGGGCCTCTTTCGGGCACGGCTGGCCGCACCTTCGACCTCGAGCAACTGGCTGCTTGACGTCACGTTCACGCGAACAGCGGCCGAGGTGACGGCGACGCTCGAGGTGCCCGCCCCGAGCACGCTTGCGCCGGTCGCCTCGTCACCCGGCGCCGGGAGCCTCGTCTTCCCCGTCGCGCCGTTCGCGGGCCTGATCCCGTTCTGGTTGAGCGTCGCCGCAGCCGTGGTCAGCTTCGCGGTCGCCGCGGTGGCGTTCGCCGCGGAGCTCCGCGGCATCGGACGGGCGCGCACGAGCCTCGGGCTGCTGCGCGGCATCAGGACGGCCGCGGTGGTCATCGGCGTGGCGGCCGCGCTGGTGACCGGGTCCTACCTGCTCGTGCGCGCGGCGAACGCGGCGCCAGCGTCGGCGCAGGGCGCGGCCAACCCGGTGACCGCGGATGCGACCTCCATCGACCGAGGTCGCCAGGCCTACGCGGCCAACTGCCTTGCATGCCACGGCACGCCGGACGCGCTGCGCGCCGGCGTTGCGGGCACGTCCGACGCGGACGTCTTCTTCGTCGTCACGAACGGCATCGTCGGGACCGAGATGCCGGCGTTCGCCACTGTGCTTTCCGAGGTCGAGCGATGGGACGTCGTCAACTACCTGCGCGACGGGTCGACTCCCTGACTCGAGTCGACGCCGTCCAATGGAGCTGAGCCTGGGCCTGGCGTTCGTCGCCGGGGTCGTCTCGTTCGTCTCGCCGTGCGTGCTCGCGCTCGTCCCGGTGTACGTCGCCTACCTCGGTGACACCGCTGCCGTCGTCGAGACGCCGGACGGGCGCAGCCACGTCGTGGGTCACGCCGCACTCTTCTGCCTGGCGTTCGGCGTCGTCTTCGTGCTCGCCGGTGTCTCGGTCGGCCTGCTGGGCAACCAGCTGTTTAGGCTCCCCGGGGTGCGGGAGGTGGCCGGGGTCGTCGTGATCGTCGTCGGTGTGATGACCACGGGCGTCTTCGGGCCCGTGCTGGCGCGCCTCACCCTGACGCTGCCGATGCGCGCGCTCCCCGAGGGCCGCTCGGCGCGCTCGGTCGCGCTCGGCGCGTTCTTCGCGGTCGGATGGAGCCCGTGTATCGGCCCCGTCCTGGGCGCGATCCTGGCGCTCGGCGCCTCCTCCGCGGACGTCGCGGTCGCGGCCGCGCTGCTGGCGTTCTACGCCGCCGGGCTGGCGCTGCCGTTTCTCGCCGCTGCGGTCGCGCTGCCCCGGATAACCCCCGTGATCGCGCTGCTTCGCCGCCGGCACCGCGGCGTCGAGATCGCCGCGGGACTGTTCATCGTCGCGATGGGCGTCCTGATCTACCTGAATGCGTTCGGCCGCATGGCGGCGCTCTTCACGCTGGGGATCTAGCCGACGACTGCTCGGGCGACGGCAGCCCGGGCAGATGCATCAGGTTCTCGACGTCCCATACGCCGCCGATGCGACGCACCCGACTCTCGATCTCCGCGATCTGCTCGGGCGTTTCGAGCTGGCCACGCAATACGACGACGCCGTGCTCGACGTTGATGTTGATCTGACCTTTAGGGATCTCCTCGTCCCGGAACAGCTCGCTGCGCACCTTGTCCCCAAGCGAGGCGTCGTCCAGGATCGGCGTCGCGTCGCTCCTCAGGTGGGTGATCCGCCGCGTGATGCCCTGCGCCTGCGCCGATACGGTCCGTCCCGCCCGCTCGGTCTGCCGCACGCCGCGGCGCACGAGAGCCGAGAGGCGGTCGCGTGCGATCGCGCGCCTCGCCCTGCCGCGATCCGGGTCAAAGAGATACGCCGCCGCCGCGCCGGCGCCGGCGGCGATCCCCGCCAGCACCAGCGTTCCGGCCGGTCCGCTGCGGTCGCGTGCCAGCCGCTCGTCGATCTCCCGTCGTGCGTCGTCGACCTGATCCATCGCTTAACTCCCCTTGCCGCTGCCGATCCCCGGCAGCACTTCTCGTTGGTAGAACCGCAAGAAGCCTTCCTGGTCGGGACCGATCTGGTGGACGTAGACGTGGCTGAAGCCGCCGTCGACGTACTCGCCGATGGCGGCGGCGTGGCGCTCCGGATCGGGCCCGCACACCACGGCCTCGGCGACCTGCTGCTCGGTCACCATCTGCGCCGCCTGCTCGAAGTGCGCCGGCATCGGCAGCTCCTGCGACAGCTCGCCCTTGACGGCAGCGGTCGGCCAGTACTCGAAGGCAGTCCGCCGGGCCTCGGCCTCATCGGCCGCCCAGCAGACGGCGACCTGCCCGTAGCGCGGCTTGCCGGACCCGCCGGCGCCGTCGAACGCGGACAGCAGGTCCTGCCCTGCGGACGTCCCGATCAGTCCGTCGCCGAGCCTCCCGGCCAGCTCCGCCGCCTTCCTGCCGCTGGCGGCGACGACGATCGGCGGCAGCGCGTCGGGCAGCGTGTAGATCTGCGCGTTCTCGACGGTGTAGTAGCCGCCGTAATAGCTCTGCGGCCCACCCTCCCACAGCAGCCGAATGACCTCGATAGCCTCCTCGAGCATCTCCCGCCGCACGTCCGATGGCGGCCAGTGGTCGCCCAGGATGTGCTCGTTGAGGTTCTCGCCCGTTCCGACTCCCAGGAAGAAGCGTCCGGGCATCATGGCGGCGGACGTGGCGGCCGCCTGGGCGATGATCGCCGGATGGATCCGCATCGTCGGGCACGTGACCCCGGTGCCGAGCTGCAATCGCTCCGTTGCCTGGGCGATCCCACCGATGACGCTCCACACGAACGGGCTCTGTCCTTGCCGGTCGATCCACGGGTGGAAGTGGTCCGAGATCAGGGCGAAGGTGAAGCCGGTCTCCTCGGCCAGACGCGCGTTTCGCACGAGGTCGTTCGGGAGATGCTCTTCGCTCGACAGCGCGTACCCGAACTCGACCATGCCGCTGCTTGACCGCATGACGCGTGCCGCGCGACGTGTCGCGGGCGGCGGCGACGGATGTGCCGCGCGGCGGCAGTCCTACACTCAGCGAGATGCCGCGCGGGAGTCGTGAGCCGTGACGAAGCGAGACGCGCCGTCGCCCAACGCCGTTCTGGTCGAGGAGCAGGTCCGTGCGATCAACCGCTTCCCGGACCAGAACCCACACCCCGTGCTGCGGATGAGCGACGACGGCTACCTGCTCTACGCGAACGTCGCGAGCCAGCCCGTAACCGGCGCGCTCGGGCTGCGCGTCGGCGAGGCGGTCCCGGCCGACGTGCGCGATCGCCTGATCCGCGGCGCGGCCGACCAGTCGCGTCCCGCCATGGAGGTGGTCGCGGACGGCCAGACGTTCGAGCTCCTGGCCGTCGCCGTCCACGATCTCGGTTTCATCAACCTCTACGGGACCGACGTCACCGCGCGGAAGGTCGTCGACAAGTTCCCCGACCAGAACCCGAACCCGGTCTTCCGCGTCACCGAGGCCGGAACGCTTCTGTACGCCAAACGGGCCAGCGACGCGATCATCCGCGCGATGGGGATCGAGCTTGGAGATCCGCTCCCCGCCGACCTCTTCGACGGCGTCGTGCGCCTGGTCGGAGGCGGGACCGGCCAGCTCCTCGAGTACCGGGCGGACGGCCTCACCTTCGCGCTCAAGCCGGTTCGCATCCCGGAGTTCGGCTTCATCAACGTGTACGGGACCGACATCACGGCAACCAAGGCGCTCGACAAGTTCCCCGACCAGAACCCGAACCCCGTCCTGCGACTCGGGCACGACGGCACGCTGATCTACGCCAATCCGGCCAGCGTCCTCGTCCGCAAGGCGCTCGGCGTCGAGGTTGGCGGTCGTCTTTCCGACGAGCCGCGCACCCGCATCCTCGAGAACCTCGAGGACGACGTCCACCGCATGATCGACGTGGAGGCTGACGGGCGCCTCTTCTCGGTGAAGGTCGTATCGGTCTACGAATTCGACGTCGTGAACCTCTACGGGACCGATATCACCGCCGCGCGTGAGGTCGAGCGCGCCAACGCCGAGAACGAACGCCTGCTTCTCAGCATCCTGCCCGCGCCGATTGCGGACCGGCTGCGCCGCGGGGAGCGACTCATCGCCGACCGATTCGACGACGTCACGCTGCTGTTCGTCGACATCGTCGGATTCACGCAGCTGTCGAGCACGATGCCGGCCGACCGAGGTGGTGAGCGTCCTCAACGAGGTCTTCAGCACCTTCGACATGCTCGCGGATCTGTACGGCCTGGAGAAGATCAAGACCATCGGCGACGCCTACATGGTGGTCGGTGGCATGCCCGAGCGCTCCGATGACCACGCCGAGCGCATCGCCGACATGGCGCTCGACCTCTCGAGCCGCGTCGCCGGCCTCGCGGTGCCCGGCGCGGAGGGCATCACGTTCCGCGTCGGGATGCATTCGGGGCCGGCCGTGGCGGGCGTGATCGGCGCCAAGAAGTTCATCTACGACGTCTGGGGCGACACGGTCAACGTCGCGAGCCGCATGGAATCCCACGGCGTCCCCGGCCGCATCCAGGTCACACAGCCGGTGTACGAGCGGCTCCGCGATCGCTACCTGTTCGAGCGGCGCGGCTTCGTCGACGTCCGCGGCAAGGGGCCGATGGCGACGTGGTTCCTCGTCGGCCCGCGCTCGCGGGCGTCCGTCGACGGCGGGTCGAGCCCGCTGGGCGCCGAGTGATGCTCTCAGCGGCGGCGGATCTTGCGGGGTAACTTGCCCGATGTGTAGGCTGCCCTGACATGAGGTCCGCGGTGCGCCCGCGCAACGCCGTGGCGGCGGCCGCCGTCGTCCTCATCAGTCTCAGCGCCTGCACCGCGCAGACGTCACCGAGCCCCGTAGCCACGACGAGCGCCTCGATCGCGGCATCGGCCACTCTGACCGGCGCCCCAGACGTCACGCCGATCCCGGACGCCCCGGCGAGTGACGTCGTCATTCACCTCGCGGCCGATCACGTCCGCTGGGACGTCGACACCCTCACCGCGCCCGCCGAAATGACCTGGACCCTCGAGTTCGAGAATCGCGACGCCCCACCGGAGATCCACAACTTCGCGATCGTCAGCGGGCGCACCGTGGCGGACCGGATCTTCATGACCCCGAACCTCCAGGGTCCCGCGACCGAGATATACGAGATCCCGGGCCTGCCGGCCGGGACGTACGAGTTCGTGTGCACCGTCCACCCTGACGGGATGCGCGGCACGCTCATCGTCGAGTGACTCCGCAGACATGACGAGGTCCCGGCCTCGCGGCCGGGACCTCCGGAGTTCGCTCGGCGTCGTGCGGACTAGATCGGCCCGCTGCCCACCCGTCGGCGACCCATGATCATGCTCACCACGAGCACGACGAGGACCGCGCCGATGACGGCCGCCACGATCGAGCTGACGTCGAGCGCGCCGTCGATCGGATCGATGCCGAGGACCACCCTCGCCAGAAAGCCGCCGACGAACGCGCCAATGATCCCGAGGATGATGTGACCGATGATGCCGAGTCCCTCGTCACCCTTGACCAAGAGGCCGGCGAGCCACCCTGCTATCGCCCCCAGGATGATCCACGAAAGAATTCCCATCTCTCACCCGATGTATGAGTTCCATCCGCGCCTTCCAGGCGCTCACCGAGTGAAAATGCATCAGGCGTGCCACTCGCCGTATTGGCGCCCCGGATGGGTTCGAGGCCTCGCTGCCCGAAACGGCTCGTGGCTTACGGGTGACGGGCCGTACGGCGGTGCACCGTGCACCGCACCCGGAGGCGGATGCGCGGGACGCTGATCGTCGAGTGACCGCGCGCGCGGCGCTGAATTACCGGAGCCTTCAGCCGCCCAAAATCGAGGCGTCGACGTCGGTCACCTTGCCAACGCGCACTCTCCCAAAGCGCCCGAGGTCGACCCCGCCCTGCACTGGCGGGTAAATGGGTGGTGCCGTCAAAATCTCCGTGACATCACCGCCGCCTTCCATGGTGATGGCTCCACGCTGCGAACCGTTGGGCAATACGATCCAGCCGCCTTCGACGATCCGCTCGTTGCTCGCGTCGCCGACCACCGCACGGTAGAGTCCGGCGTCTCCGCTGACCCGCGGCGCGTTGAATGCGCGGTTCTCCCCCTGGATCTCGATCTCACCGGACGCATCGTCTGAGATCGTTCCTTCGCCGAGCAGGTCTCCGCGTCCGCTCGACAGCCGAATGCTGTCCCCATCCACCGTACCTTCAAACCAGACCGATACGACGTCACCGTCGCACACATAGCCGATCAGGCGTTCTCCGTCGCTCACTAGCCCGATGTACGCATCCAAGCCGTCAAGCGTCCCCGCGTACACGTTCGCGTGACCGGGACTTGGTTGCGGTGTCGAATGACGGGGCGAGCCGCGCTGAGCGGATGGCGCTGTGCTGCAGGCCGCTAGAGCAAGAATCAGCGCGAGTACCAGCGAATTCGATATAAGTCGCATAGCAACCGGACGCTACGCCGCACGCTGCGACGCGGTCAAGCAGCTTGCGCGCCGCGAAAGCCACGGCGGTGAATGCAGCGGCCACGCCGCCGCACTCCGACAGGCGAACACACCGCTGAGCGGTGCACGCGCCCCGAATGTCGGGCCGGACCGGTGCCGCGTGGCACCGCCAGGCGCCGCTGACGCGTGGTTCGGATCTGTCACGATTGCTATCGTCGGGTCGTGCCGGACGTTGAAATCGACACGGCTGTGAGGCAAGCGGTGACCGCGACAGCGGCTTACGAGGCTGCCGAACGGAATCGGAGCGTCAGTGCTCAACGCTTTCACCGTGTATCACCACGACCCGGACGACGGGACGGCCACCGTCCTCTCCACCAGCATCTCAGCCGCTGCAGCTCGCGTCCTGACGCTCGCGGCCACCCTGTCACAGACGCCGCTCCTGCAGCAGTTCACGGTGGCCATCCTCAGGCTGGACGATGAAAGGTCGCCATCGCGTATGAGCGCGACCCACAGCTCTTCATGGCACTGCTGCAGGACGTCTTTGACCTTCTGTCGGGACTGCGCGATGAGCGTCGCCGCTTCTCCGCCGCGGCGTGACCGGTTTTTCGTAGTCACCGCGCGCAAGCTGTCGCCTCACGCCGCGTCACGGTCGGGAACGCGGCGCCTTGATTCGAGACGCGGAGTAAACACGTCGCAATGGACGAACGACTCGTACTCCTGATCGAGGACGAACCCTACATCCGGCGTGCGCTTATAGACCTGCTGGAGGACGCGGGATACGCCACGCTGACGGCGGAGACAGGCCACGAGGCGTTCGACTTGTTGACCGGCGGCGACCCACGCGTAGCGATCGTTGACATCAATCTGCCGGATGGGATGTCGGGGTACGAGGTCATACGACGGCTTCGCGACCGGTTCGGAGACGAACTTGCGATCCTTGTCCTGTCCGGCATAGGCGCGCAGTGGTCGGATCCAGTCGCCCAAGGGATCGGCGCGGACGACTACATGACGAAGCCGTACAACGCAGATGAGCTGTTGGAGCGAATCCGCCGCCTCGTTGGACGCTCGCCTGGTGACGACGCCGATCCCGCCGTTCGGCAGTAATTTAGTGCGGCGGCCTGGTTGTCAAGCGCCTC